>JACPRK010000158.1 GCA_016190005.1 Candidatus Wallbacteria bacterium | reverse complement strand
TCGCCCTGCATGCCGCTCTCCTCGCTGTCGAACCTCCGCAGCGATGATCCCACGCCGAGCGGATCCTGTCCATGGCCCGGCTTGAGAAAGGGGCGATTTTTTCACAGCCTCTGAGGCCTGAGGCCTCACGCCAGGCCGAGGGCGCGCAGGAAACGAGGCAGACGCGTGACCTTGAACTCGTCCAGGTCCTTCTGGCCGTCCCAGAGCATCCGATAGGCCTCGCCCTGGCTGACACGCATGCCGCCCAGGACGCGCTTGCGCTTGGCCAGCATCAGCTCGCGCCCCTTCCAGGCTTCCATCAGGCCGCGGGCGTAGCTGGGGCCGCGACGGGTCCAGAAGGTGTGGTAGACCAGCATGAAGGCCAGGTAGATGGCGATCTTCACGGAGTGCTTCTGGAACACTTCGCGCGGGTAGTTCTTCAGGATCAGGCCGACCGTGTTGCGCGCCAGCCGCCGCACGGTCTCCGCGTCCCGGCGGCCGCCGGTAGTCGTGCCGCCCCGGTGGAACGCGACTGCCGCGGGCACGTAGAGACAGCGGTATCCCCAGAGGTTCGCCCTGAGCGACAGGTCCACGTCCTCCAGGTAGCTCTCGAAGTCCTCGTCGAAGAAGCCGATGTCGGAGAGCATCGAGTAGCGGTACATCGCGGCGCAGGCGCTGGCCCCGAAGAGGAATCCCTTCTCGTTGTACCGCGGGCCGTCCTCCTCGCCGCTGCCTCGGTTGAAGGCGTAACCGGCCAGCGTGACGCTGTCGCCGGCGCTCTCCAGCACCCGGCGGTCCTCGTAGCAAAGCACTCGGCTCGCGGCGAACCCGGCCTGCGGCGTCTTCTCGAGTGCGGCGCGCAGCTCGCCGAGCCAGGTCGGCTGCACGATGGCGTCGTCGTTCAAGAGCGCGATGTAGGCCCCCCGCGAGGCGCGGATACCGGCGTTCACCGCGGCCGCGAACCCGGGCCTCTCAGGCGGCGAGTCGACCCAGCGGAAGTTGGGGAACCGCTCCGCCAGCTCGCCCGCGGGCTCGCGCGTGACGATCAGGACCTCCAGCGGCTTCTCGTGCTGCGCGGCCAGCGACGACAGACACTCCCCCAGCATCTCCCGGCCTGCCAGGTGCGGGACCACGATCGAGACGCCCTCGCGCTCATGCGGCACGGCCGGACCTGCAGGCCCCCGCCGCACCGTGTGCTCCAGCCAGAGCCGGTGCATGTCCGCGGCGATCTCCTCCAGGTCCTTCGGACTCAGAGCATCCGTCGACACCTCTGTGGTGTGGTAGCCGTCGAAGCGTCCGTAGTCCTCGCTCTCCAGGTGGCCGCTCGTCTTGAGCTGGTCGTAGTAGCGGCTGCCGACGAATGGCGTGGCGATGCTGAACTGCGCCGAGTGCGGGTTCAGCTCCAGCGCCAGCGCCTTCGTCGCAGCGGCGGACTCCTTGGTCTCACCCGGCAGCCCGAACATGAACGTCAGGTGCATCCGGATGCCCAGTTCCGTCGTGATCTTGCAGGTCTCCTTCACCTTCGCGATCGATAGCGCCTTGCCGCAGTCGTTCACGATCGCCTGGTCGGCCGACTCGATCCCGTACTTGACGGCCGTCAGTCCCGACGCCTTGAGCGCCTCGAGCAGCTCGCGGTCCATCAGATCGGCCCGGCACATGGCCGCCCAGGGGACCTTCAGGCGACGGCGCTGGATCTCCCGGGCGAACTCCATCAGCCGAGGCTTCCCGATGTTGAAGGTGTCGTCGTCGAAGTAGACGGACTTGAAGCCCCACTCCTTGACCAGGTGCTCCATCTCGTCGACCAGGCTGGCCGCCGCCCTGGGACGGTAGCGGTTGTTGGCGTACATGAGCTGCGGCCAGACGCAGAAGTTGCAGTGGTAGGGACATCCACGCGAGGCCCACATCTGCACCGACGGCTGCGGGATATCGCCCGGCTCGTCGTGATAGCGCTCCATCGGGAAGAGGTGGCGCGCCGGCCAGGGGTAGTCGTCGACGTTGGCCAGCATTTCCCGGCGACCCGTGGCCACGACCCGGCCCTCGACGTTGCGGCAGACGAGGCCCTGGATGCGACTGAAGTCCGTCACGCCGGTCTGGAGCGCGGCAGCCAGATCGACCAGGGTGGGCTCGTACTCGCCGACGAAGCTGACGTCCACCGACGGCGTTTTCTCCAGAAACTCAGGCGTGAACATCGGCGCGTGCATGCCGGCCATCCCATAGAGGGCCTCGGGCAGCTGCTGCCGGATGCGGGCGACGATGTCGAGATCCTCCTGGATGGAGGGCGTGGAGGTTTCCTGGAAGACGAAGTCGGGCGCGAACTCGACCACGCGCCGGATGTACTCGTCCTGCTGGATGCCCTCGGCGACGCCGTCGCAGACGCCGACTTCGTGGCCCGCAGCCTCGAGCATGGCGGCGGCATGCGCCATGTAGAAGGGAAAGGGCGTATAGGTGCAGCCCTTCTCCTCGAAGTGCGGCCAGCGCGACCCGGCGCGGACGAAGTAGAGGTTTTCGCGATACCAGGGTGGATTTCCTAGAAAGAGACGCATCGTTTGTCAGAAGAAAGAAGGTGGAAGGTGGAAGGCTGAAGTTCGCAAGCCATGCGGTACCACCACGTCGTGAAGCTCACTCCCGCCTCTCGATTCTCAATTCTCAATTCTCGATTCTCGATTCTCGATTCTCAATCCCCCGCCACAGTTTCAGAAGCTGCAGTCCAATCCAGACAGCCACGTAACTGACCAGGCTCCGCCGCTTCTTGAAGAACATCAGGACAGCTCCGTAGACTCGCTCGAGCCTGTCGGGGTCCCAGCGATCATTGCCCAGGTGAGTCACCGTGACCAAGGGATAGTAAACCACAGTGCGGCCGGCCGCCGCCATGCGATCGCAGAGATCGAGGTCCTCGCCGTAGAGAAAGTAGTCGTCATCGAAGCCGCCAAGCTCCCTGACGACTTCCGCGGGGCCCAGCATGCAGGCCCCCAGCACCCAATCCACGGGCCCCTCGCCGGGCTCAGGCTCAGGCCGGGCGCCAAGCCGACGGGCGGCGAGCCGGCCGAGCGTCGGAAAGCGGCCCCACGCGGACGGGCCGCCGCCCTGGAGCCTGGGTGAAAGCAGCCCGGGTCGCGGCTCCTGGAGCAGGCGCTGAATCATGGCGTCCAGGGCACCCGGTGTCAGGCGCGCGTCGGGGTTCAGGAACAACACGTACTGCCCTGAGGCGAGGGCCAGCGCCTGGTTGCATGCCCTGGCAAACCCGACATTCACGGGGTTCTCGAGCACTCGGACGGATGGGTAATTTGCCCGAACCCACCGGGGCGTGCCGTCTGCCGAAGCATTGTCGATGAGCAGGACTTCGAGAGAAAGCCCGGGCTCAGCGGTGGCTTGCAACGACGCTAGACACCCTTCCAGGACGTCGCGGCTCCGAAAAGTCACGATAATCACGGATATGGACGTAGGGGTCCTCACGAATGCTGAAGGATAGGCGAATTTCAAGCCGGTTGACAGGCCCCCCGTCTGTGTTAAGATGATTCGGACAAGAAGGGCAACATGACTGCGGGGTTCAGGGAGACGGGGCGCAAGCCTCAAGGAGGTCCTCAGCGATGAGGAAGTACCACAGCAGGAAGGGTCAGGACCTGGTGGAGTACGGCGCGCTGCTGGTCATTTTCGTGATGTTCGCTATTCTGGCGATCAACGCGATTCGCTCGAGCACGGGCGAGATCTACACCGGCGTGCAGTCGGGCGTTCAGGACGCAAAGAATCGCGTCGACCAGGCCGCCGACAAGCCCTGGCAGAACCAGCCGGGTGCTGCCCAGCAGCCGGCGCCGGCGCCGGCGAAGTAGTCCTTCCGGGCCGACCCAAATTGAGAGAGCACCTAACCAGGCAGGCCGCCACCCCCGTGGCGGTCTGCCTGGAGTTTCTGCATTATTGCGAATTGCCAATTGATTCGAATCCCTCGAGGGAAGCGCCATGATCTTCGCCGACATCACCGACGCGCTCTGGGCCAAGGAACTTCCCCACAAGGAGCTCTTGCTGGCCGGGCTCTATCACGTACCGGGAGGAATCTTGGTCGCTCTGGGAGCCGTCGCCCTGCGGATGGTGATCGAGGAGGTCCTCAAGCACATCAGCTTGGGGCTGGCCCGCTCGCGACTCTGGACGGCCCTCTGCGTGATCCTGTGGCTGGTCATCATGAGAACGACGACGGTGAGCGACTCGTTTGCGAAGAAGATTCGCTGGAACGAGCTCTTCCCCGCCGAGGCCGCTTCGACGGCTCCGCCACCGGGAGCCACGCAAGGCAGACCCGCGGGCAGGTAACCTCAGGCACGCAGGCGAGCCAGGCTGACGCCCGGCCATTCATGCCGCGGTGCGTCGTGTGCCGGGACGCGAAGTCGGAGTATTCGCGAGGAAGCCGATTCGCGGCTTCTCGCTTGGCGTTCCCGCTGCTATACTTATTCTAGGAATTTTGTCGGCTCATCCAGCCAGGAGCTCACTTGAAGGTCTCGATCCAACCGGTCACGGCCACTCGCGCAGCAGTCGTCATCCTTGCAGCTCTGATCATGGGAGCCGGCCTCGCGCTCGCCCAGGACGACCCGGTGGCCGAATCGGACCGGCTGCTGGGGTTGCCGAAGTCCCCCCCCCCGGCGCAGGTGATCCCGGGCGTGGCCAGTGTCGACATCGCCTTCGTCATGCTCTTTCACCCGAAGATGCAGCAGTTCGACTTCGACTCGGGGACCTTCGAGAAGCAGTTTCCATCGGGCACGACCCCCGCGGGCCGCTCGAGGATCGTGCGCGAAAGAGAGCAGGCTCGCGCCCAGGCCGCCGAAAGAAACCGAGGCCGTTACGAGGAGCTAGCCCGCCAGCGCTTCGATGTGAGCCAGCAGATCGGTCAGATGCGCACCGAGCTGAACCAGAAGATCTTCGAGACCAAGAACCAGGCCGGCAAGATCGACGTCGGAGCCGCGATCGCCCGGCTCGAGGAGACTTTCTGGAAGAGCCGGCAGCGGCTGGAGGCCCAGTATCTGAAGCTCAATGACGAGATGCTGAAGCTGGACGACCAGGCCCGCCAGCAGGTTCACGTGCCGGCGCAGCAGCGCGAGGAAAACCTGGCCACGATCGAATCCGAGATCGCCCGGGCGGCGGAAACGGTGGCGAAGGCCCGCGGCTACGGCACGGTGCTCAACAGCTCCTTCGTCATGCCCGATGCAAGCCGCCCACCCACCGTCGCTCCCGAGAGCTGGCAGCTGCCGGTGGAGACCTTCGACAACCCGTATGCGACGTTCTGGAACACGACGAGCGAAAAGGGGCTCTCGGCCGACGAGGCCCGCGCGCAGATGGCCAGCCTGGTGAAACAGTGGACGGCCCACCGCTCCAAGGTGCTGGCGACCGGCATGAGCCGGCCCATCAACCGGTTGATCGTTTCCGGGGGCCGAGACCTGACACTGGAAGTGCTGGCGTTCATTTTGAGGCAGCAGAAGGTCGAGGAGGAGCGCGCAAAGCTCCTGCTCCAGACCCTTCAGATGCTCCAGAGGAAAGGGTGAGGTTCGATGAAGCGGATGGTGCTCGCGGGACTGCTGGTCCTGCTTTCGACGGGCTCTGCACAGGCCTTCCTGGAGCTGAGCGATCCGCGCCTGGTGCAGGCGATCGACGCTCGCTCGGGCGACGTCTACCTTCGCCTCAAGGACAAGCGTAACAACACCGGCGGCGTCTACCGGTTCCGGCGAACCGACCAGACCTTCACCCTGGTCGGCCAGTGGCTCTTCTCCATCGGCCAGAGCAGCGGCCTGGCCGTCGACAAGTTCGCGCGCGTCACGGTGCTCGAGGACAGCGGGACCGGCGGGCGCAAGGCGCTGTCGGCCCTCACCCCACCGGTGCCCGATGGCGCCGTTCTGCAAATCAACAAGGCCACGGGCTCCCTCAGCATCCTCAACCTGGGCGCTCCGCAAAAGCAGGCCACCGCGCCGGACACCGGCACCGCCTTCGCCACCCCCAACCCTTCCTTCGATTACGTCCCCGCCCCGCACACGCTCCTCAACAACCGGTGGCGCGTGCGGGTCCACTCCGATCACGGCTTCGGCGGCTGGGTCGCCAACAACAGCGGCGGCGGCCCTTCCCGCAACCCCGATAACGGCGGCACGACCTACGCCAACATGCTGACCGGCCTGAACCAGTGGTACGTCTCGGACATCAATGGCCGTAACGCCCACGGCGGCATCGGCCCCAACCTGGCCCGCGCCAAGTCGGGCTGGTACGAGGCAAACCTCTTCCGTATCAAGAACTGGATCTCGACTGCCGACTTCGACACCTTCCCGGTGCCGGGCCTCGACCTGGCGAACAAGAACGCTCTTGTCGCCCTCGGCGACCCCATCACCAGCAGCCTCGCCACGGGTTACGAGCTCGAGTTTTTCTCCAGCTGCGGCGACCGCTGCCTGGCTTCGGCGGGCAGCGACCGGGTCGAGAGCACGCTGCGCGTTCCCGCCAAGATCGTCTTCTCCAGCGAAGGCCTTTCCGCAGAAGCGCAGCGCGTCTACGGCATCCAGTCGACGGGCAACAACGCGGTCGTTCTGCGCTACGTCCTGGCCAACAACATCTGGACCAACCAGGGCGTCGACGCCTCCGACGTCATCGACGGCCACAGCCTGCGCACCAGCGGGACCATCCAGACCTTCGGAGTCGCCGCCAAGAGCCGCACTTCCGACTACATCTACCGCAGCGAGCTCCCCGGGACCAGCTTCTCCGTCAGCGGCAAGTTCTTCCGGGATGGGGCTACCATCTACGGGTACAAGCCCTCCGACGGGACCGTGGAGTGGGAGGACCGCTCCGAAGTGAGCGGCAGCATCACCAAGGGAAAGGTCACCGGCCTGGGCGACCAGATCCGGGCCATCACCTCCGACGGCCGCTTCAACCTCTACTATTTCGTCCAGGAGAAGAACCCGGCCGACACGGGCATCACCGCCGCCTTCGATGCCATCAACGCCTCGAATCCGCAGCTGGTGACCAACCCTCTGGCCCCAGGACCGTTCCGCTACGAGGACACGGTGCTCGAGCTGCCCGGCGGTCGCACCACCGAGACCACCGAGGTGGTCGAGACGGTCGTCGAGACGGTGAAGATCCCGCTGACCCTCTGCGGCATCGCCGCGACCGGCGGCAGCTGCGTCCAGCCGACCCTGGGCGACAACACCAAGACAATCCAGACCGTCACGAAGAACCCGGACGGCTCGACCTCTTCGTCGAGCCAGGCCTTCGGCACCGCCCAGGTCGGCTACAACATGACCATCACGATGGGGGCCGAGATCCCCGGCAACCCCAACGAGCACGCGGTCACGATCAGCGTCAACACCGCCGGGGTCCCGGCCGTCATCAGCGGCAACGTCAAGTACGCGCAGGCCACCCAGGAGAAGTGCACACAGGTGGCGGTCCCGACCACGGTCGTCACAAGCCTACCGAAGGTCGAAACGGTTTCGGCCGAGAAAGCGACGACCTCCGAGGTGAGCATCACCACCACGCATGAAACCACCGGCTGCGCGATCATTTTCAACCAGGACGTCGGCGGCCACATGGTCGACAAGATCACGACGGTGACGAAGCGCAAGACGACGACCACCTACTTCGGGACGCTGGCGCGAAAGTTCTACTACCGCCAGACCCAGCAGTTCGGGCTGCACAGCGTCAACGTCGACGAGTCGAAGACTGGCGGAGTCACCGACGCGCGCACCAAGGCGCTGGACCGCGGCGGCATCATCCTGGACAGCCAGATATGGACCCGCACGGCCCACAAGGCGCCGGGCGACCCGAAGCTGGCCTTCAAGGCCTCTGACGCGCCCGAAGTGGACGCGGCGTTCACCGGCGGCGTCGTCGACTACGACCTGGACGCCGACTCGATCAAGCTGACGGATCCGCCCATCACGAAGGAGAAGCTGGCCGTGCTCGACTTCAAGCCCGACAGCGGCACTCCTCTGGTCACCGTGGAGGACTTCCCCGAGAACTTCGAGATGGAGAACTACCCGTCGTGGAGCGGCATCTCTGCCGGCCCCTACGGGAAGATGAACCAGAATTACATCGGGGAGGACCAGGACGGAGACGGCGTCGCGGCCCGAGTCGGCGACACCTACTACCAGAGCGAGTTCAAGTGCAAGTGGGTCGTGAAGGCCGTGTCGGAGCCCCTCAAGTCCGCCTACAACAACGGCGTTCGCACCACCAAGCCGAGCCAGTCCAACAACGGCATCGTCTTCCCGGTCACCAGCGCGACCAGCTCCGTGGCCGCCGACGCTCCCGGCGAGACCGCCGGCTGGAGCACCTCCGGAGCAGGTGAGAGCCCTGCCGTGAGGTTCACTTACAACTTCCGCGATCCGGGCGAGTACGAGGTCCAGCTCCAGATCAAGGGCAAGTACTTCGACACCTCCGGGCTCACCTTCGCCAACACCGCCGACGACGTCAAGCTGGCCGAGTACGGGCCCGATTCGGCCCGCTCGGGCCAGAACGGCTACGTCTACGTGGCGCCGCGCAAGGAGATCGTCCGAGTGACGGCCCTCGTCCCGATCGACAAGCAGTACGTCTGGGACATCGACCACAAGGGCCCCTCCCAGGTGCCCGAGGACTCGACAACGGCCACCGATGCCAACAACTGGTTCGCCGAGGGTCTGGTCCGGTACTACAACGGCATCAACTACGACTACTACAAGAACCAACTTCCCAGCCCCGCCGACATGAAGAAGTACAGCGGCGTGGGTCAGTACATCTACCCGTCCGTCGACCAGACCAAGCTGACCGTGCAGGACTGGATCGCCATCCGCGACGGCGTGAGCGACTTCGGCACGCGCGTCGACGGATTCAAGCGCGAAGACTTCGAGGCGGTCACCTACGAGTGGTACCTGAAGGCGACCGACCCGATCAAGCCGTCCCAGCTGGTGCCGACCGGGATCGGCGCCCAGATCGCCAGCGGCACCCTGGCCGAGCTCTGGGACCTGCAGAACGTGACGTCGGTGACCGGCCCTGCCGGGAGCCCGTCCTCGCCGGCTGCGCTGCGCCGGGCATTGCTCGGAACGGGCGCGGCGACGAGCGACGTGCTCACCTTCCTGCCGGCTTCGCTCATCAACACGCCGCGCACCGTGGAGGTGCGCATCCCGCTGATGTCACGTGACCTGGCACGCGCCCTGGCCGCTGGCCGTGGCACGCAGACCGTGGTGTTGCCCAGGGACCTGCGCGTCGCGTTCAACGTCCCGACCGACCCGACCGCCATCCAGCTGGCCTGCCGCATCAAGTACCCGCGCGTCAAGTGGGTCAACACGGCCCAGCCCGGCCGGACATTCAACGGCCGGACGGTTTACTACGACCTGGTCGACGACCCGGGCGACTGGTACGGCTACTACAAGAAGAGCCGGCTGGCAGGCGTCTTCACGGACACTCCGAAGTGGCTCAACCTCAACCCGGCCATCGAGGACGGCGACGACTATGTGGAGACCGTCGTCTTCGACACGACCACGCCATGGGTGAGCGCGCAAGGCAACAGCAAGACCTTCGACCCCGTCAAGTACGGCTCGGTTCAGCAGATGGAGTTCGCCACACCGGCTCGTGTCGAGACGGGCAAGGCTCTGCCTCTGGCCGGCTACGACAACCTCTACCGGGTCTTCGTCGTGGACAACAACCCCTACGTTCACTTCAACTCCTGGGAGGGCACTTCCAGGGACGACATGTGGCCGAAGCTCTCGAAGTTCCACTACGAGGTCGGCGACGACATCCGCATCCGGGACACCGTCTACGGCGGCGTCGGCCTCAAGGAGGGCACCGGCCACTTCGGGTTCGACATCTCCCACACCGGCAACATCTTCAACCTGTCGAGGACCGATTTCCCGGGCGATTCAGGCGAAAACCAGCTCCCGACACAGAGCTCCTACGTCTACGGCTACGACCGGATCAAGACCTGGGGTCCCTTCGGTAACGGTGTGTCGTTCGACAACATCCAGGGCAACTCGGTCCCGGCCTTCAACACCACCAGCTCCTACAGTCGCATCCTGGCCGACATCTCCAAGTGGGCACGGACCGACTGGACCAACGTCACGAACCAGACCGCACGCGACGACGCCGATCGCAACTACCGAGTCACGCAGTGGGACTTCAAGGACATGGACTTGCCGATGCCGATCTTCCTCGACAACCGCCCGAACCTGCTGGCCAAGGCAGGCGCCGAGGGCGAGGACCGCGACGTGGCCCGCACGGGCGCCAACCCATCGGCTGCAGCGCGCAAGTCGGGCCCGTCCCAGGTCGGGACGAACCAGGTCTTCGACGTCGATCCGCCGAACATCCTGGTCGAGCTCGTGGAGTTCAAGGGCGCCTTGCCGGTCTTCTTCGCAGCTGCGAAGGACTATTCGCGCGGGTGGTCGGCCTCGCCCGTGGACCTGGTGAACGACTGGCAGGTCTTCAAGGCCAGCGCCGACTCGCGAGACGTCTACAAGGCCTTCCCGTCCGAGTCCCGACCGGGGATCACGGTTCTGCCGGCCACGTCCGCGACGCGGATGGCACAGACGACCGTCCTCGACTTCCGCGATCCTTCGGCTTGGGCCCCGCCGGGGGCCAGCTTCAACTACCGCCTGGAAGAGGATGTCCGATTCCGGCTGACCGTCAAGGCCGCCGACAACGGGAGCGACGCACGCAACATCGGCATCACCATCAAGGGCGTCGAAGGCACCGCCCAGCAGCACTTCCCGGCGACGGTCAAGGAGATCGGCGAGACCGGCATCGACACCGGAGGCGTCGCCGCACTCCAGGGCACGCACTTCTATCCGAGCGCGGGCGAGAGCGACACGATCCACATCGAGGCCAAGGACCTCGCAGGCAACACCCGTGAAATGGTCCTGCACCTCGACGTCACCGAGCACGAATCCAACTACCGCGTTATCGGCAACACGAACCGGCAGGTGCGGTAGCCCGAGGGAAGTAGCGAGTAGCGAGTAGTGAGTAGCGAGTAGAAGCTGCTTGCCGAATCGCGAGCCTCGCCGCTTTCCTTGACATTTTCCGCGCAGCATCTCGAAAATTGTCCTATCATGCGCGGATTTCCGGATCACGACGTCGATCGCTTCCTGGACGAGATCCGCAGGGACGACGACTTCCAGAAAAACCTCACCAGCTGGAAGGTGCTCCCCGCGCGCGAGGCCGTCACCGCCCCCTTTCCCGATAACCTCGATCCTCGACTCGTCGCCGCCATGAAGAGTCGAGGGATAGAACAACTCTTTTCGCATCAGGCCCAGGCCGCGGCGCTGGCGGCCGCCGGTAAGAACCTGGTCGTCGTCACTCCGACCGCATCGGGGAAGACGCTCTGCTACAACCTGCCGGTGCTCAACGAGCTCTTGGCGCGGCCGGAGTCGCGCGCGCTCTATCTGTTCCCGACGAAGGCGCTCTCGGCCGACCAGCTCGACGAGCTCCACGGCGTCGTCACCTCCACGGGAAGCGACGTCAAGACCTTCACCTTCGACGGCGACACGCCTGCGGACGCCCGGCGCGCGATCCGGTCGGCAGGCCACATCGTGGTGACCAACCCCGACATGCTCCACTCGGGCATCCTCCCGCACCACACGCGCTGGGTGAAGCTCTTCGAGAACCTCAAGTTCGTCGTACTCGACGAGCTGCACCACTACCGGGGCGTCTTCGGCAGCCACCTGGCCAACGTCCTGCGCCGCTTGAAGCGCATCTGCAAGTTCTACGGGTCCAGTCCGCGCTTCATCTGCTGCTCGGCGACCATCGCCAATCCGGGAGAGCTGGCCTCCCGGCTGCTCGAGGAAGAGGTCGCGGTCGTCGACCAGAACGGCGCGCCTTCCGGCGAGAAGCACTTCCTGCTCTACAACCCGCCCGTGGTGAATCGCGAGCTCGGCATCCGCCGGTCGGTCATCAAGCAGAGCTGCGACGTCGCCGATCGGTTCCTGGAGAAGGGATGTCCCACCATCGTCTTCGCGCGCAGCCGACTGACGGTGGAGGTGTTGACGACCTACTTGAAGGAGCGGATGTCGCGACGCCACAAGAACCCGGACCTGATCCAAGGCTATCGAGGCGGCTACCTGCCGAACGAGCGCCGGGCCATCGAGGGCGCCCTGCGCGACGGCACCGTGATGGGGGTCGTCAGCACGAACGCCCTGGAGCTGGGGATCGACATCGGCAGCCTCGAGGTCTCGGTGATGTGCGGGTATCCGGGGACGGTCGCGTCTGCCTGGCAGCAGGCGGGGCGGGCCGGACGGCGGCAGGGGCGATCGGTGGCGGTCCTCATCGCCAGCTCGACCCCGCTGGACCAGTACATGGTGGGCCATCCCGACTACTTCTTCGGGCGGCCACCCGAAGGCGCCGTGCTCAACCCGGACAACCTCGTGATCCTGATGTCACACGTGAAGTGCGCGGCCTTCGAGCTGCCGTTCGAGGACGGCGAGCGGTTCGGCGGCTGCCGCGAGGATCTGGGCGAGCTCCTGCACTTCCTGGAGGAGCACCGCGTGCTGCGCCACGTCGGCAACCGGTGGCACTGGATGGCGGACGTCTACCCGGCGGGCGACGTCAGCCTGCGCAGCGCCACGACGGACAACGTCGTCATCCACGACCTGGTCAATGACCGCGTCATCGGGGAGATCGACTGGGCCTCGGCGCCGCTGATCGTGCACGACGAGGCGATCTACCTGCACCAGAGCCGCCAGTATCAGATCGAGAAGTTCGACGTCGAGGGCAAGCGCGCCGAGGCGCGGCCCGTCGAGGTCGACTACTACACGGACGCAGAGGCCAAGACCGACATCAAGGTGCTGGACGTGTTCTGCGAGCAGGCCGAGCCGGGCGGGCAGCGGGCGCACGGCGAAGTGGCGGTAACGACGCTCCCGGTCCTGTACAAGAAGATCCGCTTCCACACGCACGAGAACGTGGGCTGGGGCTACATCCACCTCCCGGAGCAGGAGATGCAGACCACGTCGTTCTGGTTCAGCTACGGAGAGAACGACCACCAGGCGCTGGGCGTGACGGCCGAGGAGATGGGGCTGGGGTTGAAGGCGCTGGCCAACATCCTGGCGCAGGTGGCCCCGCTCTACGTGATGGCCGAGCCGCACGACCTGCGCGCGGTGGCGATGGTGCAGTCTCCGTTCACGAAGCGGCCAACGGTCTACGTGTACGACAACCATCCGGGCGGCGTGGGCTTCTCGGAGAGGATCTTCGACGACTGCGCGCGCCTCTTCCGGGCGGCCGGCGAGCTGGTCGGCGGGTGCGTCTGTCCGGACGGCTGTCCGTCGTGCGTGGGGCCGGCGCTGGAGGTCGGCCCGCGGGGCAAGGAGATAGCGCTGAGGCTGCTCGCGCTCGGGGGGATGGAGGAGAGGGCGGATAGCGGGGTGGGCGGGTGACAGGTCTTGGTACTTACTACGGTCTGGGGGTCTGCCCTCACAACTGCATGGATCTCCTGAAAACCGGCATGAAATCTAGTTGTACTGATTCCTGTCGAGGGCCTTGCCCTCGAGCTCCCACCAGGGGAC
>JACPRK010000138.1 GCA_016190005.1 Candidatus Wallbacteria bacterium | reverse complement strand
GACGTGAAGTCCCCGATCGACGCCGCCGGCATCGCGGCGCGGCTGCGGACCCACCTGCCCGGAGCCGTTCCGCCGCAGGCCGTTGCTCCTCGCGCGCCTCAGCCGGCGCCGCCCCCCGCGCCTGTGCCGCCCCCACCCGCGCCTGGCGTGAAGCAGCCTCCGGGCGCGGAGCTCTCGCCGGAGCTCGAGGCGCTGCTCCAGGCCGAGCGGGGCCACGTGTTCCGGTTCTTCATGGAGTTCGAGCCCGAGATGGAGATGAAGTCCGTCCGGGCCTTCCTGGTCCTCAAGAAGCTCAAGGAGATTGGCACGATCCTCCGGTCCACGCCGAGCGTCTCGGACCTGCAGTCCAACGCCAGCCCCACCTTCACGACGCTGGAGATCTTCATCCGCACGCAAGCGGCCAAGGAGCGTCTGGAACAGATCGCCGCGTTCGGGAACGGCAAGAGCATCACTGTGACGCCATCGGCCGCGCCCGCACCGCTGCTCGAGGCGGTCGCCCCCGAACCCACGCCGCCGGAGCCGCCCCCTGTGCCTCCCCCGACGCCGCCGCCCGCACCTTTGGGTCTGGTGCCTCCCCCCGTACCCACACCGGTACCCGTCGAGCCCGCGCCACGCGACCGGGAGCAGATCTTGGCTGCTGCGCCCCCTTCCCCGCTCCCGGCGCCGCCACCCGTCGCCTCGGCTTCCGCGCCCCCCCCCGAGGGACCCGGCGAGGGCCCTCCGGTGGAGCCTCCGCACCGCCTCATCGACTCGCTCTCCGAGGAGCAGCGCACGCTGATCGTCGAGAGCCTAAATCAGAACCTGAATGTCTTCGAGGTCGATATCCTGTTCCAGGACGCCTCGGCCCGCTCGCTCACGCGGGCCTGGCAGATCTGGCAGCGGGTCGCCGACGTGAGCCGGATCATCGCCAGCGACCCGAAGCCCGAGGGGATCCACAAGGGTTTCAAGGGGCGCCTTCAGCTCCTGATCGCCACCGAGAAGGAGATCGAGCAGCTCAAGGACATGATGGTCGCCGAGGAGGTGGGCAAGAGCACCTTCACGACGATTGCAATGGAGCGGATGGAGCCGGTAGCTCTGGTGGAGCCAGCGGCTCGTGTCGGAGAGCCCGGAGTCAGCCCGGACCGGCCGGGAAAGGACGCCACCGGGGACACCAGCCGCATCGCTGCGACGCAGACCGTGCGCGTGCCCGTGGAGCGGCTCAACAAGCTGATGAACCTCGTCGGCGAGCTGGTCATCAACAAGACGCAGTTCGTCAACCTCTTCGCCCGCTACATGGAGAGCGGCGACGCGGAGCGGCTGCGCTCCGGCATCCAGGAGCTCAATCAGAGCCTCTCGACGATCACCAACGAGCTGCAGACCGGCACCATGAAGGTCCGCATGGTCCAGATCGGACAGGTCTTCAGCCGCTTCACCCGGCTGGTACGGGACCTGTCCAAGAGCCTGGGCAAGCGCGTCACACTGCTCATCGAGGGCGCCGAGACCGAGATCGACAAGAACGTCATCGACGAGATCGGGGACCCGCTGATGCATCTGGTGCGCAACGCCCTCGACCACGGCATCGAGTCCCCGGAGGTCCGCCGGATGAAGGGCAAGCCCGAGGAGGGCTTCCTGATGCTGCGCGCCCGGCACGTGGGCGAAAACATCTTGGTCGAGACGGTGGACGACGGCTCCGGCCTGGACCTCGAGAAGATCAAGAAACGCGCCCTGGAGCGCGGCCTCACCGACGAGGTCAAGCTGCGCGCGATGAGCGTCAACGAGATCTACAACTTCATATTCTATCCCGGCTTCTCCACGGCCTCTCAGGTCAGCAACGTCAGCGGTCGCGGCGTCGGTATGGACGTCGTCAAGGACGCCATCCAGAAGCTGCGGGGCGAGATCACCATCAAGAGCGAGAAGGACAACGGCACCACCGTGCAGATCAAGCTCCCGCTCACCCTGGCCATCATCCAGGGCCTCCTGGTGCGCGTCGCCGGTGAGACCTTCGCCATCCCGCTCTCGTCGGTCCGCGAGACCATCCAGCTCGACCCGGGCCACGTCCACGTCATCAACAGCCACCGCGTCATCAACTTCCGCGAGACCGTCATCCCCCTCATCTACTTGCAAGACTACTTCGAGCTCGGCGACCACCGATCGAACAAAAGCTTCATCGTTTTCGCCGAAGATGACGATAGCAAGATCGGGCTCGTTGTGGACTCTCTGATCGGGCGACGCGAAATCGTCAGCAAGACCCTCGACAAGCAGTTCGTCTCCGTGAAGGGTGTGCAGGGCGCCACGGTGCTCGGCGACGGCACGGTCAGCCTCATCCTGGACGTGCCCGCGCTGGTAGACGACGCCAAGGACCGCTTCTACCAGTAGCCGGCTCCGCGCCTCCAATCATGCCGGGCCCCAGGGCCCGGCCGTTTCCACGTTCGCCGATGACAGACAAGACTCCCATGCCAGCAGAAAAGCCGACTCCCGCCCCCGACAGCGCCCTCCTGGAGGCCGCCGCCAAGCTCATCCAGTCCGCGCACGCCCGGTCGGCCGCCGGTCCCGAGGAGGATCGCCTCCGCAAGGCCCTCGACCTCGAAAGCTCCGGCGACTCCGCCGGTGCGCTCGCGATCGTCTCGGCCGTGGCCCAGGCATCGCCCACCACCCCTGAGCCGCACTACCAGCTTGGCAGACTGCTGCTGGCTGGGGGCCAGCCCGGCGCAGCCAGGATTGCGTTGGAGCGTGCGCTCCAGATGCGGCCGGCCCATCCCGCCACCCTGCGGGAGCTGGCCGGCGCCTGCATGGAAGCCGGCGACCTCGAGGCGGCCTCCTCGCGACTCGGAGACCTCCGCAAGCTCCGCCCCTCCGATCCGCAGACGATGCGACGCCAGGGCCAGGTGTTCCTGAAGCTCGGCAAGCCCGAGCAGGCCGCGGCCGCCCTGGACGAGTACCTCTTCGAGCGCTACGAGGACCGTCGGGCGCACCTCGAGCTCTGCCGCGCGCATCTGGAGCTTGGCAGGGTGGAACGCGCCCGCGCGGAACTGGAGCTGCTCGGGCGGCAGGCCCCTCTGGAGCCCGAGGGACTTGCGATGCTCGGCGAAGTGGAGCTTGTGCAAGGCCAGCACGCGCGAGCGGTCGAGCATCTCAGAGCGGCTCTCGAGGCTGGCGTGGGCGAGTCCCACGTGAAGCTGCTGCTGGCCCGTGCGCTGCTGGCGCAGGACGACGCCGCCGGTGCCTTGCGAGCCCTGAAAGGCCTTGCCATCGAAGGTCCCGCAGCCCTGATCGAGGCCCGTGCCCGGCTCGTCCTGGGCGACGCCCGGGGGGCGCTCGGCACGCTGGAATCGCTGACGCCGGCGCAGGCAGGCTCCGCCGATGCCGTCGCGCTGCGCGCCGATGCGCTCGAGGCGCTCGGCGACGAGTCCGGAGCTCTCGCAGCGTGCTTGCAGCTGGAGCGCGCCGGGTGCTCGCTGGCCGGCCTGCCCAGGCGCATTGCCAGTCTGCAGGCTGCGACGGGAGCTGCCGACGACGCGCGCCGCACGCTGGGACGGCACCTCGAAGACAACCCCTCTGACACCGCCGCCTGGAAACAATCGGCGGAGCTCGAACTCTCCTGCGGCAACGCCAAGCAGGCCCTCCTGGCGCTGGGCCGAGCCGCCGAGCTCGCGCCAGAGCAGGCTGGGACTCACCTGCGGCTGGCCCGCGTGTGGCTCGACAACGGCCGTCCGCGCCGATCGCATGCGGCCGCGGCGAAGGCCGTCGAGCTGGAACCCGAGGACCCGGCCGGACACGTGGTGCTGGCGGAGGCCGAGCTGGCCTTAGGGCTGGAGAACGAGGCCGAGAAGCATCTTGCTCACGCCCTCAGGCTCGGGACTGCGGACCCCATGGTGCGGCGACGCCTGGCCGGCCTCTACGCGCGTCAGGGAGACCCTGAGCGCGTGATCGAGCATGGGCTGGCGGCCTGCGAGGCAGGGCTCGAGGACCCGGCACTCTGCTTGGAGCTGGCCCGGGCGTACAGGCTCGGACGAAAATCATCTCAAGCGCGTCACTGGCTCCAGCGAGGCCTCGAGAAGGCGCCCAGAGACCCCTCGCTCGTGGAGCTCAGGGCCGAGCTCGACCTGGAGGAAGGGCGGCTGGCCGAGGCCGTGGAGGGCGCGCGCCTTGCTCTGGCGATGCGCGAAGGCAGCCCCATCGCAACCCGCGTCCTGGGACTGGGACTGGCGCGCTCAGGCGACGGCCGCGCCGCGCTCGGATTCCTCGCCGCCACGCTGGCGGCGCACCCAGACGACGTCGCGGCCCGCTTCGAGCTGGCCCGCGCCAGCTTCGACGCCGGGGACGACCGGGCCGTCACTGCGCTGTACCCCGATGTCGAAGACTTCACGCCTGAACAGGAGACCTTGGGACTGATGGTCGCGAAGGCTGCGTCGAGGTCGGGTGATCCGGCGTCGGCGCGTCGCCTGCTGGAGGGGCTCGCGCGAAGGGGATGCGAGTCCCTGGAGCTGATGGAGCTCCTGGGGGACGCGCTCGCGGAATTGAAAGACCTCGAAGGGGCCCAGGCGATCCTGGGCCGGGCGACCAGGCGCCATCCGAAGGCGGCTGGCCCCTGGACGCGGCTAGCGAGCATCCACTCCGGAGCCGGTCGCCGGTTCGAAGCTCGCCAGGAGCTGGCACAGGCTCGCCAGCTCGCGCCGTTCGAGGAGGAGCTCTACCTGGAGTCGGCGAAGCTCGAGGTCGCCGACGGCCGCCCAGCGGACGCCGTCGCGCATCTGGAGGCGTTCATTCGCATGCGGCCCAGGGACCCGCGCGGCCACTTCTGGCGCGGCGAAGTCTCCGCGGCGCTCGGGCAGTCGAGACAGGCTGAGGAGTGCTATCGGCGCGCCCTGTCCTTCGTGCCTGAACACCTCGACTCGTGCCTGGCGCTCGGCAGGCTGCTGCTGAGGCAAGGGCGGGCCGGCGAGGCCCGGCGGCTGCTGGAGACCTTCGCGAAGGGGGCCGAGCATCGTCACGAGGTGCTGGCGGATCTGGCCAGCGTCTACATCTCCGAGGAGCGGCCGCGCGAGGCCGAAGCGTACCTGCGGGAGCTCGTCGCCACGGCCGAGGGCGCGCAGGCCGGTATCCGGCCGCTGGCCAGGCTGCTCCTGGGCCAGAAGCGCGACCGCGAGGCCCTGGCCGTGCTGGAGCTCTCCGGTGACCCGGAGCTGCTGTTCGAGCACGGCGAGCTGCTCCGGACCCAGGGTGAGCGGCGACGCGCCC
This sequence comes from Candidatus Wallbacteria bacterium, assembly GCA_016190005.1. Taxonomy (GTDB): domain Bacteria; phylum Muiribacteriota; class UBA6191; order JACPRK01; family JACPRK01; genus JACPRK01. The sequence goes on along the minus strand of JACPRK010000138.1, from coordinate 17,795 downwards.
GGCTGCTGCTCGATCGGGCTCTAGCGATGGGAGCGAGCCGGGGAAAGACGATGCATGCCATCGCCAGATGCCACCTCGAGTCGGGGGAGCACGAGGCGGCCCGGCAGCGGCTCGAGCAAGTGATGTCGATGGCTCCGTCGAGTCTGGAGGTGGCTGCGGACCTGGCGCGCGTGCTGCTCGAGGAGGCCGGGATGCTGCAGTCGGACGAAGGGCGCGCGCCGCTGCTGGAAAGGGCTCTGGAGCTTCTGGAGCGATTGCGCCCGAAGTTCCAGGAGGATGCCCGGCTGCTCCTGCTGCACGCCACCTGCGCCGCTCGCCGGGGCCGCACAGACGACGCGCGCGCCAGCGTCGAGCGGAGTCTCCAGCTCGACGACAAGGCCGCGGCCGCGCATACGTTGCACGGCGAGATCCACCTGGCATGCGGCGACCGTCCCCGGGCGCTGGAGTCCTACCTGAAGGCGCTGGCGCTGGACCCCGGGCTGGAAGAGGCCGCGTGCAGGGCCATCGCTTTCCTCGAGGCCAGCGGGCACATCGTCCAGGCCCGCGGCATCATGGAGCGGGTCGTGGAGAAGCGTCCGCACTCCAGGCGCGCACGACTGGCGCTGGCGCGCCTCTCGAGCCGCGCTGGCGACCAGAAGATGGCTGCCGTGCACTGGGAGGCCGCGGGGCGGGAGAACCCGCTGGGCGAAGACGATCTGGAGGGACTGGCCCGCGCGTACTTGTCGCTGGGCCGCTACGCCGACGCCGAACGAGTGAACGGCGCCAGGCTCGCGGCATCGCCCAGGGCGCTCGAGCCGCTCGTCTTCGCCGGCGACGCGGTCCGGGCGGCCGGACGGCTGGCCGAGGCCCGTGTGCGCTACGAGCAGGCGGCCCGGCTACACCCGCAGTCGTCCTTGCCTCCGTCGCGGCTGGCCGACCTCTACCGTTCCGAGGGCCGTCTGCAGGACGCGCTGTTCCAGATCCGCAGGGCGCTGGAGATCGAGCCCGACCGGGGCCAGTTCCACCTGGAGCACGGCAAGGCGCTCCTGGAGCTGGAGCGCCACGAGGCCGCCCGGGACGCGTTCGAGAAGGCGTCCCGCAATGCAGGCGAGCACCAGGCCGAAGCTCGCCTGCTGCTGGCGCGGGCCTACCGGCAGCTGGACAACCGGCGACTTGCGGCCAGGACGCTGGAGGAGCTGGTGGAGTGCCACCCCCAGGTGGAGCTCGGGACCGAGGCCCTGCTGGAGCTGGCCGGCCTGCACTATGAGCGCGGCGATTGGCCGCGGGCCATCGAGGTCTACGAGCAGCTGCGCGCGCGGCCGGCCGGTCTGGACGCGCCAGGCCGCGAGCGGCTGGCCCTCTGCTACGCCCGCACCGGGATGAGCGCACGCGCGACCGGGGTCCTGCGTGAGCTTGCCGCTGGAGGCAAAGCATCCGCCGAGGCTGTTTTGGAGACCGCGCGCTCGTATGCGCGGCAGGGGGCCGCCCGCGAGGCCGTGACGCTGCTGGCCGAGCACGTGGCCGGGCAGGGTCCCTCGGAGCGGGCCCGTTTGCACGTGGAGATGGCACGCCTGCACCACCGGTCGGGCGATCGACGCTCGGCCGAGCAAAACCTCATGGTTGCCCTTCAACTGCGTCCCGAGGAGGGGGCGGTGCAGGACCTCGCGGCCCAGTACCTGGAGGAGACGAGCCAGTTCGAGCTGTTGCGAAGCACCTTCGCCCGGATCGTCGAGCGCTATCCCGCCGATGCGCGCGCTCTCTGCCACCTGGGCATGGGCTGCCTGCGGCTGGGTCAGGCGCGCGAAGCGCGCGACGCCTTCGCTCGCGCCGTGAAGCTCGACTACAACCAGTTCGCGGCCCACGCCGGTCTGGCCCGCAGCCTGCGCAACCAGGGAGATCTCTCCGCGGCCATTGACGAGTACCGCAAGGCGCAGTTCCTGGCGCCTCGCAGTGCCCGGCTCGTCTTTGAGCTCGGCACCGCGCTCGACGAGGCCGCCCAGCCCGCCGCCGCCATCGCCTGCTTCGACAAGGTGCTCTCCCTGGAGCCCCCCAGCTCCTCGCTCTCGACCGCTGCCCGCGAGCACCTCCAGAAGATCCGCCGGCCGTAGGCCGCGAAGGCCGAAAAACCGGGGACACACGACCTATTTTGAAAAAATAGGTCGTGTGTCCCCGGTTTTCCTCAGGCCAATTTCGTAAGCAGCGGGGCGGGATTTGTCGATAGGGGGATCGGGAGTCTCCTGCCGCGCGGACTCCTGTTCGCCGGGCTCACGGCCGTGACCGGTGGCAAGCGATGGAGCGCGGAACGCGACGATGGCTTCCAGCCTGACGCCCACGAAGGTCCTTCCCCCGTCCCTGGCCTCGGCGGTGGCCGCCGGCGACGTCGCCGGGCTGATCGAGCTGTTGCAAGGGCTCGAGCCCGATCGGGCGGCGCTCGAACAGAGCCTGCTCTTCGAGCTGTTCCAGCACCCCGTGGTGGACGTCGCGCGCGCGGCTGCCGTGGCCTGCTGCCGGTTGCGGCTGGCGCCCTCGGTGTCGCGGCTTCGGGGGCTCCTCACGGATGGCGACTCCCCGGTCGGAGCGGACGTGCTGGCTGCGGTGGAGGGATGGGTCCTTCCCGAGCTGGTCGAGTCGTATCGGGAGCTGCTCGAGACCAGCGACTATCCCTGGAAGGGTCAAGTGCTGCAGAATCTAGCGCACTTCCCCAGCTCCGACGCCGGTCGGCTGCTGGCAGCGTTCGCGGCCAACGAGGCGCCCGAGCTTGCGGTTCCGGCGCTGGTGGGGCTGCGCCGGTTTCCGAGCATGATGAATTTCCGGATTGCTCGGGAGGCGCTGGGCCGCGCCTCTGGGGACGTGGCGATCGAGGCCGCCCGCACCGTGGTGGCGGTCGGCGGGCGGACAGCACTTCGCGAGCAGCTGCGCGCAGCGCTCGCTGCTTCCGCGGAGCTGCAGCGCGAAACCTTGCGGTTGGCGCGCGAGCACGGCGACGCGCGGTTGGGTCCGGACCTGGAGCCCTGGCTGCAGTCGCCGGACGACGAACGCGTCATCGGGGCGCTCGAGACCATGAGCGCGCTCGGTGCGGCGCCTTCGGTACGTGCCCTGGAGAGTTGCCTGGGGAATTCGGACGTCCGGGTCCGTGCGGCGGCGATGAGCGTGGCTCCGCTCTGCGGGCCACGTGAGGCCCTGGAGCTTCTGGAGCGCGGGCTGGCCGACGGCACGGCCAGTGTTCAGTGCGCGGCCGTGGAGACGCTGGCAGTGATCGCAACGCCTCGGGCGATCGAGCTGCTGCGGCGCGCGCTCTCTTCGGCCATTGCGGCCACGCGCGCACGGGCGCTGGGGGCGCTCCACCGGCTCGCCTGCGACGACTCCGCCGCCCTGGCCCGCCAGCTGCTCACGGACCCCGCGGCCGAAGTGCGGCGCGAAGCTCTGAGGCAGCTGGGCAGCTCTGGCCAGCTTCCCGAGCCCGCAAGCCTCGAAGGGCTGCTCAAGGACCCCGACGGCGAGGTGCGCGCCGACGCGCGCCGGCTATCGACGGGCGGCCGCGCCGACTCCGACGAGGCCGCGCAGCTGGCCGCAGCCGGCTATGTGGACCAGGCCGCGTCGCTTCTCGTGAACGACCTGGTGGAAAAGGGAGAGGACGCCCGGACGGTCTTTCAGCTGGGCATCTTGCTCTTCGGGCGCGGCAATCATGACTCTGCGCTGGAGAAGTTCCTGCGCACGCTTGAGCTGGAGCCTGGCCACTCGGGCGCGCTTCGCTATGCCGCCTGGACGTACGAGCAGCTCGGCAATCGCGCTGCCCAGCTCGACGCCGCGCGCCGGCTCTGCGACGCTGCGCCGGGCGAGATCTGGGCCCAGCGGCTTCTGGGCATCGAGGCCGCCGCGGCCGGCTTCCACGCCGAAGCGCGGGAGCGGCTGGAGCGCGTGGCCGCCGCCGAGCCCGAGGATCGGCAGGTCTCCTACCACCTGGGTGCCGCGCATCTGGCCCTCGGCAGCCTTGACGGCGCCAGGCGTTCCCTGGAGCGGTCCGTCCAGGACCCCACCCTGGCCTCCCGCTCGCACGAGCTGCTGGCCGAGCTCGCGGTTCGGCAAGAGAACCCGAAGGATGCGGAGCATCATTTGAGGCAAGTCGTCGGCAAGGACCCGGCCGCCGCGCCCGACGCGGCCGTCGCCCTGGCCACTATCCTGCTCCAGCGCGAACAGCCCGCTGAGGCCGTGCGACTGCTTCAGCCGCTGGTAAGGGGCGGCTCTGCCACGGCCCGAGCCTGGCTCGTCGGAGCCGAGGCGGCCCTGGCGATGGACCGGCCGGCCGACGCTCTCGTCTGGATCGAACGGTGCCCCAGACTCTCCGCCGGTGACGAGCACCGCCGCTACCTGCGCGGTGAGGCGCTGCGGCGGCTCGGAAGGCTCCCCGAGGCGCTTGGGGAGCTGGCCGCAGCCGCAGCCGTCAACTGTCCCCCGCCGGCGCGATTGCTGGCCCTGGGCCGGTGCCAGGAGGCGCTGGGCGACAACGCCACCGCTCTGGAGACTCTCGGCCGCTACCTCGCGAGCGCCGGCCGTCACGAGCCCGACGTGAGGATCCTGGAGGCCCGCTTGCTGCGCCGGGCCGGCCGCATCGACGCCGCTCTCGAGGCCATCGAACCGATGGCGGCGTGGGACGAGCCGGGCGCAGAGTATCACCTGGAGTCGGCGCGCTGCCACCTGGCCGCCGGCGCCGCAGGCCCCGCATTGCGCCACGCGCGGCTTCACGCCGGCCTGTCCCCCGCGTCAATCCCGGGCGGTCTGGTCCTGGCCGAGGCTCTGCTGGCCGCGGGCGACCTTGCCCAGGCCCACCGTCAGTTACAGCAGCTGAGCGCTGCCTCCGGTGCGCCGATCGAAGCTCGCAGGCTTCTCCTCACGGCAGCGCACCGACTGGGTGAGCACGCCGCCGTGCTCGAGCTGGCGCGTGAGCTGATCCCTGCCTATCGAGACGACGGTTCCTTCTGCGAGGAACTGGGCGGCTCCTACCATGCTCTAGAGAAGTGGGGCTTCGCATGCGAGTGGCTGGGACGCGCCGCCAGGCTCTCGAACCCCGGACGCCAGCTGCTGACGCGCCTGACGGAGTCCGAGCTCCATGCCAGCCAGCATCGGCCGGCGCTGGAGCACGCCACCCAGCTCACCGACCGCTATCCGGACGACCCGGTTTCGCTCAGGCTCCGGGGACTGGCGCTGATGGCGCTCGACCGCGCTGCCGAAGCAGTTCCGCACTTGCGCAAGGCGCTGGAGCAGCTGCCTCACGATGACGCCGCCCGTTCGGCCCTGGCGGGCGCCCTGGGGAGAATCCGGGACGACGCGGGCCTGCTCGGGCTGTACGCCGACGCCGCGTCCGTCGAGGCCGCGTCGGAGGATGCGCTTCTGGCGCTGGCAGCTGTTCGCGAGCGCCAAGGCGAGAGGCGGTCGGCGCTGGAGCTTCTGGAGAGACGCTCCGGAATCGGGGCGCTCTCGCCGCGTGGCATCGCCCGCTTCGCAGAGCTCTGCCTGGCGGACGGGGACGTCGTCCGATGCGAAGGTCTGCTCAATTCGGCCCTTGCGGGCCAACCCGACGAGCCCCTGCTGCTCGAAGCGCGCGCAGGACTGATGATGCGCCGCAGCCGCCCGCGCAACGCCGAGGCCGACCTGCAACGGGCGCTCAACACCGATCCGGATCGGCCATCCACCTTGCGGCTGATGGGTGAGGTCAAACTCCAGCTCGGTGCGGCCGCCGAGGCGGCAGCGATGCTCCAACGACTGGTCCGCTCAGGCGGCGCCGACGCGCGCGCTCACTTGACGCTGGCCCGGGCGCAGCTGCTTCTCACGCAGCCCGAAAAGGCCGAGAAGTCGCTCCGCGCAGCGCTGGATGCAGATCCGCAGGACCCCGAGACCGCCTGTGAGCTCGTGCTCTTGATAGCGCGCCAGGGCCGCCGCGAGGAGGCCAGGGGGCTGCTGGCCGACTTCGCGTCGGGGCGCATTGCACGGCTGGAGGCTCTGTGTGAGCGGGCGGGCCGGCTGGCCGCCGAGGGCGTTGCGGACGAGGCGCGCTGGTTACGCCGGGAGCTGGCAGCGCTGGGCGCGCCGGTCCGGCTGGCGCTGCTTCCCGTGGTTCTGGAGCTGGTGCGGGAGAAACGCGATCGCGAGGCCTGGACCGTCATCCTGGAGCACGGCAGCAGCTCCCCGGAGGCGCTGCCGGTGCTGGCCGAAGAGCTCGTCGGAGAGGGCCGGGTGGATCTAGCTCGCGAGGTCTACCGCCGTTCATTCGAGCTCAACGGACGAAACGTGTCCGATTTGATGGGAGTGGCTCGGTGCCACGTCGCGCTTGCGGAACCGGATAGGGCGCTTTCGGTCCTCCGGGAGGTCGACTCCCGCACGGGCGCCAACGTCGAGTCCCGTCTGCTCAAGGCGCGAATCCACGTCTCGAAGGCAAACGAGCCCTCCGCGCTCGAGGCGCTGCGTGGGGTCCTCGAGCTCGAGCCCGGACATGTACCCGCGCTGGAGATGCTCACCCGCCTTCTGGTGAAGCAGGGCAAGACCGAGGAGGCCTCCGCGCTGGTGGAGCAATGTCTGGCGCGTGACTTCGGCCGAGCCGAGTATCACGTGTTGAAGGCGGCCGTCTGCCGCGCACAGGGCAAGCTCCCGGACGCGGCCGACGCGCTGCTCTGGGCCGCGGGCCTCGACCCCGCGTGCGAGGACGCGTCCTGCGAGGCGGCCGCGTTGCTCCTGCAGAAGGACGATCGCCCCGGCGCGCGTGACGTGCTGGCAAGGCTGCTCTCGGCCAACAGCAAGTCGCGCCGGGGACGGCTGATGCTGGCCCAGATCCTGGTGAGGGACGGCGATCTCGACGGCGTCCTGCGCGAGTGGGCCGAGGCAGAGACTCATGGGAGGCTCGACGACGAGGAGTGCGAGGCCTACGTCACCGCGCTCTGGGCGACCGGCGAGCGCGAGGAGGGGGACCGCCGCGCCAACCGGCTGCGTCTGGAGCATCCCGAAAGCCCGCGAGGCTGGCTGCTCTCGGCTCGAATGGCCCGGCGCGACGGCAATGATGCGGCCGCGGCGGAACTCTACTCCGAGGCCCTTCGACGGCAGCCGGACATCTTCGAGGCGGCCGCGGGTCTGGCTCACAGCCTGGAGCGCATGGGCCGGCCGGACGAGGCCATCAGTCCTGCCGCCCAGGCCGTGAAGCTGCGGCCCGACGATCGGGACGCACGATTCCAGCTGGGCCGGCTCCAGATCCTCTGCGGTCAGCCTCGGGAGGCGATCCCGAATCTGGAGGTCTTCTTCGACGCCCCCGAGGAAGCTCCCAGCGAGGCTCGGCTGATGCTGGCCAGGGCTTACCTCGAGCTTGGAAATCGCTCACGCGCAGCGGACCTACTGTCGGGGACCGAGCGGCCCGGCGCCGAAGCGCTGGAGCTGCTGGCCGATTTGCACCATGAGGACGGGAACTGGGAGCGAGCCGCCGATGCGTACGGGCGCCTCGAGGCTGCTGCCGGTTCGCTGGATCTGGCCCGGGAGCGGCGCAGGGTCGAGAGCTGCATGAAGTGCCACCGGCTGGTGGACGCTTCGTCGGCGCTGTCGAGCTTGATGGGCCGGCTTCCGGCGTCGGAAGCGCCCGCGCTGGCCGTCCAGGTCGTGGAGCTGGCGGAGCGATTGAGTGCTGAACGTCGCGAGGCCGAGGCCGTGTCGCTGCTCTCGGATTCGCTCGGTCGGTTGGGACAGGCCGCGGGCGCGGGAAGGCCGAGACTCCTCACGGCGCTGGCGCGCTGTCACGAGTCGGCGGGCCGGCGCGAGGAGGCCGGACGGACCCTGGACCAGGGACTGGCAGAGCCGACGGTGGCCGATGATTTTCTGGATGCCGTCGCGGCGTTTCACGCGTCCGGCCAGTCGTTCGCGGGGCTGCGGGATCGGATGACCGCCGTGATTCGCAGAGAGCCGTCGAACGCGCGCGCGCACCTCTACCTGGGCGCGGCGCTCTGCCGCCTGGGCCAGGCCGTGGCAGGCCAGGACTGCTGCGCTCGCGCGGCGCGCCTGGACCCGGGTTCGCTCCAGTGCCAGCTCGGGCTGGCGCGCGCGGCCTCTCAGGCAGGCGATCACGAGACTGCGGTCGCGTCCTACCGGCGCGTCCTCCAATTGGAGCCGGCGCATCCCGTGGCTCAAATGGAGCTGGCCGACGCGTACGACGCGGCCGGGCTGGCGGCGCTGGCCGTCGAACACTGCCAGGCGATGCTGGCCGCGTGCAACGGCAAGGGCAGGCTGGCGCGGAAGGCCCGCGAGGTCATGGCGCGCGCAGGCCGGTCGGCTCCGCGCGGGGCGCAAGGGAAGGTGGACACCCAGCAGGCCATGCTCGACTGCTTGCGTGACGGGCTCCTCCCCGAAGCTCGGGCCTACGCCGAGACCTTCCTGCGATCGAATCCCTATCACCTGCGCGCCTTGCTCGTGGCGGGCGAGGTGGCTCTCCGCACAGGCGAGCTGGAACGGTCCCGGTCCCATCTCGGCTCCGCGTGTGCCCAGTACCCCGGATCGGCCGACGCCCACGCGGGCTTGGCCGCATATCTCGAACAGGTCGGCGAGCCGGACCAGGCCCGGGCCGAGGCGTTGCGCGCCCACGAGCTGGACCCCGCCAGCGCGGCCATCGCGATTCAACTCTCGCGGCTGCTCCAGAGCGATTCTCAGCTGCAAGCCGCGGAAGCGGTGCTGACCACGACTCTGGAGTCCTCCGAGGCAGACGATGAATCGGTGCGCGTGGAACTCGCAAACCTGGCCATCGGTCGTGGAGATCCGGCTGCCGCGCTACTCAGGCTCTCGGAGCCTGCGGTGGTGGGCACCCAGGCAGTGACGACGCTGGCCCTTGCACACGAGAAGTCCGGCGACTGGCGCGCCGCTGCCCGCCTGCACTCCCAGCTCCTGGCGCAGGACCCAGCCGGGGCGCACAAGCCGGCCGTCGAGTTTGCCCGCAGAGCGCTGCTGGAAAACGAGCGGGCTGTGGCCATCGGTCTGGGCCGCCAGCTCGCGCGCCTGGGCGTGGCGACCACGGCTCTCTGCCAGGAGCTGGCGCGTACGGCTCCGTCCGATTCGCCGGAGCCCGGGCTTGGCGCACTGCTGGACACGGTGCTCGGCCATCTCCCGATCTCGGTGCCGACCTCGGAACGCACGGCCTTGACCGTCGCCCTGTCGCGACAGCTGAGGCTGGCGGGAAGGCCGGCCGAAGCGCTCAAGCGAGTGGAGGGTGCGCTCGACCTGGACCCCGGCGATGTGGCCGCGCAGGAGGAGCTGTTCAAACAGCTCTACGCAGCCGGGGAGCTCTCACGGCTCCAGACCCGGCTGGAGAAGATCACCTTCCGGGCGCCCGACAGCGCCTCGGCGTGGTGCCTGCTGGCCAGCACGCGCATCGCGCTCCAGAGAGCGTTGCCGGCCCAGGAGGCCGCGGCGCGCGCCTGCGTGCTCGAGCCTGCGGGGTTCGACGCGCGCCGGACCCTGGCTCGCGCCTGCAAGCTGGCCAGCGAATACGAGCGGGCCATCGCCGAGTACAAAGCCGCGCTCCAGTTGCGCCCCAACGATCCGCGCACGCTCTACGAGCTGGCTGCCACCTACACGGCCTCCGGCCTGCAGGAGCTGGCCAGCGGACAGTGGCGCCGGCTGCTCGACCATGTACCGGAAGGCTCCGAGCTGGCGACCGCGGCCTGGCGGTTCCTCAAGCGCGCGACCTCCTGACGCGTTCCTCGTCAGGGCGGGTTGTTCATCGTCACGGGCGCCGAGAACCCGCGCGCGGCCTGGGCTGCCGGAAGATCCGGGTCATCCCGGTCGGTCACTCCGACCAGCACCTGGTTGGCGCCGGCTGCCAGCGACTCGTTGCGAATGGCCGTCCTGTAAACGACGCCGGGCGCCACGCCCAGCCCGGTCTGGATCGGGCGCAGCGCGCCGCCCGTCTCGCTGACGAAGATCGTGGCGAATCCCTTGAACCCGGCGCTGAAGGCGAGGAAGTTGAAGCGCTGCGTGACCGGGTTTCCGGCGCCGTCGTTGCCGATGACGACGTTGCGGACCTCTGCTGCTGCGGTCACCGGGATGATGGGATGCGTGGAGACCGGGTCGTCCGGTGTCGTGCCGACGGGAAGCGGTGCCTCGAGGAACACGTCGAAGAAGAGCGGTTGGGTGGCGGGCACGCGCAACGTGCCGGAACCGGCCAGGTAGAGCCCGTTGGTGACGCTCGAGTTGTTCCCGCCGTCGAGAACCCTCTGGAAGAGATCGACCAGGGAAGTGGGTGTGATCGGCTCGGCGTCCTTCAGGATCTCGAACATCTCCTTGGCGCCCGTCGCTGCGCCCCAACTATCGCGCACCCCGAACAGGGTCGTGCCCTGCGTGAACGTGCGCTGGACGACGGAGACCACCCGCCAGCCGCGGACGGCTGCGATCGGCTCGGAGAAGACCGGGCGCACCACGGCGATACGCTCCTCGGGGTCGATGCGGGGGGCAGCGGTCCGTTCGGCTCGACCGAAACCGCCGTTGTCGGGGGTCAGCTGTCCCACTCGCAGTCCGTCCTGGGACTTGTCGACGAAGACCGGCCCTTCCTTGCGGGTGATCTTCGAAACGGCGCGGAACGTGTCGAGGCCGCGCTCGTCGCCAGCGCCCAGAAGCCGGACCCGATGGGAGGCGGCGGCCGGTGGGGCCAGTGCGGCCGCCAGCCAGACCGAGACCACCAGGGCCGAGCCGAGTCTGCTCCTCATCGCATGAGCCTTCCGCCCGGGAAACCGCTCACCGGGCCACCCGGATCATGTTAGCGCGCGGTCCTGGCGGCGCAAACCGCTACGCGGGCTTCTGTCTGCGATGCCGCCAGATGAGCCAGACGTGCGCCGTCACCGCCGCCAGGACCACGGCGATGCTGACCAGCTGGCTCGGGGAAAACCCTCCGAGGAAGAAGCCGCCGCGGTCGTCGCCTCGGAAAATCTCGACGATGAAGCGGGCAATTCCGTAGAGGTAGCCGTACATCACCATCACGGTCCCGAGCGGCCGGTCCCGCCTGGCGTAGTACCAGTTCAGGATGCCGAAGATGACGCCCAGGAGCAGGAGCTCGTAGACCTGGGTGGGATGGCGAGCCAGGGTGTCGTTGGTCGTGGCCGGAAAGCGCATTCCCCAGGGCAGGTCGGTCACGGCGCCGTAGCAGCAGCCGCCGAAAAGGCAGCCGATGCGGCCGAAGAACTGCCCCGTGACCACGCTGGGGGCGGCGATGTCGCTGCATGCCAGCATCGGCAGGCCGACGCGTACGCAGTAAACGAGGCAGAACACCAGCGCCAGCAGGAATCCGCCGTAGTAGACCAGGCCGCCTTTCCAGAAGAGCGGGATGTCGAGGAGATTGTTGCGAAAGTGGTCCCACTCCAGGATGACGAACATCAAGCGGCTGCCGCCCAGGCCGCAGAGAATGAGCCAGACCTCCATGTTCAGCACCTTCTGGAGGTCGATGCCGCGCTTTTCGACCCGGTGGTTGGCTAGCATCAGGGCGGCCATGAAGCCGAGCGCCATCGTGACGGCGTAGGTGTGCAGCTCGAACGATCCGAGGCGAAAGAGGATGGGGTACATGACGCGGCGAGTGTAACCGCCCGGTGCCGGGAATGACAAACCCGGCGGCCCTTTCGGACCGCCGGGAGAGAGGTTGCCAGTGAGGGGCGGAGGATTACCGGTTGTAGCTGCTGCGGATGCTGTCGAAGTACGCCTGGCGCGCGGACTCGAAATTGGCGCGGGCCGCGTTGCTGGCGTTGGTATCGCTTCCGCGCAGGGAATCCTGGTACTCGCGGGTGGCGGTGATCCAGCGGTCACGAACGGCCTGGAGATTCGCGTCGCCGCCGGTCGCTCCGCCAGTCTCGCTGCCGCGTGGTCCGTAGCCCCAGCCGACGTTGTTCTGGTACTGGTTCTGCCAGCCGGCGTTGAAGTTGCGGTTCCAGTCGTTGTAGCTGTAGCTGTCACGGCTGGGGAAGAGCTTGTCGGCGATCCACTTGGCGACTACGAAGCCCACTGCTGCAGCCGCGATGCGGCCGATCGGGCCGAGGCTGGCGCCGAGGAAGTAGCCGGCGACGCCGCCCAGCACGCCGGGAATCCAGCGAAGCAGCGTGGCTCCGATGCCGCGCCCGTCGCTGAAGCGGTTGTTGGTGCCCCACTGGTTGTTCCAGATGCGCAGACCGGAGTCGCCGCCTCTGGAGTTGTCGTTCCAGCTCTGGGCCTGCGCGGTCATCGGGAGCGCGAACAGGCAGCCAACGAATGCCATCAAGGTCAAGGCCGAAATCATCCTGCGGTACGTCATAGTTCTGCCTCCTTGGCAACCCGGTGAAGGGGTCTGTGTTATTGCACTACGGATGCGAAATGTACCTGAAGTATAAGAACGACCCCCAGGGGTGTCAATCGACCCCCCCGAAAATATTTTCTTCAGCTCCGGCCTGCAATCTGCACCCCTCGCTATCATGGAAGTCATGATCGCGGGCGCACGGCCGGCAAGCGGCCGCTGGGTCGTTCTGGCATTGCTTGCATTGGGCATCGGCGCGGTCGCGGGCGTGTCGCGGTTCCGCCAGGAGATCGTCGTTCCAGCCGAGCGGGCCGTCGCCGAAGCGCGCCGCGCCGCCGGCGAACAGGACCTGCTGAGCCCTCTGGTGACCGAGACCCGGCCGGCTGAGCCCGTGCTACCGCCTGGCAGCTGGCAGCTAGGCTGCGCCGGCGACGTCCGGGCCGTTCTGCGCTGGAGGGGGGGGTGGGCGATGGGGACGTCGGCAGGGCTGCTGCTCGGGGGGCAGGCCGGCCAACCTCCGAAGTTGATAGGGGCGCTCGCGGGGCTGGCGGCCAGCCGCGTGACGGCGCTGGCGGAGTTTGGCGGCGCTCTGTGGCTGGCCACCGAAGGGGGAGGGCTGGCCGCTTTCGACGGATCGCGGCTCTCCAGCTATCGTTTCGGGGAGCCTGGGCTCCAGCGCGTCACGGCCTTGGCGGTGGCGGGTGAGGAGCTCTTCGCAGGCACCTTCGGTGGCGGGGTCGTGCGCTACGACGGGACCAGGTTCCGGCGGCTTCGCCCGGCCCCCGGCGCCATCGACGTGACTCGCGTCTCGGCGCTCTCGCCCCTTCGCACCGGACTGGCCGTAGGTACTTTTGACCGAGGCGTGCTCATCATCGAGGGCGGAAGGCAGATCTCCTACGGCGCGCCTCTGGACCGGGTCACTGCGCTCGGGACGGCGGGGGACGACCTTCTCGTCGGCACCCCGTTCGCGCTTCAGCGCCTGGAGGCCTCCGGGCGTGCATCCACCGATCTGCCCGACGTACACGTGACCGCCATCATGAACGCCGGCGGCGGCGACGTGCTGGTGGGCACGTTCGAAGGCGACGTCTTGCGAGGCCCCGCCGGTCCCAGGCCGGCCTACCGTCCATGGAGAAAGCTCCCGGGCGCCGTGAGCGCGCTGGCCTGCGGCGGGCACGGCGAACTCGCCGCCGGCTCCGCAGCGGGCGCCTTCGAGTTGAGCGGCCGCGAGCCGCGCAGCCTTCCCCGCCCGGGCGGCCTGCGGCGGCCGCACGTGTCGGCCCTGGCTCTGGACGCCGCCGGCGGGCTCTGGATCGGCTACTTCGATGGCGGCGTCGAGCGGATCGAGCCGGGCTCGACAGCGCCCGTCGCCGTGGCCGGGCTTCAGAGCTGCCCTGGTGTCAACCATTTGAAGTGGGACGGACGGGCCGGCCGCATGCTGGTCTCGACCCTGCACGGGTGGTTCGCTCACGACGGGCGAGCCGTCGTCCGGCGGCTCAGGTCCGCAGACGGTCTGGCCGGGGAAAACGTGTCGGCCAGCCTTCCTGTGGACGGGGGGATGCTATTTTGTACCGAAAAGGGTGTTTCAGTCGAAAAGGACGGAAGAATCGAGAGCATCGGCGTCTTTCACGGACTGCCGAACAACCACGTCTACTGCGCCGTCGAGCATCAGGGGCGAGTGGTCCTAGGCACGCTCGGTGGACTTGCCGTGCTGGAGCAGCTGCGGGTAACGCGCTCCATCTCGGTTTCGGCGCACGGACTTCCGGCCAACTGGGTGAGCGCGCTCCTGCCGCTGGGCTCTGCGTTGTTGGTGGGAACGTACGGAGGAGGATGCGCGCTCTGGGGGCCCGACGGCGCCTTCACGCGCCACCCCCAGCGGCCTGGCCGCTTCGAGGTCAACTCCGGGGCGCTGATCGAAGTCGGAGGCCGCGTGGCTGCCGGCACGCTGGACCGCGGCGTGCTCTTCTTTCCGCCCGCCCCGGATGGCGGTCCCCTGGCCGGTCTGCTCCAGGGGCTGGGCCATCCCGACGTCACGGCGCTGGCCTCGGACGGGTCCCACCTCTTCATCGGGACGGAGACCGGACTCACGGCCGTGCCGGTTGGGGCGCTACCGTAGAGCGCGTCCCTTTGTCAAAACTCGCGGTGACCTGCCGCATAGACGGGAGCGGAGGAGCGAACGATGGCTCGACAAGGATGGATAACGGTGCTGGCTACCCTGGGCGCGGCCGCGGTCGCGCTCGCCTCCGACGATCTTCCCGCCCAGCTGACCCAGCCGACTACGGTGGTGACGCTGACCTGGGGCGCCGGTCCGCGCGAGGCTCGCAACTCTCCGGAGTCGGGTCCCGGAGAGGGCGCGCCGACCTCCTTCCTCGTGGATCGGCAGGGGCGGCTCTGTCTGCTCGATGCAGCCAACTACCGCATCCTTCGCGACCTCTTGGGTGCCGGGCAACCGCCGGTCGACCTGATGGCCGCCGGCCTTCCCGGGCCGACCTCTTACCTGGTCGATTTCGACGTCACCCTCGACGGCGACTTCGTGGTGCTCGACCAGGTCGCTGGCACGGTGCTGCGCTTCTCGCCTGAGGGCAAGCCCCGTGGCCGGTTCGGGGTCTTCCGCAACGCCACCGAGCTGGCCGTGTCGCCCAACGGCCGCATCCTGGTGCGAGACACGTACGTCCCCGCAGTCAACGTCTTCTCCAACGAAGGCAAGTTCCTCTCCGAGCGGCGGGGGGAGCACTGGACGGTGCACGTCGATCCCCGCGGCCGGCAGTACAAGGCGCAGCTTTTCGGCGTGCGCAGCGGCATCGTCTCGCGCGCGGACGTTGGCTCGGCGCGCGGCGCGACCTTCGCGGCCATCACGCCGGTCGCGCCGGGTTGGGACCTGGCCGAGGTGCGGCTGGCAGGGCTGGACGCCGCCGGCAACGTCTATGTCAAGACGACCGAAGCGCGAGACGAGAAGCTCAAGTTCGGGCGCCTGCTTAGATTCGACCCATCGGGCAAAAAGACAGCAGAGCTGGCCATCCCACGCGTGCGGGAGTTCTTCTCCACGCTGCCCAGGTTCTACCGCGTCACGCCGACGGGCAAGGTGCTCACGTTCTCCACTCACGAACAGCTCGGCTATTCGATCCTGGAGCTCACCTTCCCGCGATAGGAGGTCCGCAGGTGTCAGACCGAAGAGGTTCGTCCGGCCGCGCGTCCGCAAGCGCGCTCCTCTGCACCGCTCTCGCCATTGCCGCCCTGGCGACCGCGGCCCTCCACGCTACGCCGTTCGATCCGGTCGCCGGGCTCTCCGCGGACACCGAGCGCAAGTCCGGCGGCGAACGCTACGAGGTGGTTTCGGGCGATTCGCTCTGGGCCATCGCGGAGCGCTTCCTGGGTGACGGCTCGCGCTGGCGCGACATCTTCGATGCCAACCGGCAGCAGATCGACAACCCGAACCTCATCTTCCCGGGGCAGCGCTTCCTGGTACCCGGCGGCAGCGACGTCTCCTCGGACGGCGCTCGGCCCAAGGCCCCCGGGGACACCAGCGGCCGCACGGGTGGCCGCGAGGGCCACGGACGCGTCGAGGGATTCGACCGGTTACCGCTGGACCACAGCCGCATCTCCAGCCCGTTCGGCCCCAGGCAGTCGCCGTGTCCGGGCTGCTCGAGCTTCCACAAGGGCATCGATCTCTCCGCCTCGCGCGGGACGCCTGTCTACGCCGTCGGCTCAGGCCGCTGTGTGCAGGCCAGCTTCGAGGAAGGCGGGGGCAACACCGTCGTCATCGACCACGGCCGAGGTTACAAGAGCTACTACTTGCACCTGCAGCACGGCAGCTTCAAGGTCCGCCCCGGCACCGACGTGCGATCCGGCCAGCACATCGCCAACGTGAACAACACGGGCGCCTACACCACTGGCGACCATCTCCACTTCGCCATCAGCCATAACGGCGTGCTGATCGACCCCCAGAACGTCATTCACGTCCCGCAGAGCTTCTGAGCCGCGCGCTCCCTGCGGCTGCGAGCGACTTGAATCACGGGGCCGATCGCGATATCGTGTCTGCGCTTCCGGCAGGGCCGGAGGAGGAGACAGATGGCATTGCTGAAGGTCGCAGTTCTGGGTAACCCGATCTTGCGGCAGAAGACGCCCGAGATGAAGAAGTCCGAGCTGCTGCGCGAGTCGGTCCAGCGGTTCATAGACGACCTCATCGAGACGATGCGCGAGTACGATGGCGTGGGTCTGGCCGCCACCCAGGTGCATCAGCCGCTGCGCATCGCTGTCGTCGAGGTCCAGACCAACCCGAGGTATCCTCAGGCACCGGCGGTGCCGCTCACTGTGCTCGTCAATCCCGTTCTGACGTCCATTGGGTCGGAGCGCGCGCGAGACTGGGAAGGCTGCCTCTCTGTTCCCGACATGCGCGGAGTGGTCCCTCGGTGGACCCAGATCCACGTCGAGGCGATGGACCGGAAGGGCAACTCCCTGTCCTTCGACGCCAGCGGCTTTTTCGCCCGCGCCGTCCAGCACGAGACCGATCACCTGGATGGCATCGTCTACCTAGAGCGCATGGAAGACATGAGCACGCTCACCTACATGAGGGAGTACGCCAGGTACTGGCGAGACAAGGAGATCCCGGACCAGGGCGCGGCGCTGGGCTAGGCCGGCGCCGCGCGAGCCGGGCTTGGAGGGACCATGCTTTTCGACAGAATGATCCGGGCCCTGTTGCCCCAGGAAGACAAATTCTTCGCGCTTCTGGAGAGCGGCGCTGTAAACCTCTCCGAAGGGGCGAGGGCGCTCCAGGACTTCGGCAAGCTCTCTGGCGACGAGGAGCGGTTGGTCAAGTCGCGCGAGATCAAGGCGATCGAGCACAAGGGAGACGAGATCACGCGCGAGATTTTCGAGGAGCTCGTCAAGAGCTTCGTCACGCCCATCGAGCGCGAGGACATCATCGCTCTGGCCAGCTGCATCGACGATGTGCTCGACGCCATCGAGTTCTTCAGCGATCGTATCATTCTGTACCGGGTCGGCTCCGTCGGGAAGTACATCCCCCAGATGACGGAGTTCATCGCCAAGGCCGTCGACCGGATCGAGACGGCCATGCACCTGCTGAGGCACATGCATCGCTTCGATGAAATCCGCCAGTGCGCGCTCGACATCCATAGGCTGGAGACCGAGTGCGACAAGCTCTATCACCAGGCGTTGGGCCAGATGTTTCAGGAGGAGTGGGCGCCGCTGGAGGTCATCAAGTTCAAGGAGATCTATGAAGACCTCGAAGGCGCGATGGACATGTGCGACGACGCGGGCAAGGTCCTGGCCAACGTTGTGATCCGAAACGGGTGAGGGGCAGGAGTGAGGCTCGAGGCTTGAGGGGTGAGGGATCAGGCCTCAGGAGTCAGGGATCAGGCCTCAGGCCTCAGGAGTCAGGGATCAGGCCTCGGGCCTCAGGCCTCAGGAGTCAGGGATCAGGCCTCAGGAGTCAGGGGTCATGGTGATGGGGGGGGCTGCCCTGCTTCCACCTTCCACCTTCCTCCTTCCCTCTTCCAGCAGGGTCCTGGCCAAGTCTCGAGCCCGGAGG
>JACPRK010000001.1 GCA_016190005.1 Candidatus Wallbacteria bacterium | reverse complement strand
TTCCGGGCCGGGGGCGGGTGTCTCGGAGGGTTCCTCGTCCGGATCGACCTCGATGGGCGGGGCGAAGGCCGGGGCCGAGCCGGCGAGCAGTTTCATCGCCGTCGTGTTGCCGCGCTCGGCGAGCATGTGCAGGGTCTCGGCGGCGCGGGCGCGGACGGTCTCGTCGTCGTCGGCCAGAAGCGGCGCCGCGACCAGGGTGGCGTCGTCGCGCTCGATGTCGCTGACGACATAGAGGGCGCGGAGCCGGTCGTCCCGATCCGGGCTCGAGGCGAGCTCTCCCAGCGGCTTCTGGATGTCGGTGCCCGGGATGCGCCCCATCAGGACCAGCGCGTTGGCCCGGACGCGGCCGCTGGTGTCGCCCAGGCGAACGGCCACCTGCCGGCCGACCACCGGATCGGTGGCGAACGGGTAGAGCGACTCGATGGCGTCGGCTCGCACGCGCTGGTCGGCGTCGTCCAGTAGGGCCAGCAGCGTCTTGACGGCCCGATCTCCGGCCAGGGTCGCGATGCCTCGAATCAGGACAGAGCGGACCTTTCCGCTCTTTTCAGCGCGGAGCCAGGAGACGAGCTGGGGCGCCAGCTCCCGGTCGCCGGCGGCGATGAGGGCGGTCAGCTTCTCGATCCTCTCGGCGTCGGTCCCCTCCGGGGCGGCGGACTCGGGCGCGGCGGTCTCGGCGCTGGCGCCTTTGGCCGCCAGTCGATCGAGCAGCGCCCGGGCGCGGCGGCTGCCGCCCCTGGCGAAGGTCTCCAGCGCCTCCCTGGCATGCAGCGCCTGGGGCTGCGGGTCCTGCCGCGCCGCGATCGCCAGCACGTCGAACAGGCGCTCGCGCTTGAGCCGGCCTAGAACGCGCACCACGGCCTCGCGAACGTTCTCCTTGCCCGAGACGAAGACCTTCTCCAGGTAGCGCCCGAAGATCACCTCGTTGCCGCGATCGAGATAGCGGATCACGTTGGCCACCAGGCGCGTGTCGTCGTGGCCCGCCGCGGCAGCGAAGAGCAGGGCAAGTGAGGCCTCGCCCCCGACGTAGCCGATCGCCTCGACGGTGTTGGCCCTCACGCGGGGGTCCGGGTCTCCCAGCAGCCCCTTGAGCACCGGCAAACACGCCGGGTCGCCCAGGATGCCGAGCGCCACCGCCAGCTTGGAGCGGACGAACGGCTCTTTCTCCAGCTTCAGCAGCGACGTGTAGAAGGGCAAGAGCTGCGGATTGCCGAGCGCGATCAGGTGCTGGATTGCCCGGATGCGGTCACCCACCGAGAGCGTGCGCCACCGCGAGACCAACACGCGCAGGTCGGGCAGCTTGCGGGGCGCCGGCCGCCCGTCGCCGCCCGGCTGTCCCGGCTCGGCCGCCACGCGCTGCTTGAGGATCAGGAGCCCGCGCTTGGCGTAGAAGCGCACCTTCGTGTTCGGGTCCTGCCTCGCCGCGCGCTCCAGGAGCGGCAGAGCCCGCAGATCGCCCGCCTCGACCAGCCCCACGACCGCTTGCTGTCGAGTGTCCGGCAACGGACTGCCCAGCTCCTGCTCGAAGCTCTCGAAATGGCCCATGTTTGCGGTGACTATACCAGGAGAGAGTAGCGAGTAGTGAGTAGCGAGTAGTGAGTAGAAGACCCGGGACAGCTAGCCGCCACGCCCTTTCCCCTACTCGCTACTCGCTACTCACTACTCACTACTCACTACTCACTACTCACTACTCGCTACTCGCTACTTGCTAGACTGCTCCCGTGCCCGACACCGGGCAGCGTCCAAGGAGCGCCGACATGCTGAGCAATAAGCCCGATCATTTCCAGACACGTGACCAGTTCAAGCTGAAGGGAAAGACTTACGACTATTACTCGCTGCCTCGCCTGGCCGCGCAGGGACTGCCGAACGTCCACCGGCTGCCGGTATCGCTGCGCGTGTTGCTCGAGAACCTGCTGCGCCATCAGGGCGGGCCATCGGTCTCGCCCGCCGACGTGCAGGTCCTCGCGGGCTGGAACGGCACCATCGCCGAGCGCGAGATCTCCTTCATGCCGGCGCGCGTGCTCCTGCAAGACTTCACGGGCGTACCGGCCGTGGTCGATCTCGCCGCCATGCGCGACGCCATCGCGGCCATGGGAGGCGACCCCGGGCTCATCAATCCGTTGAGGCCCGCCGACCTCGTCATCGACCACTCCGTGCAGATCGACTCCTTCGGTACCGCCGCCGCCTTCTGGGAGAACGCCAACCTGGAGATGGAGCGCAACCGAGAACGCTACGTCTTCCTGCGCTGGGGGCAGAAGGCCTTCGCCAACTTCCGCGTCGTTCCGCCCGACACCGGCATCGTCCACCAGGTCAACCTGGAGTACCTGGCCAGCGCCGTGTTCGTCGAGAAGTCCGGCCGCAAGCGCGTTGCCTACCCCGACACGCTGGTCGGCACCGACTCTCACACGACGATGATCAACGGCCTGGGAGTCCTGGGCTGGGGCGTCGGCGGTATCGAGGCCGAGGCCGTGCTGCTGGGCCAGCCGATGCCGATGCTGATCCCGGACGTCATCGGTTTCCGCCTGGAGGGCGAGCTGCCGGCCGGCGCCACGGCCACCGACCTGGTGCTGACCGTGACGCAGATGCTGCGCGCCAAGGGCGTCGTCGGGCGATTCGTCGAGTTCTTCGGCCCGGGCGTCACCAGCCTGTCGCTGCCCGACCGCGCCACGATCGCCAACATGGCGCCGGAGTACGGCGCCACGGTCGGCTTCTTCCCGATCGACGCCGAGACGCTCTCCTTCCTGCGCTTCTCGGGCCGCGATCGCGAGCTGGTCGAGCTGGTCGAGGCCTATACCAAGGAGCAAGGCCTCTTCCGGACCGACGAATCCGCCGACCCCGTTTTCACCGACGTCATGAAGCTGGACCTGGCCACCGTGGTGCCCAGCCTCGCCGGCCCGCGACGCCCGCAAGACCGGGTGCCGCTTTCGAGCTCCAAGGCCGACTTCCGCAAGAATCTGGGCCAGATGCTCGATGCCAAGAAGAAGCCGGCGGACTCGACGGCTCCAGTGGACCCGTCGGGGGCGAAAGTGACGCTCGACAGCGACGGCGTGCGCTACGACTTGAAGCACGGCTCCGTCGTCATCGCTGCCATCACCAGTTGCACGAACACCTCCAACCCGTCGGTGTTGATGGCGGCAGGGCTGCTGGCGCGCAACGCGGTCCACCACGGCCTGCAGACCCGACCATGGGTGAAGACCAGCCTGGCGCCGGGCTCCAAGGTCGTGACCGACTACTTGCGACAGGCCGGATTGCTGCCCTACCTGGAGGCGCTGCGCTTCCACGCCGTCGGCTACGGCTGCACGACCTGCATCGGCAACAGCGGGCCCATTCCCGAACCGATCTCCCGGGCGATCCCGGAGGGCGATCTGGTGGTCGCCGCCGTGCTCTCGGGCAACCGCAACTTCGAGGCGCGCATCAGTCCCCAGGTCAAGATGAACTACCTGGCGTCGCCGCCGCTGGTGGTCGCCTACGCCCTGGCTGGCACGATGGATATCGACCTGGCCTCGGAGCCGATCGGGCACGCGCCGGGAGGCAAACCGGTCTTCCTGAAGGACATCTGGCCTTCCAACGAGGAGGTCGCCGCGGCCGTCAAGGAAGGGCTGCGCTCCGAGATGTTCGAGCGCGAGTACGGCAACGTCTTCGAAGGACCCGCCGAGTGGGCGACGCTGCCGGTGCCCGAGGGCGATCGCTACGCCTGGGACGGCGAGTCGACCTACATCAAGAAGCCGCCGTACTTCGAGGGGATGACCGCCGAGCCGGGCGGCCTTTCCGACATCTCGGGGGCGCGAGTGCTGGCGATGCTGGGCCACTCCGTCACCACCGACCACATCTCGCCAGCGGGCAACATCAAGGCCGACAGCCCAGCGGGCAAGTGGCTGCAGGAGCGCGGCGTGGCGCCAAAGGACTTCAACAGCTACGGCGCGCGGCGTGGCAACCATGAGGTGATGATCCGCGGCACCTTCGCCAACGTGCGACTGAAGAACTTCCTGGCCGGCGGCGTCGAGGGCGGTGTGACCGTGCACCTGCCGGACGAGGCGCCGATGACCATCTACGACGCCTCCGTGCGCTACCAGGCCGACCGCGTGCCACTGGTGGTGATCGCCGGCAAGGAGTACGGGACCGGCAGCTCGCGCGACTGGGCGGCCAAGGGAACGCGGTTGCTCGGCGTCAACGCCGTCATCGCCGAGAGCTTCGAGCGCATCCATCGCTCCAACCTGATCGGAATGGGCGTGCTGCCGTGCGAGTTCCTCCCCGGCGAGAGCCGCGAAACCCTGGGCCTCACCGGCAAGGAGACCTACGAGATCGGAGGCATCGCTACAGGCATGGAGCCAGGCAAGCTCTTGACCGTGCGCGCCCGTTCGGCCGACGGCCAGGCGCGGGAGTTCCGCGTCAAGGCGCGCGTCGACACCCCCGTCGAGCTCGACTACTACCGCCACGGAGGCATCCTGCAGTTCGTGCTGCGGGGCCTGGTGAAGCAGTGAGGGGAGATGGAAGGTGGAAGGTAGAAGAGGGAAGCGGGAAGAACTCGGAGCCTGTGAATCTATCCATAGCCCCCCAAGAACCGCTCGGGCTGAGCTCGTCGAAGCCCAGCATCGAAGCGGCTACGGCCCCTCGACAAGCTCGGACGAACGGTTCCAGGTAATCTGTTCGCAGCCTATGGCCTGAAGTTCGAACCCGGCAGACAACCTACATCTTGTCGAGGCCGACTCGACAATCAGAGCGAACCACCGCAATGCATCCGTGTTTCAGCTGCAAGGGCCGGTGACGTCTGCCCCAAATCAAACAGCGCCGAAGCTAACCTTCCTCCTTCCACCTTCTACCTTCCACCTCCCATGACCTGCGACGAATGCGGCAAGGACTTCGAGGGCGGCCAGACATGCCCTCATTGCGCTCGTGAGATCGCGCACTTTTACGAGAGCGAGGTCAACCCGGCAGCCGGCGGCGCACCGCTGGCGATTATCGGGAACCTGCTGATCTTCCTGGCGCTCTTGCCGGTGATGCTCTTCGCCTGGAGCTGGATGAAGCCGGCCGCCCTCGTGGCGGCGGCGGGGCTGGCCTGTCACGTCCTGGAGCGAGTCCGCTCCCGCTGAGGCTAGGGCCGGGGAACCCGTGACGAAACGCCCGTGGGAAAACCCGTGGCGTCTACCTGTACCGGGTTTCCTCGGAAACCCGGTACAGGTTGACGCCACGGGTTTTCCTCCCGCTGAAGCAATGCCGGAGAACCGGTGGCCACCGGCGGGTTCTTCGTCATGACGGGCCGGCTCGCGTTCCACGCCGGCGGCGTGCTGGTCCTGACTTTCTACGGCTGGCGGGTCTGCCCGTTCATCGAACGGCTCGAGTTCGTGGAGCTGGCGGGAATCCTGGCGGCGGCGATGCTGCTCGGCGCTCTGGCGCGCGCCGGTGTGGAGCCGTGGCTCGAGCGGCGGGAAGGCCGGGACTTGAACGCCGGGCTCCTGCGGCCCGGAACGCAGTGGTTTTTCCTGGAGCTCGGCGTCTGGGTCGTCGCCGGCGTCGCGTTCTCGGCCTGGAACCTGGCCTGGTACGGCTTTCCGATCTTCAAGAGCGGGACGAAGATGCTGGCCGGCTGCGTCACGCTGGGAATCTTCGCCGCCGCGCACCACTTGCTGGAGCGCCAAGGGCTGCTGATGGATCGCCTGGTGGAGAGCGGCAACCTGCGCGCACTCCGTACGGACCGCTTCGACTCCATCGCGACCCGGCTCGTCCGCTTCATGGCGCTGATCGCAGCATCCGGCGCCGTCGTGATCCTGCTCCTCTTCCAGAAGCAGTTTCTGGAGTACTCGCAGTCGCTCTTGCGCGGCCACCCGTACTCCTTCCGCGCCGTGGTGCTCGAAGTCGTCTACGTCACGTCGGTGCTCCTCATTTGCGGCTGGCTGGTCGCGCGCAAGCTCGCGGCCAACCTGGCGCGGCTCTTCGCGCTCCAGCTAGCGGCTCTCGCTCAGGTGCGCTCGGGCCACTACGACACGTTCGTACCTCTGGTCTCGAACGATGAGTTCAGTCGCATTGCGCAGGGCACCAACGAGATGATCGAGGGCTTGAAGGAGCGCCAGCGCCTACAGCGCGCCTTCGGCAAGTACGTCAGCCCCCAGGTGGCCGACGCCATCCTGAAGAGCGAGCAGGGCACCGAGCTCGGCCGCGGACGCGAGGCCGAGGTGGCAGTGCTCTTCACGGACTTGCGAGGCTTCACGGCGCTCTCCGAAGGGTTGCACCCCTCGCAGGTCGTCGAGCTGTTGAACGAGCACTTCACCGGGATCGTCGAGGCCGTCCACCGCCGCGGAGGAGTCGTCGACAAGTTCATCGGCGACGCCGCTATGGCCGTCTTCGGCCTCCATGGCCCCGAGGGCTGCTGCGACGCCGCAGTGGAGGCCGCCCTCGAGATGCGCGATACCCTCACCGCGCTCAACGCCCGACTCGCCGGCCGCGGTCTGCCCTCGGTAGAGCACGGGGCCGGCATCCACTTCGGCCCCGTGGTCGCCGGCAACATCGGCTCCCCGGATCGCCTCGAGTACACCGTCATCGGCGACACCGTCAACACGGCCTCACGGCTGGAGTCGCTCACCAAGGAGCTTGGGCGCCCTCTGGTCCTCTCGGCCGCGGTGCTCGAGCGACTGAGCTCGCAGAATCGGGCCCGCTTCGACGACCTGGGCGAGCGCGCCATCCGCGGCAAGGCGGACAAGCTTCGGCTCTACGGAGCCGCGATGCTCTGACGCGCCTTGCTGGTACCGTCCCCGGCCAGGGCCCTGCGGAGATCCTCGGCGTTCCAGCGCGCTTCGTTGTACACCGCCAGCGCCAGCTCGTGCAGCTCGAGCGCCTCCGAGAGCTCGGGCGTCGAGCCCTGCGCAGGCGGGTTCAGCAAGTCGTAGGGCCACCGGGCGGACAGGCCGTCCCTCACCTCTTCTCGCATCGCCAGCTCCCGGCCCAGGTTTTCGTCGTTGGCCAGGATCTTCGATTGCTCCTCTTCGAGTGATTTGCCCAGCTCCGCACGGCACGCGCAGCGCATCAGCACTTGACTGGGAGTGGGCTTCGGCGCGGCGTCGAAGCGGCGCATCGCCTCGCGCAGGAGCCGCTCGCGCTCCTGGCGGATGCCGGCGTTTCCCAGGGCGCGCGCCACGGTCGTGAA
This sequence comes from Candidatus Wallbacteria bacterium, assembly GCA_016190005.1. Classification (GTDB taxonomy): domain Bacteria; phylum Muiribacteriota; class UBA6191; order JACPRK01; family JACPRK01; genus JACPRK01. The sequence continues at coordinate 21,746 of JACPRK010000001.1, read as the reverse complement.
GATCACCATCTGCCGTCGCGAGAGCCTGGGCTGCTCTACAAGGTGCTCGAACGCGGCTCGCCCCAGCTCCATCAGCTCGGCCGCGTAGGCCGCCATCCCGATCGAGCCTGCCTCCCAGCGATAGGTCGACTTCATGCAGGCCAGTCCGCCCCTCCATGCCGGATGACCCGCGGTCAACAACCCTGCCGGCAGCGCCTCGACCAGCCTTCGAATCGTCGGCGCCAAGCGGCGGTCCAGCTCGATGGACAGGTGGTCGCCGTCGACTCCGAGCGCGTCCTGGGCGAACTTCCTCCGGTAGAGCAGGTAGGACTTCACGATGGCGTGTTGATCGGAGTGCAACTCCGCCCAGACCAGGAAGAGCATCGCCCCGACGTATCCCGCGTCCAGCGCCGCGCTCCCATCGCCCGAAGCGACAGACTTCGCAAGCCCTCGCAGCGCCCCATCGACGGGGTCGAGCGCGCCGAGAAAGATCGCGGTGATCTCCTGAGGCAGCTTGGTCGGGTTCAGGGTGGCAGCGTGCGCGTCATAGTGCGCTCGGAGCTTCTTCCCGTTGGCCAGCGTGGCGAGGAGCTTCTGCTCGGCGACACTGGCGTGCGAGAGCGGAGCGGATGACGCAGCCGGCAGACGGGCCGGAGCGCCCGTCGGGCCGCCGCGCATCCAGAGCGCCCCAAGGGCGCAAGCTACGAAGAGGGCAAGCGCCAGCGCAGGCGTTGCCCTGCGGCCGGGCCGCGCGGCGGGCATCGCCGGCGAGCTGACCAGCGTGGGCCGGGCCGCCGGCACTGCGGATGCGACTCGTACAGCGATTGTCGCGCGGGCCTTCGCGGAGACTGGGGCGACGGGCAGGCCCCGCAGCGCTCGATCGAGCTCCGAGGCGCTCCTGAAGCGCTCGGCCGGGCTCTTCGCCAGCGCGCGCGCCACGAGCCGGCCGTAGGCCGCGGGCAGCCCCGGCCGCACGGCGCTCAAACTCGGCACCGGCTCCCGTACGTGCATCCTCAACGTCGTCATCGGGTCTTCCGACTCGTAAGGTGGCCGTCCGGCCAGACACTCGAAGAGCACGATCCCCAGGGCGTAGAGGTCCGACGCCTCGGAGGCTGCCTGGCCCGAGGCCAGCTCCGGCGCCATGTAGGCCGGCGTGCCGAGGATCAGACCGCTGGCTGTGCGAACGCCTCCGCCGAACAGGTCCTTGGCGATTCCGAGGTCGCCCACCAGAGGGCCGCGATCCGACGAGAGGAAGATGTTGGCGGGCTTGAGGTCCCGGTGGAGCACGCCCGACTCGTGGAGTGCCCGCAGCACCTCTGCGCAAACCCGGGCGACCTCGACTGCATCCGCTGGCGGCAGGGTCCTCTCCCGATCCAACCGGGTCCGCAGCGTTTCGCCCGAGATGAGCTCGTAGGCCAAGAAGAGCCGTTCGCCCGCCTGCCCGACCTCCAGCACCCGGACGATCCCCGGGTGGGACACGCGCGCGGCGAGCACGCCCTCCTGCACGAACCGTTCGCGCTCCCGCGCGTCGGCGCAGAGCCCTGGGTTGAGCACCTTCAGCGCCACCTCGCGCGCAAGCGACAGTTGCGTCGCGCGGTAGACCGAGCCCATCCCGCCCGCTCCGAGCAACTCCCCCAGACGGTACCCGCCGACCACTGCGCCGGCGCAAAGCGACGTGATGTCCTTCGGCGCGCTCACTTCAGCAGCCCGAGCTTGCGCCCGGCGACGCGCGCCGCCATCCGCAGCCGGTCGGGCCACGGCAGGCGCCAGAAGTTGGTCGAGACGACGCCGCGAGTAAAGAACGTCTTGCACGAGTAATCGATCTCGATTTCGGCCAGCACCGGCCTGCCCCCGCGGACGGTCTGGAAGGCGCCTTCCAGCTTCGCGCCCAACTCGGAGTCGTTGGATATTCTGACGTGGCGACAGCGGACTGCACGCGCCAGGTCCTCCACGGAGTAGGGACTGAGAACGCTGCAGGTGTCGCGGTCGAGCGCCGCCCGCTGGAACTGGACGATCTGGCCCAGCTCCTGGTCCCGCAGGACACAGACGAGCGGGGCGGCTCCGCGCGCGGCGGCTGTGATCAGCTCGAGGCCCGTCATCAGGAGCGCGCCGTCTCCGGCGAGAGCCACGACGTCTCTCTCGGGCAGCGCCAGCTTGGCGCCGATGGCAGCCGGAACGCTGTATCCCATGCAGCTGAAGTCGACCGGCGCCAGGAACAGCCCGGGCGCGCCGAGCCGCAGGTGCTCCATCGCGAGGAAGGTCCCGTTGCCACTGTCGGTGGCATAGACGGTGTCCGGCCGGGCCAGCCGCTGCAGGCAACCGAAGAGCGCCGCCGGACTGACGCGGCCGCGGCTTGCGTCACGGCCCCTGGCGGCCGCGAGCGCAGAGTGACCCGCGGCTAGCTCGTGGCGCAGCGGCTCCGACGAGGCCGCCGCGCCGCCCAGGCGCTCGAGCAACCGCTCGACGAAGAGGTCGGCCCGGGAGACGACGGCTTGTCTGGCGGGGTAATTGCGGTGGAACACGCGCTCGTCGATGTCGACGTGGATCAGCTCCTCCGGAGGATTCAGACCGTAACTCGCGGTGGCGACTTCGCCGAAGCGGCAACCGATGGCCAGCAGGCAGTCGCATCGGTCCATCACGCCTCGAACGAACGGCGGAGCCGACGCGCCAAAGCCGTTCCAGAGCCAGAGAGGATGGTGCTCGGGAAAGACTCCTTTGCCCTGGATGGTGGTTGCGACGGGCATCCCCAGGCGCTCCGCGAGCTCGACCAGGCGGGCCGACACCGTGCGTGCGCCGTTGCCGACGTACAGCGCCGGATGGCGCGCCTGCCGCAGTCTGGCTACCGCAGCATCGACCTCGGCCCGAGCGGGCTCCACGACAGGATCGCTCCGCCGGCTCCGATCGGGCGGCGGGACGTCCTGGGCCAGGGTGTAGTAGTTCGCCGGGATCTCGACCGCGACCGGGCCGGGGGCCCCCGAGCGCGCGATGGCAAAGGCTCGCCGGACCAGCTCGTAGACCTCGCCGGGCGCCTGCGGTCTCAACGTCGCCTTCGTGACGGGCGCTAGCATCGAGAGCTGATCGACGTCGTGCAGCTGGTAGGCTTTGCCCGTGTCGTTGCGGATACCGCACGTCAGCACGACCATCGCGACGTTGTCCATGAAGGCCTCGGCGACGCCCGACATGCCGTGCGTCACACCGGCGCCGGGGACGACGTTCGCAACACCGACGAGGCCCGTGCACCGGCTCACGGCGTCGGCCATGAAGGTGGCGCTCTGCTCGTCGGTGACCAGAACGGGCTCGATACGTGTCGAGCGTTCGAGCGAGTCGTAGAGCTCGATGTTGTGCGTGCCCGGGATGCCGAAGGTCAGCCGGACGCCCTCATCCTCGAGGGCCCAGGTGACCAGCTCGGACGCGCGGAGGTGCATTGGGGGAGAAGATGGAAGTCAGAAATTGGAAGGCGGAAGCGGGGGGAGAGCCGCTACTGGACCTGAAGAGTCGGTGCAATCACCAGTAGAGCCAGCGAGCAGTTCCTGTACCGTTCGGACCGAGCTTATCCAGAGGCGAGGCCACACCGGGTGAGGCCTTCGACAAGCATGTCCTGAGCTTGCCGAAGGGCTCAGGCCGAGCGGGTTCCCATGCGAATCAATCGCGAGCTCCACAAGCATCCCTGCGATTCTCGATTCTCGGTTCTCGATTCTCGATTCTCAATTCTTTCCCACACTCGCTGCCACGCGCTCGGCAACGCGATCGGCCAGCGCCATGATGGTGACGTACGGGTTGATCTCGGCGCAACCGGGAAAGAGACTGGCGTCGGCAACGTAGAGCCACGGCAGGCCGTGAACCTGTCCCCAGCAGTCCGTGACGGAATCGGTGAGGCTGCTGCCCATGCGGCACCCTCCCATCAGATGGGCGGCGGCGATGGGGACTTTGCCGGGCTTCACGCCGGATCGAGGGATGAGTTCGTCGAGCCGATCGCGCTCCGAGGACTCGATGAGGAACCGCTGCCCTGCGGGCGCGTGCACACGCTCGGCGCCGGCGGCGAAGAAGATCCGCGCGCTCGCCTTCATCGCCTCGTGTAGCGAATCGAGCAGCCGATCGGAGAGAGAGTAGTCGACCACCGGCCCGCCGCGGGAGTCGAGCGTGACGCGGTTCTCCGGCCGCGCGTCATCGAGCGCCAGCACCAGGATCATCTGGAGCCGGTCCATGCCACTCATGAGCCTGGAGTGCTCAGCGCCGAAGCCCGCGAGACTCTTTGCCGTGGTAAACGGGAAGTACATGCACGTCTCGAGCAGGAACCGGCCCGTCCGCGCGAACTGGTCGCAATAGAAGCTCTTCGGGTGGCCGTGATGGTTGGTGATGGCGCGCGCGTGCTGCGCCACCAGGATCAGCGCCGGGTGCGCGGTGAAGTAGAGCCCCAGCGCGGGAAGCGCGACCGGCAGCTTGGAGCGCAGCAGGAGCGCCGGCGAGTTCACGGCCCCGGCGCACACGACGACGGCCTTGGCCCGGATCCGGTACTCGCCCGGCTCCCAGGCAGAGAGCTCCCCTAGAGGCGAAGGCACGACGGTTGCGACGCAGCCGCGCTCCTCGACCCGCTCCACGCGGCAGTTGGTCACGACCTTCACGCCCTGCCTTTCGGCCGCCGGGAGCTGCACGCGGTGGGTGCCCTGCTTGGCCGCGTTCGGACAGCCCAGGTTACATAGCCCCGCCCCCTGACAGCCCTTCACGTTGATCGGGAACTGCTCGACCGCCCACCCCAGCCGCCGGCAGCCGTCTCGGAAGAGGCGGTTGTTGTCGTTGAGCAAGGCCTCGTCCAGCAGGTGCACGTTGTTCTGCTCGAGCACCTTCTCCGAGCGCCGCAGCACATCCTCGGCGTCGAGCCCGGGGACGTTCCACTTCACGACGACCCGCGGCGGTATCGTGAGCGACGTCCCCGTGTAGACGACGGTGGAGCCTCCATAGCCGCGTCCGAACGCCAGCGTCATGCCGAGGTCGCGCGTCAACATGCCGCCGCGATCGAAGTAGAGCCGTCGGGCCATCTCCAGCTCTTGACCCGTGAACTCGTGTTCCCGGAGCTTGGGCCCCCACTCCAGCACGGCGATGCGGGCGCCGGCCGCCGCGAGCGGTCCCAGCGCGCTGGCCACGGCGCCGCCCCCGGCACCGGAGCCGATGATGACGACGTCCAGTTCCTTCTCGATCACCGGACCACCCGCAGTCTCTCGTTTCCGCGCGTGTCCGGCCTGTAGCCGATGCTGTCCCACACTTCTGCCCGACCGTAGTACCCCATGTAGACGAGCGACTTCAGCCCCCAGAATCCCTTCCGGACCAGCCCGAGGGGACAGTCCTGGAACCAGGCCAGCACGGCGTCCTGCCGCGTCGCGTCGAGCCAGTCGAACGGAGCCAGGTACCGCGCCGCGGGCGCGTAGCGCACCACCGCCAGGAAGAGCCTGAACTGCCGTTGCAGAACCGACGGCCGCTCGGAAAGCGCCTCTTCGGCGATGGCCCGGAATTGCTTCCGGCCGTCCGGCCCGAGCCGCTGGGCCTCGGGAACGATCCGTTGCGACACCCGGAACAGAAAATCCCACTCCCGCTGGCCCAGGACGCCCATCGTGCCCTCAAGCGTATCCTAGACAGTAGCGAGTAGCGAGTAGTGAGTAGCTACCCGCGCAAGGCTCGCGGCCGGCCAAGGGCGCACCGGTGGGAGTGGCAGCGTCGGCTGTCCTTCTGCTGTGCCGAGGCCATTCGCAAGCAGCGCCGAAGTGGCGGCACGGTGAGTCTGTTCGGCAACCGCTGAGAGATCCCGGGCCGTCATCGCCACTTCGAGCGAGTGCACCTGGCCTTTGGTCGATGGGAGCGCGGCGCCGTCGAGATGTTGGATCCGAAAAGCCGCACGATGCTCTGCCAGGTCCATCCGTTGGACAAGACGAAGAACGCCTCGGGAGCGCGAAGGCGGCTGGAGCCTGTCGGGGACGCGGTTCTGGCTCCTCTGGAGCCGGCGGGCGCCGCGGCGGGGATCGCCCCGCTGCAATCGGAGCTGATGACGCGCTAGGCCCAAGATACTGGCTCTCGAAAACGCAGCGGGAATCACGGGTTTCGTCGATCCAGGTTGAATACGAACACCCCTGAGCTTCGGTCCGCCTCCGGTCAGTCGCATCGGCAGTAGTCTGGCCTGGAGATCAGGCGCGGGCCGATTCGAGAGCCTGGCGGGCACTGTGTCGGTTCAAGGTGCTGCCGGCAGAGTGACAGTGACGTCGGCGGGCACGGAAATGACGTAACCGCGGCCCAGCCGCAGCCGCTCGTCTCCGGTGAGACCCTGCACGTACGGCACGTACTTGGCCGAGGGACCGATTTGCGCGACGAACCGGGCCCCCGTCTGCACCCGGATGGCGTCGAGCGTCGCTCCGGACGGGATGGGAGGAGGGTAGGCGACCAGGTTCAGCCCGGCCGTCAGGTGCAGCGTGCGCGCCGCCGTCCACTCGGTGCCGGAAAGGTCAAGGTTCGACGACCGTCCTCGGCGCAGGACGAAGTAGCCGCGATTGCCTTCGACGGGAAAGGAAGCGACGCCGAGATCCGGATGATAGACCTGGAACCTGCCGCCCGGGAGCATTCGGACCACTGCCACAGCGCTGGTCTGGCGCACGAGGTCCGCGGAGTCGAACGAGCCTCCAGGCGCTGCCGGGTTGACGGGGATCGCGAGCAGGTCGAGCCGCGAGCCGAGCGCGATGGACGTTCGCGGAAAAGCGACGAATTGGCCGGTGACCGGTTCGCTTCGATCTCCATTGTCCGTGAAGAGCTGGAAAATGTATCTGTGGCGGCCTTCGTCGGCAAGTTCTGGCACGACAAAAGTGGTAATCGCGCTGGTGGCGTTCGAGAGCACGACCGGGGGGCCGAAGGTCTGCACCCAGCGGTATGCCAGCGGGCGTTCAGGCGTGTTTCGATCTCGCGACTCCGAGCCGTTGAGGGTGATCGTCACGCCAGGCGACACGACCGGGACTGCGTTGGGGCCGAGGGCGCTGAAGGTTGCCTTGGCCTGATGTCCCTCGAAAAGAGTGAATCGCGCCAGGGGGACCTTGGATGCGCTGCTGTCGACCGCCACGCGCACGACTCTCCGAACCAGCGATCCGGTTGGCTGACCCGAACGGTCCAGCTCGAGACCGGTCAGCTCGAAGATGTGGACCCGTGACCTGGAGGCGGCGAAGCTGACGGCGCTCGCGGAGCCTGCCCGACCGGCCGCGGGCGTCAGCAGCACCGCTGGTCCGTCGATCTGGCGCCAGGCGAACGCGAACGTGGTCGGCGACTGTCCGCTGGACGACCGCACGTAAGCCGAAAGCGTGACGACGGCGGGGGCGGTCACGACGAGCGAGCGAGGACTTGCCAGATCGTCTTCGGGCGCGAAGTCCTCGCCGGTCGACTCCGGGCTTCCGCCGCTGGAGATCACGGTCACGCTCGGCTGCCCGTGGTCAGGCGACACAGCCGCCAAGCTCAGCTCGAACGGCCGGCTCTCGAGGCCGGCGTCGTTGCCGACCACCAGCACGAAGACGTAGCGGTCGGGCGCCGGGGGTACGAACTGGGGCCTCGCGTTGGACCCTCCGCCCAACAACGCGACGGGCCGCCCCCCGATTTGGGTCCACCGGTAGGTGAGAAGCGCGTCGGTCGCGTCGGTAGAGAGCGTGCCATCGAGGGTAACGAGGTCCAGGCCGGCCCTCGCCACGAGCGGATTCTGACGGGTCCCCAGCGCTCCGCCAGACAGCGTCACCACGGCTTCGGCATGGGGCGGGGATGCACTCGCCGGGTTGGCGATTCGAATCGTGGTTGGCGACGGTCGACTCGAGAAGACAGCGTTCTGGACGACCAGGACGAAGGAGTAGTCCCCCGGTGCAGAGGCAATGAAGGTCGGCGTCGGCGAGGTCGAATCGCTCAGCTCGATCGGCGGCGCGCCGGCCGGCCGCGAAACCGGCAACCAGAAGAACTCGAGCTCGCCGCCGCTGAGGTCGAGACTCGAGCGCCCGTCGAGCCGGATGAATGGTTGTAGATTGTCCGGCGGCGATTCGGTCGGATCGGGAATGGTCGGGGAGAGAGCGAGCGGCGATTCCCTGGCCACCCGTACGAGCACGGTCTGCTCCAGACCCGCGTCCGCGCGAGGTTCCAGGTTGCCGGGATCGCTGACATCCACCGCCGTGGACGCGCTCGCGGTTCCCGCGGCGCCCACCACGGTCAATCCGAAGCGGTAGTGGCCCGCGTCCCGCAGGTACCCGCCGGATTTGACGACGTCGAGGGGCACGTCGAGTCGGGACCCGGTGACCTCCAGAAGTGCGAAGGTGGAGGTGACACTCCCCGCTGTTGGGGCTTCCAGGAGTGTCCAACGGTAGGTAACTGGCCTCGTCGAGGCCGTGTCGAAGCTGAAGCCGCCGTCGAGGTGCAGCGCGAGCGTCGTCGCGGCGACCGGAAGCTGCGAAGAGGGATCGCGCAAGATGACCTGGGGTGGCGTGAGGATTCGTGCCACGGGCGGTGAGCCGGCCACCACGAACGTGCGGGTCACCGTGTTGGAGCGGCCGAACCCGTCGCTGACCGCCAACGAGAAAACGTAGACTCCTGGCGCACTGGCGCGATACGAGACAACTGCAGCGGCGCTCGAGAGACCGTCGGCGATAAGTGGACGCGACACGACCGACCACGAGTAGGTGAGCCGGTCGCCCGTGCTGGCGCTGCCGTCCAGACCGACGACCTGGGGTGGGCCGTCGCTCACGCCGTTCACGACGATACGCGCCACCGGCGCAGGGCCCGACGCAGTCACCTCGCTGGGAAGCTCCCAGGTCGTGTTGTCGCCGCGGTCCTCCTCTGTGTTGCCGCTGAAGAGCACCAGGCGATTCCGGACCGAGTCGTAAGCCATCATGCCTTCGCCTCGTGCGTCCGGCGAAACTGCCGGCGCTAGCGGTGTCCAAGTCTGGCCGTCGTACTCCCAGGTGTCCGCCAGAAAGCGCTTCCCGTTCAGGTTCAGGCAGTCTTCGCTGCCCGTCGACTCTCCGCCGAACAGAATCGTCCGGCGACGGGTCGAATCGAAGACGAGCGCTCCGAGCGCCCTAACCCCAGGCGAGGCCGCGGGCTTTCTCGGGCTCCAGTCGGAGCCGTCGTACTCCCACGTATCGTTGAATCCCAGTAGCAGATTCTGTGAGTCTACAGCGGTCCCTCCGAACAGCACCACCACCTGGCGAGTCGAGTCGAAGACCATCGACGAGGTCCCTCGTGGAGAGGGGGAGTGGACGGTGGGTATCTCGGTCCAGGTCGTTCCATCGTACTCCCAGGTGTCAGTCAGGCCCCTCAGGTCCGCCTTCAGCCCTCCGAACAGCACCGTACGTCTTCGTCGGGAGTCATACGTCATCATCGGCCCGCCCCGCGCCGGAGTCACCGTAGCGGTGGGGGCCTGAGACGACCACTGGGTTCCGTCGTACTCCCAAGTGTCAGCGAGCACAGCCGTGCCCGGTTCGCCCGGGTTTCCCGCGAACCCGCCGAAGAGCACGATGCGTCCCCGTCCGGAGCCGGAATCGAACGTCAGTCCCGGGTAGGTGCGGGCCGTCGGGCCAGTCGATGGATTCTGCGACCACCGCGAGCCGTCGTACTCCCATGTCTGATCCCCGGTCGTGTCCCGTACGCTCCCGCCGAAGAGCACCGAGACGCCCCGCAGGGAGTCGAATGCCATCGCTCCGCCGTCTCGGGCCGTGGGAACCGGGCCGGCCGGCTGGGACCTCCGCCAATCTCGCGCGTCGTCGGGGACTACCAGGACCTTGGCGCTGGACCGGGCCGTCGAACCGCCCGGATCGCGCGCCTCCAGCGTGAACCGGTACGTCCCCGTGGCGCCCGGAATGAACGCGGCGCTAACCGTGTTGGCGCCGGCCAGCACCACCGGCGGCCCGTCGCCCGGCTCGGTTGGGCTGCGGGACCAGGAGAACGTCAGCGGATCGCCGTCCGCGTCGCCGGCCAGTCCGTGCATCGTGACGAGCCCGCCGGTTCGCACAACTTCGGGGGACTCGATTGCTGCGAACGGCACTGTATCCGTCAGGGATTGGCTCGCCAGGACCCAGGTGTCTCGCGAGCCCTGTCCGCCGCACGGGCTGGCCTGCCCCCCGACGAGGAAGCTCCGGCCTCGCGCCGCGTCGTATACCATTGGGAAGCCCGAGCGCGCCGACGGGTTTCCCCCCAGCTCCAACCGCTGCCAGTTCGTGCCGTCGTACTCCCAACTGTCGTCGAAGCTCTTGCCTCCAGTGTCGCAGGAAAAAGTGCCGCCTCCGAAGAGGACGACACGCTGGCTTCTCGAATCGTAGACCAGCGCGTGTTTCACGCGGCCCGAGGGAGACTGCGTGGTCACCTTTTCGCGCCAGGCCGTCCCGTCGTACTCCCAGGTCTCGTTTGATTCCCCGTTCGGCCCTGGCCCCGAGATCTCAGAACCGCCGAACAGTACGACAACCTGCCGCACGGGGTCGTAGGTCATAGCGTGGAAGCTCCTGAAACCGGGCGACCCGACAGATTGAGTGACTTCCCGCCAGACTGTTCCGTCCCACTCCCAAGTATCGCCGAGCTTAGTGTTGCCGAGCTCTCCCCCGAAGAGCACGATGCGTTCGCGGCGAATGTCGAAGCTCATTGACGAGGCGCGCCGGGCCGGAGGCCGTGTAACGCTCTTCTGCTGCCAGCTTCCGCCCGTCCCGTCGTAGACCCACATGTCATCGAACGAAGCCGCAGGCTGGACATCGAGGACCTGCCCGCCCAGGAGCACGAGCTGCTTGCGCGCCGAATCGTAGGCCATCGCCGCGTCGATTCGGACGTTCGGGCCCTCGGAAGTCCTCCGCGTCCAAGAGACCCCGTCGAACTCCCAGGTCGGCGCCGTTCTCCCTTGATCCTCGGCCAGATACACGGTAACCTGCCGATCGGGGTCGTAAACCATCGATTCGACGCCGAGTGCCGACCCGGGGGGCGTCGTGCAGATGGGCAGCGGTTGCCAGCTCCTCTGGGCTCGCACCTGAGCCGGCGAGAGCACCAAGACGAGCGCGGCCACCAAGGCGGCGGCGCTCCGGCCAGACCCGCTTTTCGCCTGAGCACGGTGGACACACATGCAATGCCTCCCTCGGCGACAGCGGCTGGCGGTCGCCCACTACATCACTCGCAATCCCGCCAGTCCCGCGCCAACTCCGACTTGATTACTCAAATGTTGGGCTCGGGGCAGGGCTTTGGGATGCCGTTCTATCTCGCCGCGTTGGCGTTGGATCCGATGCCTTCGTAGAACTTGAAGAGCGCCCCCAGCCTTGCCGAACATCCAGGGGGGTCTCCCGAAGAATCCTGAGTACTCTAACACGCTCAGATCCCGGATGAACGAGAAGAAATTGTGGCATTGTGGCGGTCGATAGAGACTTCCTCTGTTCCGTCGCGCCCTTCATCGGCGCGCCAAACCTCTCCAGGGCTCGCCAGACTCTCGCCGCGTTTGCCGCAGTGGCTCGCACGAGGAAATCGATATCACCGGTGGTTCGATCCGAGCCGTGTGCGAACCCGAGCAGGGAATCTAAACGAAAGCCCGGGACCTCACAGGCGCGCTAGGCCACAGCTCAGGGGAAAACCACAAATCCGCTCACGATTGCTTCACAGCCTCTGAGCAGTGAGGGTGGAGAAGCGCCAAGAATGAGATTCTTGCGGACCGCGGGAAGCAGGCGGAGCAATCCTGGGCCAACGTTGCCGCGAGGCCGCTACTCACTACTTCCTGACTTCCTACTCACAAGGAAACCCCGGCCACGAGGGCCGGGGTCTCCGGAGTAGTACGGTTTGCCCTAACGAGACAGGGTGGCCTCGCCGGTCGTCCAGTGGCGATGGTTGCACTGGTACCAGCCGTGGCAGCCCGAGCCCGCGCAGGCACCCTTGGAGCAGTGCGTGTCGCCGCAGCCGCCGTGGCCGTGATGGCCGCAGTGGTGGCCCCAGTGGAACACGCCGAGGCACTGCTCGTGGTGCTCCTTGTTCTTGTGGCCCTCGCCGCACCTGTGCGTGTCGCCGCAGGAGTGACTGCAGCAGTCGTCGTCGCCGTCGCACTTGGCGTGGCAACGCTTGCCGCAGTCCTTGTTGTAGTGCCCGCCGGCGCCGGACTGGCAATGATCGTCCTTGGCGCACTCCTTGGCACAGCCGGCCTTGGCCTTGGGACACTCGGCCTTGGCCTTACACTTGTCGCACGGAGCGGCCGGGTCGCAGCAGGCCGTCCTGGCTGCATCGCCACAAGTAGCAGCAGGAGCCTTGGCAACGGCAGCGCCATCATCCGTCCGGAGATCGGTGGGAACGGCTTCCGACTTGCCGCCGGCGAACACGCCTCCCACGACCAGAACCAACCCCAACAGTAGCACCAGGGAACCTCTGACCAGTTGCATCGCAACCTCCCGAATGTCATTGCGCATCCGTCTGCCAGCGCTCGGGAATGGGCGCCTCGGACGCGACAATTGTCCAGATCGAGACTGTAACGGAGCTTCAATCCGTCTGTCAAAATTTTCGACCCCAGAAACCGCGAGAACCCGCTCCCAGACGGTAATCACGGAAACTCGCGACGCCAAAACACTGATACTATCGAGGACTTTTGTCGACCGGAGACCGGGACCCGTTACTCTGCCACCCCCGAGACACCTTGCGTGCGCTATCCTGCGGCCGATGCCTCACCTGGTCGTGCTGGGAAACACCGTGGCCGATGTTTTGGTCCACCCGATCGATCGATTCCCTGAGCCCGGGCTGTCGCTGCACGTCGAGGGCGCCCGACTCACCTTCGGAGGCTGTGGCGCCAACACGGCCAACACTGCCGCGAAGCTCGGAGCGCCCACTCGCCTCTGTTCGGCCGTCGGAGACGACGAGATCGGCAAGTTTGTGCTGGCCCAGCTCGCACGGAACCCGCGCCTGGACGTCTCGGGCGTTGCAACACTCCGCGGCGTAGAGACCTCCGTGACGCTCGTGCTCATCCACCCCGCCAACGAACGAAGCTTCATCTGCCACTCGGCCGCCTCCAGCCGCCTGGAGCCAGCAATGCTCCCCGAGAACTTCCTCGAAGGCGCGGGCATTCTGCACTACGCCGGATTCTTCCTCTTCCCCCACCTGCTGGGCAGGACCGCTGCCGGCATCTTCGAGCGAGCCCGGGCGGCCGGAACTGTCACCAGCCTGGACGTCGCCTGGAAGGAGGGGCTCGACTGGACCGCCGCGATTCGCCCTTGCCTGCCCCACCTCGACTACGTCATGCCGAACGTGGACGAGGCCTGCCGCGTCTCGAGACAATCGACCCCGGAGGACGCCGCCGCCTGGTTTCTGTCCGGCGGGGTCGGAACCGTGCTCATCACGCTCGGCGAGGCCGGCGTCCTCTGGGCCACCGCGGAGGGACAGTCGGGCCGGATGCCCGCCATCCCGCTCCCGGTAGTCGACACGACCGGTGCGGGCGACGCCTTCGCCGGAGCCTTCCTGGCCGCCACGCTCGCCTCGAGAACTGATCCTCGCTTCGCCCCGCTCGAAGCGCGCCTACGGTTCGCCTCCGCCGCCGGCGCGCTGGCCTGCACTGCCATTGGCGGTGCCGACGGCCTGGTCAGCGCCGAGCAAGTGGAGGAGCTGGTGGGGGGGGTGGGGTGAGAATCGAGAATCGAGAAGTTCACTCCTCGCAACTCACTACTCACTACTCGCTACTCACTACTCACTACTCCCAAGTACGCCAGTCCCGTGACCGAGGCGCTCACGGTGGCGCCCAAACCCAGCAGCACGCCGTGATGGTCGGCGGCCTGAATGCAGGCAGCTTGGCCAGGGAGGGCGATGACCTGCTCCGGGGCACCGGTGAGCGGGTCGAGCACGACTAGCTCGGGAGTCGGTGTCAATTCGACCACCAGCAGCCGGCCGCGCAGGAAGCGGCAGCCGAAGAAGTTGGTGACCGGCCGACGGCCGGCGCCGTAGCGACGCTCCCAGATCACGCGGCCGCGGGCGTCCATCGCTCCATAGTTGAACGGAACGGGCTCCGGGTGGGAGCAGCGCTCGTGCTTGAGATGCTCCGCCGGGTCTTTCGAGTCGAATTGTCGCAGCACCCTCGCGCCGGAGCTCCCGAGCTCCACGGATCGCAAGAAGAAGAGCTCCGTCGTCAGCTCCTGGTCCGGGTCGCCCGGAGCCTCCTCGGGGGCCGACACGGGCCCGTCGACCGCCAGCCCCGTCCGGCAATCGAGCATCCGCCGCAATCGCGTGTAGACCCGCCCCCCCTGGAGCAAGAGCGGCCCGTCGGCAGGCTCGGCCCGCATCCCGGCCAGCCGCCGGAATCCCGCCGACAGCCGCTCCATCGGCCCGGAAGGCGGCCACTTCCAGAGCAGCCGGCCCGTCTCGGCCGACAGTCCCCAGATGCCGCGTGTCTCCAGCGCGGCGCCGGACCCGCTCACCCGGGTGCCCACGACGACCACGCCCGCCACGCCGAAGATGTCGTCGGCCGGGCATCCCTCCGCCTGCCAGATCCGTCGGCCCGTGGCCCGCTCCAATCCGAACCAGCACCCGACGATCGAGCCCTGGAGCAACCGGGCATGGCTCAGGCGGCCGCCGTGCTCGCCTGACAAGAGCTCTACCCGCCAACTGGGCTCCGACTCGAGCAGCATCAGATTCCCTCAAGGCAGGCGGTGCCGCGCGAAGAACTCCCAGATCGTCGCCGCCGCATCGAACCCCGCGACGTCCTCCCCCACGACGAACCTGGGCAACAGCGGCGCCCCGCCCGGCCAGACATGTCCCCCACCCTCGATGGTGATCAGCACAATCTCGGCGCCGCCGGGCGACGGCGTCCAGCTCTCGGTTCGGACCCGGCCCTTGGTCTCTACCCTGGGGGCACCGGCGCAGCGGTTGAGCTCCCGCCACCGCTGGAGCGTCCAGGCCACCGACCTGTGCGGCAACCGCGTGATCGAGTGGGCGCCCACGCCGCCTTCATAGGGCGCGTTCTGATCCGCGGTGCCGTGAATGTGCATCACCGGCACCGGCCGTTCTGGCCGGCAGTTCTCGACCCCCATCGGGCCAGCCACGCTGGCGATGGCGGCGATGCGCCGCGAGAGCTCGCACGCCAGCCGGTAGCTCATCAGTCCGCCGTTGGAGAGCCCGGTCGCATAGACCCGCTTCGCATCGATCAGGAAGAAGCGCGCCAGGTCGTCCAGGAGCGCTGCCGTGAACCCGACGTCGTCCACACCCTGTTTCTGGGCGTAGCCGCAGCAGTACCCGGCGTTCCAGGTCAGCATCCGGCGCGCGAACCGGCCGGTCCCGTCGGGATAGACGGCCAGGAATCCGGCGCGCTCGGAGGTGCTGTCCATGTTCGTCCCGCGCCGCGCCCCGGAGGCGCTGCCGCCGCCGCCGTGAAAGTCGAGCACCACCGAGACCGGCCGGGAGCCGTCGTAGGAAGCCGGTACGTGGAGCTCGTAACGCCGCTGGCGTCCTTCGAACACCAGCGGCCGCTCGTAATCTCCTGGCGCCACGCGCCGTCCGGCTTGTTCCGCCGCCAGCGCCGGAGGCCTGGGCGGGCCGCACTCGGCCACCTGCGACGCAAGCAACCCGAGCGCCGCTGCGCCCACCACAACCGCCACCATCCGGCTCTTCGTCATCTTCATCGGGCCATCCTCGCTCTCCGCCCTGCACTCGCGGCCCAGTCCGCGAAACCGTCTCCGTCCTGGTCGGCCAAGAGCGGCAGCCGCGAGCCGTAGGCTTCGTCCACGTTCGCCAGCGCGAACGAAACGACCCGCGACCCGTCCGGCGCCGTCACCGGCCCTTCGATGCGGCCGGGCACCCGGAACAGCCACTCCGGATTGAGCCGCTCCCGGCCCGTGTCCTGGCCGGAAACGATGAAATGCGTCGCAATCTTGCCGTCGCCGTCCACGTCGCAGGGCAGGTCTTCCGTCGAATAGAGCACCAGCCCCCGAAGGAACGCCAGCAGCTCCTCGCGGCCCGCGGGTTGGAGCTCCGCGAACGCCTCAGCCGACTTCGCGGCCTCGCCCCCGTGACGCCGGATGGCGCTCTCCAGGTCGAGACTGGCCCCGTCGTGGCCGTAGGGGGCAGTCGAGCCGACCCCCCAGAGCGGCGCCGTCCGGTGTCGCCGCACGACGCTGCCGTCGAACTGCACCTCTGCGAACCCCTCGCCCAGGTCGTGCGTGCGCAGGTCGGAGTAGATCCCCCGCACCCGGAACCCGTTGCGCCGAGGAACCCAGCGCGCGCCGTCGCGCCGCGCCAGCGTCACCACTCCCCCGGTGAGCTCCCCGGTTTCGGGGGCCGCGCTCACTTCCAGGTCGAAGAACCGGCGGTCGCCGAATCCTCGACTCGAAGGCGCCTTCGAGTCGGATCGGCCCGGCTCCAGTTCCCAGTCGGGCGTGTGGCAGCTCGCGCAGCCAATCCTCCCGAACGCCGCGCGCCCCCGCCGGGCAGCCTCCGAGACAATCCGCTCCGCCGGTCGCGGATGGTTGAGCTGAAACCACTCGGCCAGATCCAGATCGCCGGCCGAGATCTCCTCGCCATGCCCGTCTCTATCGGGGTCGTCCCGGCTGATCCCCCCGCCGTCCAGCGCCGCTCCCCGATCTCGCACGGCCGCGCTTGCGAACTGCTGAGCGCCCGCGCCCGACACCCCCGACAGCCCGTCGCCATCGGGGTCCTCCAGGATGATCGGGTCGAAGGCCTGGAGCCCCGAGTGGAGGTCGAACGCGGCCGCCGTGAACGCCCTCAGCGTGCTGGGAACCGGCGCGCCGTGCTCCGTCTGGCGCCGGTGATGGCCATGCCCGAAGACCTGCCATTCGAAGGCGTACCCCGCCACGCCCCCGTCGCGAAGCGTGCGGGCCCACGGGATGCGCTTTCCGGCCCCGTCCACGTACCAGATCGCCAGACTCGGGTCCAGATCCGGCCGCCGGTCGCCGTCGGCGTCATCGAACCGCCCGAACGAAATTCGCTCCGCCCCGCTCACGGGCGTGAGCCACGCCTGCCGGCCGGCGGCCTCGCGGACGGAGATCCACCCGTCGCCTCCGGTGTCGGCCTGCGCCAGGAGCTGCGAGCGGCCCTGCCACCCGAGCATCTCGATCAGCCCGGCCCCGAACAGGTGCGGCGTGTTGCGGCCTCGCCCCCCGTTCTTTGCGAAGGTCGCTCCCGATCCCATGTCCCGCCACGGCGTGTTGTGGCACATCGCGCAGGAGCTGGCGTGATCCCGGCCCGCCATCTTCGTCGCGCCGTCCTCCAGCCGGGCGCCCGCCAGCCGCCCCGACTCGCCGAACACGCCGTCGGCGCTCGAGAACTCCCGCAGCGTCAGCTCCCGGCCGCGCTGGTACCCGAGCCACGGATCGACCTGCATCAAGTACGCCGTGCCGCCCGCCAGCGTCGCGTCCTCGGTCCGGACTGCGCGGACCCTTCGAGTCTTGACCGATCGGCCCGTCAGGTCCCTGGGCCGCTCGAACGGGTTATCCCACGACGTCCCCGGGCGAGCCGACTCCAGCGTGCCGCCCCGCGGCGGCATCCCGGCAAACGCCGCGGACGTGGCGAGGGCGAAGGAGAGGGCCAAAAGGCATTTGGTCCAATCGAGAGCCTTGCCCTCGAGCTCCCACCAGGGGACCATCGGCCCTCCTTCGACAAGCTCAGGACAGGCTCTGGACCTCCGATGGGCTGCGGCTCGAGAAACCTGTGGAGCTTCCAAACGATTCGAAAGCTCCGATGAGTCCGCGTCTGCGCGTGACCCTCGACTTCGCGGGCTCACGGAGGGCTCTGCGGAAGCACGCGGTAGTACTCCGCCTCCGATCCCTTGGCCACGGGCACGAGCTCCAGGTCCCGCTTCATCTCCTCCTTCAGGAAAGTCTTGCGGAACTTGCAGAGGTAGGCGCCGGGAGTCAGGACGCCCTTCAGCTTCGCCAGCGCCTCCACGTCAGCGGCAGGCGCCTCGCGATTCGGAAACCACCAGAACGCGGGGCCGGGCTCGCCGGCGCCGCCGGGAACCCGCACCAGACTGCCCTTTTCGGGCGGGTACTGGGTGTCGAGCCTGGCCAACGCCTGCCGCGCGAACTCCGTGTCACTCCCGGAACCGGCAGAATTCAGGTAGCCGGCCCAGAGCTCCTCCTTCATCGCAGCCAGACCCACCACGCGCGCTTCTTTCCCGGCGTCGGGCATCCCGGCCTGCGCGTAGTGCGCCAGCGGCTTCTCCATCAGCGCGGCGTCCTTCTCGCCCAACCGCTTCGCCCAGTCGAGCTTGGTCGTGTCGAAGCCCGGCACCTCCCGGCGCATCTCCTCGATGCGCCGCTGCCGATCCTCCAGCTCGCGGCGCTCCTCGTCCGTCATCTGCTTCTGCGAGATGCAGACGGTCCCCGAGTTGAGCCACATCACCCGGTACGACCACGCCCACGACCAGTCACCCTCCAGGTCCATCTGCTCCGGCGACTGCACGTAGAAGAGCGCCTCCGTGTTCTTCTTCACGCTGATCTGCGTGATCTTGAGCGGGTAGATCAGCTTCTCGCTCGCAAAGGCGAACCGGGTCGGCGTCACCTCCCCCTGATAGCTCCCGTCCGGACCCGTCTTCATCTGCTTGGCGTCGATTTTCATCACCGTGAAGAACCACTTCTGACGAATGTAATGATCCAGCGTCGACTCGTCGCCCGCGTACTTGTACCGGTTCTCCTTCAGCCACTGGAAGAGACCGTTGGCGTCCGTCGCCGTGATGATCTTGTAGTCAAGGGAGCCGACGACGCCTTTTTCCAGCACCGTGACACCCAGGGAATCTTCCTCCACCGCGCCGTCCGTCCCCTTCTCGAAGACCGCCCCGGGCGAGCGGGCCATCCTGTAGGCGACCGGCTCCCACTCGGGCCGCACACGCTCGGGCATCGGCAAGAGAATCGTGTAGACCGCCAGCCACTTGAAGAAGTCGCGCGGCATCTCGTCCAGCTTCGGCTGGCCGGGCGTCGGGATCACCATCCCGAAGTCGCGCGCGTCGCCCTCGAAGGCCGGCTGCACCGTGAAGCTCTCCTTCTTCTCCTTCGGCTCCCATGTGATGAATGCCTTCTGGCCGGGCTGGTTGACGTCCCGGTCCTGCGCCGAGAAGTAGCAACACGCGCCCCACACCTCCCCCGCCGCCACTGCCGCCACCACAGCCGTCGCCACCCACGCGCGTCGGACCATCCGGCCTCTCCCTTCGTCTGCCTGCTGCTCGGTGCCCCTCCAGGATACCAGCCCGGGCCTCTCCCCGCGGGCTCCTCGCCCTTGCATCCAGACCCGCTTTGTGCTTTACTCCAAACCCTTCCGGGGGCCGCGCGGCCCACGGCCGACCGGGGCGAATCGCTCCACGAACACGCCCCCGAGATACCCATGCGAATTCTCTCTGCCATCAACGCCTTCTTCCGAATCCTCTCCGACGCCGACTTCGCCCGACAGGTCGACGAGCTCGACCGCCAGACGACTGCCGCGTCCCTGCCCATCCTCGTCGCCCTGCAGCGCGAAGGCCGCATGATCGACTTCCTCCTGGAAGACATCGCCAACCTCGACGACGACCAGGTCGGCGCGGCCGCCAAGGAGATCCAGCGCAAGTGCCAGAAGGTCATCAAGGACTTCGTCGTCGTCGCCCCCATCCGCGACGAGCGCGAAGGCTCCAAGGTCACCGTCGAGGACGGCTTCGACCCGTCCGCGGTCCGGCTCGTCGGCAAGGTCGCAGGCGACCCGCCGTTCAAGGGCGTGCTCACTCACCACGGCTGGAAGGCCAAGGAGGTCCGCATCTCCCCGATCCCCCCGGGCCAGGACCCCACCATCATCACCCCGGCCGAAGTGGAGATCCGGTAACTGCCGGCTCCTGACTCGCGCCCGTCCGCCAAGGACTCCTCATGATCCAGTCTCGCTACGTGGTCGGCATCGACCTCGGAACCACCAACACGGCCCTGGCCTTTCTCGACACGGCCGTCGCCGAGCTCGACCAGCAGAAGGTCGAGTTCTTCGAGATCCCGCAGCTGGTCGCCTCGAGCCAG
Source organism: Candidatus Wallbacteria bacterium (assembly GCA_016190005.1). Classification (GTDB taxonomy): domain Bacteria; phylum Muiribacteriota; class UBA6191; order JACPRK01; family JACPRK01; genus JACPRK01. The sequence continues at coordinate 1,797 of JACPRK010000001.1, read as the reverse complement.
GTGAAGCCGCGCCCGCTGCTCCCCTCATTCCTCTATCTCCCCGGCGAGCACGAGCTCCCCGAGGGGGCGCTGACGCTCCCCTGGGACGCCGAACGCGCCTTCGCTCTGGGTGAGTTCGCGCGCCAGCAAGGCGCCCAGGTCCCCCACAGGCTCATTAGCTCCGCCAAGAGCTGGCTCTGCAACCCGGAGGTCGACCGCAAGAGCCCCATCCTCCCCTGGAACTCCGAGGACGAGGTCCCAAAACTGTCGCCGCTCGAGGTCTCCGCCCGCATCCTGGCCCACCTGCGGGAGGCCTGGAACGCCCGGATGGCCTCCGAGGACGAATCGCTGGCACTCGAGAACCAGGACGTGATGCTGACCGTCCCCGCCAGCTTCGACGCCGTCGCCCGCGAGCTGACCGTCGAGGCTGCCCGCCTGGCCGGCCTGGAGCACGTCACGCTCCTCGAGGAACCGCAGGCTGCGCTCTATTCCTGGCTGCAGGCCAACTCCGAGAGCTGGCGCGAGCAGGTCGCCATCGGCGATCGCATTCTGGTCTGCGACATCGGCGGCGGCACCACCGACTTCTGCCTCATTTCGGTGAGCGAGGAAGAGGGCAACCTGGTGCTGACCCGCGTCGCGGTTGGCGACCACCTGCTGCTGGGCGGCGACAACATGGACCTGGCGCTGGCCTACGCGCTGGAGCGCAAGCTCGAGGACGACGGCAAGTCGATCGACGCCTGGCAGTTTTCCGTTCTGGTCCACCAGGCCCGGCAAGCCAAGGAGCTCTTGCTCGAAAACCCGGACCAGGACGAGGCGCCCGTGACGATCCCCGGCCGCGGCTCCAGCCTGGTCGGCGGCACCATCAAGGTGAAGCTGGCGCGCCAGGAGCTGGAGGGCATCGTGCTCGACGGCTTCCTCCCCGAGTGCGAGGCGACCGACCGGCCCAAGGACGCGCCCGACATCGGTTTGCGCGAGCTGGGGCTGCCCTACGTCCCCGATGCCGCCGTCACCAAGTACATGGCCAAGTTCCTGGGCGACCACCGCGGCGCCTCCGAGGGCCCCGACGATATCGAGTTCCTGCGGCCCAGCGCCGTGCTCTACAACGGCGGCGTGCTGAAAGGCGGCGCTCTTCGTGACCGCATCACGCGCATCCTTGGCGGCTGGCTCCAGGAGGCCGGCGCCGGACCGGTCAAGGAGCTGCCGAACCCCGAGCCGAGCCTGGCCGTGGCGCTGGGGGCGGCCTACTACGGCGCCGCCCGCAGGGGCCGCGGCGTGCGCATCCGGGGCGGCACGGCCCGCGCCTACTACATCGGCGTGGAGACCGCCCGGCCCGCCGTCCCCGGGATGCAGACTCCCGTGAAGGCGCTCTGCGTGGTGCCGCTCGGGATGGAGGAAGGCACCGAGGCCGAGCTGCCGGACAAGGAGTTCGGCCTGCTGGTCGGACAGTCGTCGCGCTTCCGCTTCTTCGCCAGCACCACGCGCCGCGAGGACCCGGTCGGCGCCGTCGTCGCCCGGCCCGAGCGCGACCTGGCCGAGATCGACCCGATGGAGGCCGCTCTGCCCGCGCGTTCCGGCGGTCCGACCTCGCTCCCGGTCCACCTGCACTCGAAGGTGACCGAGGTCGGCACGCTGGAGCTCTGGTTCGTCCCCCGCGAGGGCGACGAGCGCTGGAAACTCGAGTTCAACGTCCGCGAGCGCCCCGCCGCCCGCGCCGAATCCGACTCCGAGGAGTCCTCCCCCAAGCCCACCCGCCCCCGCGCCCGCAAGCACTGACCCGCCCCTCACTCCTCGAGCCTCACTCCTCGAGCCTCAAGCCTC
>JACPRK010000137.1 GCA_016190005.1 Candidatus Wallbacteria bacterium | reverse complement strand
GCGCGCGCCCAGAGCACCGACGGGATACCGTAGATCTTGGCGAACCCGCGCGCTTCCTCGCCCGTCCAGAGCTTCATACCCTCGCCGTACACCGCTACGCGCGCGTCCATCATCGAGTGTGGGCTCCGCGCGCCGAGCGTCTCCACGGCGCCCCGACAGAGCCGCACGCGCACGTCCCCGGTAACCCGCTCCTGACTCGACACAAGCAGCGCCTCGATGTCCCGCATCACCGGGTCGAAGTACTGCCCGGCGTGCAAGAGCTGACCGTAGAAGGCCGAGATCTGCTCTTTCCAGAATGCCTGCCAGCCCGTCAGCACCAGCTTCTCGAGCTCACGATGGGCCCGGATCAGCACGTGCGGCCCGGGCGCCGAAAACGCCACGCGCCCCTTGATGCCCAGGATCGTGTCCCCGACATGGACGCCGCGCCCAATTCCGTGCTCCCACCCGATGGCGTTCAGCCGCCGGATCAGCGTCACCCCATCCGCTGGCTCCGAATCGATCGCGCTCGGCAGTCCGCGCTCGAAGGAGAGCGTCAACACGCGTCCTTCGGCCGGCGCCTGCGAGGCCGTGACGCCCGGGTAGAGGTGATCCGGAACTTCCTCCCAGCTGCCGTGAGTCTCCTTGCCGCCGATGGTGGTCCCCCAGAGCCCCTCGTTGACCGAGTACGCCGTCGTCTTCTTCTCGACGGCCACACCGCGGGCCTCCAGATACCGGGTCTCGTCCTCCCGACCGGCGCCCAGGTCGCGGATTGGCGTCAGGCACGCCAGGCCCGGCGCGACGACCGCGAAGGCCGTGTCGAAACGAATCTGGTCGTTGCCCGCACCCGTGGAGCCGTGCGCCACCGCGGCCGCATTCGCCTCGAGCGCCACCCGCGCCACTTCCCGCGCCTGCAGCACGCGCTCTGCCGAGACCGACAGCGGATAGACTCCGCCTCGCAGCACGTTGCCTCGGATCAGCGGCGACAGGAACTCCCGGTAGAGCGCCTCCGTGCCGTCCACCGTCCGGTGCCCCGCCGCCGCTCCCAGCTCTCCCGAACGACGCTCTATCCGCGACAGCTCGGCGGCGTCGAATCCGCCCGTGTCGACCGTCACCGTCATGACCCGCGCTCCGTAGACCTCTTGCAGGTAGGTCACGCAGAACGACGTGTCGAGGCCGCCCGAGAACGCCAGCACCACCGTCTTGCCCTTCAGCTCGCCGTATCGCTCGATTCGTCGCATGCGCCGACAGTCTAATACACCGCCGCGTCCAGGCCGCGGCCGCCGTGCTAGTCTCTGGCCAGAAAGCATCTCGACAGGGGGAAGAGAGGACGCGTCCCATGAGCCGCAACCATCAGCCGGGCATCCTGCAGCCGGTTACCTCGGCTGCCCGCTACGTCACCTACCACCTGAATCCCGGCATCACTCCACGGGAAGTCGCGCGGTGCGTGCGGTCGCTCGAGGTCCGGGAATCGGCCGTCGTCGGCTTGGGCCTCTCGGCGGTCTGCCTCCTCGGGAAGAGAGTGCCGGGTCTCCGCGCGTTCCCGCGGCTGTCCGGGCCCGGGGTCGACATGCCCTCCACCGAAGGCGCGCTCTGGCTCTGGCTCCGGGGAGAGGACCGGGGCGAGCTCGTCCACCAGACCCGAGCCGCCGACAAGCTGCTGCGCCCGGCGTTCGCCCCCGCGGAAGTCGCCGAGGCCTTCCGCTACGGCAAGGGGCTCGACCTCACCGGGTTCGAGGATGGCACGGAGAACCCGAGCGGGGCCAAGGCTGCGGCGACGGCGATTGTCCGCAGCCAAGGTCCGGGTCTCGACGGGTCCAGCTTCGTCGCCGTGCAGCGCTGGGTGCACGACCTCGACCGATTCGACTCGATGTCTCCATCGAGTCGTGACCTGGCCATCGGCCGGCGGCGAGAAGGAAACGAGGAGATCGAGGACGCGCCGGCCTCGGCGCACGTGAAGCGCACGGCGCAGGAGAGCTTCCAGCCCGCCGCCTTCGTGCTGCGGCGCTCGATGCCGTGGTCGGACGGCGGCTCGAGCGGACTGATGTTCGTCGCCTTCGGCGCCAGCTTCGACCCCTTCGAGGCCCTCTGCCGCAGAATGGTCGGCGTCGAGGACGGAATCGTCGACGCCCTGTTCCGGTTCACACGGCCCGTGACGGGCAGCTACTACTGGTGCCCGCCGCGCGCGCAGGCGGGACTGGACCTGACGGCCCTGGGCCTGCGCGGCTGACCCCGAGCTGCCGGCTCGAGCCGCGGGGACGCACTGGCGGTTGACGGCCGCTGGTGCGCCTCGCCCACCGACGAACACCCGCCCGAACTTCTGCCCCCTGGCCAGCGGGCCGCGAGCGTGCTCGCGCTCAATCGCGGTGCCGGGCGAGATAGCCGAGAAAGACGGACGCGAACAGCACGAAGGCCGCGACTTCAGGCATGCTCGCCTCCTCCTCCTGGAGCGTGCATCCGCCGCCGTTAGCGGACGGTACGGCGACCTCCGCGACCGCCAGTCCTCTGGCATGGGAAACGCCGAGGGCCATGCAGCCGCTGGCGAGCGACGGCGGAGACGAGCCATCGCCGCGATTCGGCGAGGGCCAGAAACAACGCCAGAATTAGCAAGTGCAGCCAGCGCATCGCATCACTCCTACGGCGCTTGCCTGCGGCCGTAGCGCTCTCCAAAAGCGCCACAAGGGAGGGTATCTCGGACGGCCTGACCGCACCCGCGGGCCGCCCGATGACCGTCTACCGCAACGTCGAGATCGTGTGGATGCGTGGCAGAGTCCGCCTAGACGCCAAAACCGGCCTCCCGACCGTCGCTGCCCACGGCTACCGCCTTTCGAGACGTGAAAGGGTTCGGTTTGTGGTCTCGAGGACGCGCAAGTCCTGCGACAGGGCCCAGGTTACGGCCGCACTCCTTGCACTCCGCCGACGGAGTTACGGCAAAGTCTTTGTCTATCCGCGGCAGCCGTTCGAGGCCGTCGAGAAATCGAGGAAAGGTGGGCGCGACATGCTGAAATCCCCTGGGGCTACCTGGTCGCTGGGACTCGGGACACTGATCGGCATCACTCCCATGTTGCTCGCTTACTCGAAGCCGCTGCGGCACGGGCGGCCCGTCGACCCGTTCGACATCGCGATGTCGTATGAAATCTGGCTCGGTGGGATCTTCTGCCTTGCAGCCGTGCTCGCGACCAGGCTGCCCGAACAGTCGTGGCGGCTGGCCACCCTTGCCGGTCTTGGGCTGCCCACCGGGTTCCTGCTCTTCTTCGCGGTGACACCAGCGACGATACCGAATCTCTGGCCGCTGGGACTGATCCTCTGCGGCATCATCGGACTCCCGGCCGCGTTCGCCGGAGCGCTAGCCGGCTCGACGGTTTCCCGATTCCTGCCTGTGCACTAGCGGCTGAACCGGGCTCCCGGCTCAGGTCCGTGGGGCGAACTTGCGGTATGCGCCCAGCAACAAGAGCGGCCCGAAGACGACCCACCCAAGGTACTTGCTGGTGAACGACAGCTTGGGCACGGGCGGGTTGCTGGCCTGCTCCAGGAACAGGTCCTTGTCGTCGCCCTCGAGCCTGATGAAAGCGTCGGGCTTGTTCTTGATGAGCAGGACCCAGCCCTGCGGACTGGCCCAGATCGGCATGCCGAGAAAGATCTGTTGCTTGAACAGATAGCCCAGGTCCATGTGCGAGTCGTGCCGCTTGCTGCGGTACTCGTCGGTGTCCGGGAACTCGTGGGCCTTGATCAGGATCTCCTCCCAGCCGTTCAAGATGAAGGCCTCCGCCGGGCGCGGAGCGATCCACGCCATCGAGAGCACCAGCAGCAGGCAAACGGTCAGTCTTCCCATCTCGACTCTCCCTCGAATAGCTACCGGGCCCAGCTACCCGCCGGTCCACGACTCATGCTGCCACGAACCCCTGGGTTCCGCCTTTCGACCCGCCGGCGGATCGAAAGAAAAGTTGGCACTATCGGTAACTTCGGTTACGACACCTACTCACGCAACCCTGGGGCGGTCGGACAGGTAGTCATGTCGATGATGCGATCGGCGTTGGCGTGCCTCGTTCTGCTTGCGCTCTGCTCCCATCCGGCCAGGGGCGGCGAAAGCGAGCCGGGCTTCGACGGCGTCGAGGTGACCGGCGAGGCCCGGCCAGAGGGCGGCTCGCGGCCGGTCGTCTCGAACGCGCTGGCGCGCCAGCTCTCCTCAGCGCTGCCTCGCGCCGGGATCGACGACTCTGAGGCCATCGCCCGCATCCGGGACGCCATCCTGGCGTTCACGACGGCCTTCGAGGCCAATCCGCGAGTCCGCTCGGGCGGGTGGCGCCTGGTGCGGATCACGGACGTCGACGGGTTCGGCGCCTCCATCCGGCTGCGTGGCCAGAGCGTGGTCATCGCCGATTTCCCGCTTGCCTGCGAGCTCGTCGCCGACGTTCGCGAGGGCCGCATCGTCGGCCTCCCATACATCCATCTCGTACTGGCCGCCGAGGACGTCTCCGGCGACGACGCGCGCGTCTGGTACTGCGCCCCGGGCAGCCCAGTGACCTTGCCCGTCGACCCTGAAGCGAGCCGAAAGTGGCTGGCCGAGGAGCTCGCGGCGGCGGGGTTCACGTCCGTCGAGACCGACGGCGACTCGACGCACGTGCGCTGCCGGACGCCAGGCGGACCGGCCGGGCTCCTGGCGATCGACGCCACCGCCAGCAAGCAGGTCTGGACTGCGGGCTCGATTTCGGCCGTGGACGGCGCCATCCAGTACCGCCAGCGGATCGTCCTCTACGAAGGCAACGTTCCGCGCCACGTGCGCGGCATCATCGAGGGCAAGGTCGACGAGGCGATCACCGACCGTTTCAAGGACGCCGTCGCCCGCATCTGCGCCCAGGTCCCGGGCCAGTTCGCATTCTCGGTGACCGCGGCAACGCTCGTGCGCGGCAAGATCGTCGTCGACGGCCTGGGTGCCGGCGAGAACTCCCGCCGCGAGCAGAGCTCCTTCGGCCGCGACTTCACGCGCGACCGCTCCGCCCCCGACTTCGGGAAGTAGCGGCGCGGTCCGGGCGGGCTCGCCCCTCGAGGGACCGACACGACGTCCTGGCCGAGGGGCGTCACTGGAGGGTCCCTCGAGAAAAAAGTTGCGGTTACTAGACGACCGGTCTATTATTACGTCGAACGAACGACGAGGCGGTGGCAGCGCAAGTGACCCGGGAGAACAAGCGGGCGGAGATCGTGAAGATCGGCGGCGAGCTGATGATTCGCGGGGGCTTCGCCAGGACCGGCATCGAGGCGGTGCTGAAGAAGGCGCGCGTGCCGAAGGGTTCGTTCTATTACTACTTCCCCAGCAAGGAAGACTTCGGACTGGCGGTCATCGACGACGTCGCCGAACAGATGTTCGGTCCCCTCGAGGCCTGCATGTCGGATGCCTCGGTCCGGCCGCTGGCGCGCATCCGCAACTACCTCGAGGCGGGCCTGGCCGCCGTCGACGGCAAGTGCTGCAAGCAGGGGTGTCTTCTCGGCGACCTGGGCCAGGAGCTGGCCCATCAGAACGAGAAGTTCCGCCATCGGCTCGAGGAAGTGTTCTCGCGCTGGAAGGCGTGCCTGGCCGGCTGCCTGGCCGAGGCACGCAAGCGCAAGGAGCTCTCGGCCAAGGCAGACCCGGAGAAGCTGGCGGGCTTCATCCTCTCGGGGTGGGAGGGCGCCATCCTGCGCTCCAAGGTGGCCCGCTCGGTGGAGCCGATGAAGCAGTTCATCGACGTGCTGTTCGGCCAGGTGCTTGTCCGATGAACAGGATGGGCGACGATTCCTTCGACAAGGCAATGGTAACTAGTAGACCGGTCTACTCAACTGCGCCGCCGTCGGGTCCGGCGGCCACAGGAGGTCCTTCCGTCATGAGCTCTCCCGACGACACGGACACCGGTTCATCCGGCGCCCGGTTCCGGTTCCTGCTGGCCCGCTCGAGCTTCGCCGGCGCGCGGCGCCGGATGCTCGCCCTCATGCGCCAGCTCCAGTCCGACGAGGCCCAGGCCGCGGCGATCGGAGCCTGAGCTTTTCGATCCAACCCAGGGGGAGAACCTTCCACATTGTTCAACACCGTTCCACGATCCCGCGCCCAAGGAGGGCGCCCAACATGCTCGAAATCGCTCCTATCCAACAGGCCTTGAACTGGCGCTACGCCACCAAGCAGTTCGATCCGGCCGGTAAGCTCGCCGAAGACGATTTGGCCGGCCTTCTCGACGCGGCGCGGCTGTCGGCCTCGTCCTTCGGGCTGCAGCCCTGGAAGTTCGTCGTCGTGCGTGATCCAGCGCTGCGCGCCAAGCTCCGGGGCTCTGCCTGGAACCAGCCGCAGGTCACCGATGCCTCCCATCTCGTGGTCCTCTGCCGCCCCGAGACGCTCACCGTGGACGACGTGGCCCGCTTCATCGACCGGCTCGAGGTCGAGCGTGGAATGAAGCCGGGCGACGCCGGCCCGTTCAAGCAGATGCTGTCCGGGTTCGTCGAACGGCTGAGCGACGGTGAACGAAAGACGTGGATGGATCGCCAGGTTTACATTGCGCTCGGAACGCTCTTGACTGCCGCCGCGCTGCGCGGGATCGACGCCTGCCCGATGGAGGGCTTCGACCCGGGCCAGTTCGACGAGCTGCTCGACCTGAAGCGGGACGGCCTCCACGCCGTGGTTCTCTGTGCCCTGGGCCGACGCTCCGCGAACGACGGCTACGCCCGCCTCAAGAAGGTCCGCTACTCGGCCGAGGAAGTCGTTCTCAACCGTTGAGCAGCTCCGGCTGGCAAGGAGAGAGGTGTCCATGATCCGTATTCGCAAGGCCGCCGATCGCGGCCACGCCGACCACGGCTGGCTCGATACGCGGCACACGTTTTCATTTGCCGACTACTACGACCCCGACCACATGGGCTTTCGCGACCTGCGCGTGATCAACGACGACCGGATCGAGGCCGGGAGAGGTTTCCCGATGCACTCTCACCGGGACATGGAAATCCTGACCTACGTGCTCGAGGGTGAGCTCGAGCACAAGGACAGCATGGGCACCGGCTCCCGCATCCGTCCCGGCGAGATCCAGAGGATGTCGGCCGGGACGGGTGTGCGGCACAGCGAGTACAACGCCTCTGCCGACCGGCCCCTCCACCTCTTGCAGATCTGGATCGTGCCCGGCTCGCCCGGGATCGCCCCGAGCTACGAGCAGAAGAACCTGCCCAGGGAGGAGCTTGCCGGCCGGCTCAGGCTCATCGCTGCCCCCGATGCCGACGAACGGGCCGTCGCGCTCCATCAGGACACAAAGGTGTACGCGAGTCTACTGAGCAACGGCCAGGGTGTCGCCCATGAGCTGGCCGCCGGGCGCCACGCCTGGGTCCACGTCGCCCGCGGGGCTCTCACGCTCAACGGCCACGAGCTGCGCGCCGGCGACGGCGCCGCCGCAAGCGACGAGCGCATCCTGAATCTAGCGGGAATCGACGCCGCGGAGGTGCTGGTCTTCGATCTGAGGTAGTAGCCCCGTAGGAACGGGGCTTGTCCGCCCTCTGGAGGCTCGGAGTGCTCCAGACGGGTGGAGCACCCGCCCTTGCTTGGCCTTGGAAAGGATGCATCGAGGAACCCAAACCAAGAGAGGAGCTTCCACGATGCAAAGTCGGACGACTTCAGAGGGCGTCATGGCTCTGAGGGCAACTTCCCGGTGTCGCTCCCTGCGACCATGCGATTTTGATGTTCCGGCATGTAGTCGTCGAAAATGAAGGTATGTACGTCGAGCGCGCTCAGTCGGAAAAACTGAGGGAACCGACGGACTTCTTCCCGGCGGTCATTGTCACCGGGGCGCGGCAGGTGGGCAGGAGCACCATGGTGGAGCACACTCTGACGGGCTCGCAACATTGGGGCGTTCTTGCTTCGGTCAGCGTGAGTCTGGCCGGTTGCGCTGCCCTCCTCGACCTGGAAGGATTCTCGGTGACCGATCTGGCCCGGCACCGCCCTCGGACCGACTGAGGCTCGAAAGGTCGCTGTTCGAGCAACTCTGGCGCGACTTCCTGCCCGAAGCGCAGTTCTTGCCGTCCGCCCAAGTTCCAGCGTTTCTGTCGGCCTATCTGCGTACCCTGGGACGCCTGCGTTTGACGAGTGACGGCAGATGAACCTCCCTGATCTCGCGAGTTGCCTGGTCTGTGGGGACATCGGGTCTGGCTGGTGCCGGGGTAAGGCCTGCAACTGCCCCTCGGCGGACTCGGTTCGTCGCTCATGTCTTAGCGACCATTCACGGCTATGGCGTCGCGCTCCGCTCGATTGCCGAGTCGGCCGGCTTCCGGGGTGAAGAGTGGTCGGTGCTCACCTGCCGGCGGACTCGCGGGGTTCGAGTGTCCGTCTGGACCGCACGGATGAGGCCCGGCTCACTTGCAGCTCAGGCGACGGGACCCGTGCCCGCCTTCGACACCTTGCCACCACACCCGTAGACGGCGCACTGGCCGGCGTAGCCCCAACAGGCTTCGTGGTAGGCCGTCTCACACTTCGCGCAGCAGAGCGTCGCCTCGGCTCCGGACTCGGCACAGATGGGGCAGAGGCCCTGCCCCGGGCGAAACATCAGCGCGCCTGCCCCGATGTTCTCGGCGGGCCCTGCGAGCAACCGCCGCAGCCGGTACTCGCCCCGGAGCACCAGGAAGAGGCTGGCCATCGCGCCCGCCGCCAGCATCAGGCCAAACACCGAGAACAGCGCCTCGGCCTGCCCGGGCGCCTGCACGAAGATCGGCACGAGCATGGCAAGGCCGGTGGCCGCCGACAGGGCCACGAGTCGGCTGTCCGCCAGCTCGCGAACGAGGAAGGGTTCGTGCCGGACGCGGCGCCGCCAGTAGAGACAGGGCGCCAGAGGATAGACCGCAACCCGGCAAGCGCCGTTCGCTCTTCAGATCGAGATCTGCGTGCCGATCTCCAGAACGCGCCGTGACGGAATGTTGAAGTATGTGGTGGGCCGGGTCGCATTCCGGGACAGGAAGGCAAAGAGGATTGCTCGCCAGCTCCACAGCGAGCTCCCTCCTTCGGCGATCACCGTTTCGTGGCCCAGGATGAAGGTGGTGTACTCGAGGGAGGGCAGCGGTGTCTCCTGGCGCTTCAGCAGAGCCATCACGTCCGGACTCTCCATGAAGCCGTAGCGGGCGATGAAGCGGACGAAGCCGTCCCGAAGTGGTTTCACCGTGACACGCTTCTCCTCGTCGACGTAGGGCACTTCCTCGGTCTGGATGGTCAGCAGCACAACCCGCTCATGGACCGTGTGGTTGTGAAGGAAGTTGTTCATCAGTGCCAGAGGCGTCCCCTCGGGGTTGCTCGCCATGAAGACGGCGGCCCCCGGAACGCGGGTCGTCGGCTCGACGTGCATCAGCTCGAAGAAGTCCTCGAGCGGCACGATGCCCTCCTGGATCCTCTCTGCCAGCAGCTCCCTCCCGCGTTGCCAGGTTGTCATGACGAGGAGGATGGCGGCGCCCACGGCCAGCGGGAACCAGCCGCCAGCGAACACTTTCACCATCGTGGCTCCGAAGAAGGCCAGGTCGAGCACCATGAACGTCGCGGTGACGGTCCCGGCGAGCCAGAGACTCCAGCCCCAGAGCCGTCGCGTCACGACGAACGCGAGCAACGTCGTGATCAGCATCGTGGTGGTCAGCGCCACGCCGTAGGCCGATGCCACATTGCTCGAGCTTCGAAAGCCGACCACGACGCCGATGGTCGCCACCATCAGCAGCCAGTTGACGGCTGGGACGTAAATCTGGCCGATCTGCGACTCCGAAGTGTGAGTGACGGCGACACGCGGGAGGTAGCCGAGCTGCACCGCCTGACGCGTCACCGAGAACGCGCCGGAGATGATGGCCTGCGACGCGATGATGGCGGCCATCGTGGCCAGCACCAGCAAGGGATAGCGGCCCCACTCCGGAGCCAACAGATAAAACGGGTTCTGTGCGGCCTGCGGCTCGGACAGCAACAACGCCCCCTGCCCAAAGTAGTTGAGCAGCAGTGAAGGTCCGACCAAGCAGAACCAGTCGAGCTGAATGGGACGCTCACCAAAGTGGCCCAGGTCCGCGTAAAGGGCTTCTCCGCCAGTCGCCACGAGGAAGACGGCGCCGAGCACCAGGAAACCCGGGACCCCGTTGTCGGCGAAGAAGCGCCAGGCATGGCGAGGGTCGACCGCGGCTAGCACCGAGGGATGCCGGGAAATGCTCGCGATGCCAAGCAGCGCCAGGGTCGAGAACCACACCAGGATCACTGGCCCGAAAATGGCACCAATACCGGCCGTTCCGCGGCTCTGGAAGAAGAAGAGCCCGATCAGGATGACGACGCTGAACGGCACGACGTACTGGCCGAACAGGGGATTGAGCACCTCCAGTCCCTCGATCGCTCCAAGCACCGAGATCGCCGGGGTGAGGACGCCGTCGGCATAGAGCAGGGCGGCTCCGAAGAGCCCGAGCCAGAGCACCGCGGTCCTGGCCCGCCCGTCTACCTTGCCCCGGACGAGGGCCATCAGGGCCATGATCCCACCCTCGCCCCGGTTGTCGGCTCGCAGGACGTAGACGTGATACTTCACGGTAACCACGAGGACCAGGGCCCAGAAGATGAGCGACAACACGCCCAAGATGTTCGACGCCACGACATCGACCTTGTGGGGGCCGGTGAAGCACTCCCGCACGGCATAGAGGGGGCTCGTACCGATGTCGCCATAGACGACACCTAGCGCAGCCATGCAGAGCCCGAACAGACGCCGGCCGGTGGGGTGCTCCTGGGTATGGCCGTGGGGTCCGTCCGCTGTGCCCTCGCTCGCTGTTTCGATCATGAGGGATCAGGGTACAATTCCCCCGCCTCAATGCCGGGAAAAAACGGGTCCCGAGTCCATCAAGAAATCATAAAGATGGGAGGGGTCTCCGGCAGAATCCGTGGGCGGTGCTCGAGGACCCCTTTTCAACGCGCGACCTCGAGCCCCTGCTCCACGCCGCCGCGGCCGGACAGGCCGTGGGTCATAGACCGGATGAAGCCTCACCCCTCGAGCCTCACCCCTCGAGCCTCATTCAAAGGTCAGCCTGGCGGCCGGCGGCAGCCCAGACTGCAGGTAGTACCAGTCCTGGTCCTCACCCGAAGCCGTGACGGGCAGCGGCTCGGCGATGCCTGCGGCGTGCACGGTGAGCGCGCGCGACTTCTGATCCTCGAAGACTGCCTCCTTGGGCACGCGATAGACTCCCGTGAGCCGTCCGACCTCGATCGTGGCTTCCACCGGCAGATTTGGTTTGAGATGGCGGGCTTCACCGCCGAAGGCGACGGTCACCTCGAAGTCCTTCGCGCCGGCGGCGTCGGAGGCCTCGCGTGAGCGGCTGACCCGGCTGACGGACAGGACCTTGCCCGGGTGCGCCGTGCCAGGCTCGGCAGAGACACGCAACACCGCGGGTTGCCCTTCCTTGACGAGATCGATCGCCCGTTCACCGACCATCACGAGCGCCCTGGGGCGCCCCATCTTCGCCACCGAGAGGATGGCCACCCCCTCCCACACCTGGCTGCCGACCTGGTGGGGCTGGTCGCTCCAGAAATTGGACTTGTGGATCACGGTCCCGTCGATCGGCGCCAGCAACCGCGCGCTGGCGATGGCGCGCTCTTTCTGGGCCAGCAGCTCTTCCTTTGAGCGGATCTCGAGCTTCTTCTTCTCGCGCTCCAGCCCGAGCACGGCGCTGCGTTCCTCGAGGTCCTTGGTGGCCAGCGCCACCTCCTTGGCGAGCGCCTCGACTGCCAGGGCGAGCTTTCGACGCTCTTCGGCGGTCGCACCTTCGCGCTCCTTGGCCAGGAGGTTCTCATCCTTGGCGATCTCCTTGCGCTTGCGCTGCGCGGCATCGGAGGCTTCGCGCGCCTTCAGTCCACTGGCGAACCCCCTCCCCTTCAATGCGGCCTGCACGCCCGCCTTACGCTTCAGGTCCGACAGCTCCCGCCGCGCCGAGCGCAGCCGCAGCTCGAGCTTGTCCACCTGCAGGGGGTCCGGCCCCTTGCTCGCCAGGGCGGCCAAGGCCCGAGCGGCATCGAGCCGGGCCTGCTTCTGGCGGAGGGTGTCGGCCAGCTCGGCCACCTTCACGGCGTCCTCTCGCTCTTGCTTGGCGAGCTCTGCCTGCTTTCCCGACAGGGCCGCCCGTGCCGCGATCAGCTGCAGCCGAGCCTCGTAGGTCGACAGCGTCGCCACCACGGCGCCCTTCTTCACCTGTGTCCCCTGGTCGAGCAGCGACTCGATGGTGGGCTGGGCCAACCCGGGAGGTACGACGACGTCCTGCTCGAGCTCGGAGGCGACCAGGCCGTCGGCCTCGACCTGGAGCACGTGGTCACCGGCGGCGGGCTCGAAGCCGAGTGCCGTGGGGGGGGCGGAAACTGTCTGCGGGCGCTTCCAGGCCAGCGCCGCGCCGCCGAGGACGGCCGCAATGAGGAGCCAAAGGAGCCACTGTCTCACTTCGCCGGCGCCTCCCCGAGCGTCCCGCCCATCACCTTGACGAACTGTTGCCTTGCGACCTTGTAGTCGATGAGCAGCGACGTGTAGCTGTCCCGAGCCTGCGTCAGCTTGTCCTGCGAATCGCGCAGATCGAGGCTGCTCAGGATGCCCTTCTGGAAGGCGTCGAGACTGAACTCGTAGCTCTCGCGCGCCATGTCGAGGCTCTCCCGCGCTGTGGCGATCGCCCGCTCCTTGAGCGCCAGCGACCTCAGGATGTCCCGTTTCTCACGCTCCACGGTGACTTGCCGCTGCTCCAGCGCCAGACGGGCGCTCTCCAGGTCGTGCTTGAGCCGGTCGAGATCGAAATCGGCCGAGCGCTTGCCCAGCTGGAAGTTGTACGTGACGGCGCCGACGATCTCCGAATCGGATGGGCGGACCACCACGTTGTTCAGCACGAAGGCGCTGTTGGCGAAGCTGCGGTAGCTGGTGTCCAGGCGGATGTCGGGCCGGGAGCGCTGTCGGGCGTCGCGGAGATTGGCGCGCGCCAGGTCGAGCCGGACCCGGGCAATACGGGTCTCCCGGCGCACCCAGCCGGCCGGCGCCGTCGACAGCTTGGAGAAGTCGATCGGTTCTTCCAGCGTCAGGCCACGCGTCATCTCGACGCCGATCAGATCGGCCAGCTCGTCTGCGGCTCCGGCCAGGGCCTGCTGCTCTGCAAGGAGCGCCGTCTGCGCGTTGCCCTGGTTGACTCGCGTATTGAGCACGTCGATCTTGCTCGAGGCGCCGAGCTTGAACTTCACCTCGGCGAAGGTGAGCGCCCGACTCCATCGCTCCACCGACTCCTCGAGCGTCTTGACCCGTTCCCGGCTCCGCAAGGCGTCGTAGAACTTGCGCACCACCGAGAACTTGTACTCCTCGAGACCCAGCTCGTACTCGAGCTGCGCGATGGCCCACGCCGCGCGGGCACGGACCAGCTCGATGGCGTTGTGGACGAAAAGCGACTGCGAGAGGTTCACCAGCTCAGAGCGGCCCCCAGTGCCGTCCTCCGTGACGGTGGCGTTGACGGCCGTTTGGCTGGCGAATCGATCGGAGACCTGCACCACGCTGCGATCGGTGGTGTCCCGGCTGACCGTGAAGCGCGGATCGAACTCGGAGCGCGCGCTTCCGAGCGCGGCGCGCTGGCGGCCCAGCTCTTCCCGGAGGCCGCGCGCGGTCCGGCCCTCCTGGATGCCCGTTGTCAGACACTGCGCGAGCGTCTCGGCCCGCGCGGCACCGGGCGCGAGGGCAAGCGGCAGCAGGAGCGCCAGCGTGGTGTGGACCGTGGAAGCTTGGTTCATCATTCGTACCTCAACGCCGTGATCGGGTCCATCCGGGCAGCGTGGCGCGCGGGGAAGAAGCCGAAGATCAGCCCGACGGCGCACGAGACACCTGCCGCCAGCACGATCGAGAGCGGCGTGATACGCGTCTCCCAACCGAGCGCCAGGTGCACGGACTGTGAGATGGCGAAGCCGCCCAGGATGCCGAGCAGTCCCCCGGCCGCGCTGATGAGCGTGGCTTCCACGAGGAACTGCCCCATGATGTCCTGCTGGCTGGCGCCCAGGGAGCGACGGATTCCGATCTCGCGCGTGCGTTCGGTGACGCTGGCCAGCATGATGTTCATGATGCCGATCCCGCCGACCAGCAAGGAGAGGCTGGCGATGAGGGCCATCACGAGGTTGAAGATGTCCTGGGTCTTTCGACTCTGTTCCAGGATCTCCAGCGGCACGATCACTTCGAAGTCCTGGCGGCCCCGGTGACGCCGGGCCAGTGACTTCGTCAAGGCCCGGCGCGCGGGCTCCAGCAGCTCGGTGCCGCCGACCCGAACGATCATCTCGCGTACGCGGTGGTAGGTCGGGTCCTTTTCGGAGTCGGCTGCGTCTCGGATGCGCGGGAAGGCCTCCAGCGCGGCGGTGATGGGGATGTAGACGTCCCGAGCGACCTCGCGCGTGCGGATCTGCACGCCGCCCTCCGCGGCCTTTGCGGCGCCCGCGCGGCCGGCGAGCACGCCGACCACCTCGAACTGATCGGCCCCGATCCGCACGGCCCTACCCAGCGGCGGCTCGTGCAGGAACAGCGCGCGTGCCACCGAGGGGCCAAGGACGGCCACCCGCCGGGCGCCGTCGACGTCGGACTGCGTCAGCAGCCGGCCGGCATCGGGGAGCTGCTTGGTCAAGCGGTGGTAGGCCGGGTCGATGCCCACCACCGTCGCCTTCGGCTCGCGCGAGGCGTAGACGACCTTCTCGTCGACGGTCGCCTGCGGCGCCACGTCCAGCACGAACGGGAAGGCCGCGCGCAGGTGCGCGGCGTCGGCCAGCGAGAGGCCGGCGCTGCCGGCCCGCTTGGCATCTCGGAGCTGGTCACCGATGACCTTCGCGGCGCGGACGTAGAGCGTGTCGGCCCCGTACGCCTCGATCTGCCTGAGCGTCGCCTGTCGGGCGCCCTCCCCGATGGCCAGCATCGCGATCACCGCCGCCACGCCGAAGATGATGCCGAGCATCGTGAGCAGCGATCTGAGCTTGTGCAGGGCGATCCCGTGCACCCCGATGGAGACGAGCTGCGCCGCGTAGGCGGTCCGGATCATTCGGACGGCCCTCCGGATCCGAAGTGACTCAAGAGCTCCAGAAGACGCTTCGACTCCTCCGAACCTTCCTCCCGGATCGGGTCCGGCACCGGCACGTCCTCGAGGATCGCCCCGTCCATCACCCGGACGATCCGGCCCGAGTGCCGCGCGATCTGCGGGTCGTGCGTCACCATCAGGATCGTCAGCCCAAGCCGGTTGAGCTCGCCGAACAGCCGCATCACCTCGCGGCCCGTGTGGCTGTCCAGGTTGCCCGTCGGCTCGTCGGCCAGGAGCACCGCCGGGCCGTTGGCCAGCGCCCGCGCGATCGCCACGCGCTGGGCCTGGCCGCCCGAAAGCTGCGTCGGGTAGTCGTCGAGCCTCTTGCCCAGCCCCACCGCCTCGAGCAGCCGCGCTGCGCGCTCCCGGCGCCGCGCGCGCGAGAGCCCCGCGTAGACCATCGGAAGTCCCACGTTGTCGGCCAGCGTCGACGTTGGAAGCAGGTTGAACGACTGGAACACGAACCCGATCCGCCGGTTCCGCAGCGCCGAGAGCGACCGGTCGTCGAGCTCTTCCACCGGCTCCCCGCCGAGCTCGATCGTCCCAGCCGTCGGCCGATCCAGACACCCCAGACAGTAGAGCAACGTCGACTTGCCGGAGCCCGAGGGCCCCATGATGCTCACGAACTCGCCGGCTTCCACGGTCAAGGACACTCCCGCAAGTGCCCGCAGGGTGCCCCCCGCCTGCTCGAAGGAGCGGACCAGCCCCTGCGCCCGCACGGCCGGTGCCCGGTTCACGCGCCGTCCTCCGGCGCCGGCGCCTCCAGCTCCGTGTCCTCCGAGAGCTCTCCCGTCACGGCAGCCTCGCCTTTCCCAACGGCAATCACCGTGACCGGCCTGGCAACGCCCCCTGCCAGCCGCACGAAGCTGCCCTCCGGGCCGGCGAAGACCGCCTCCGAGGGCACCAGGAGCGCGGCGTCGAGAACGTCGGTCTCGATCTCGCAGGCCACCGTCATCCCGGGCTGGAACTTGAGGCTCGTCGCGCGGGTCGAGAGTGCCACCTCGAACACCCGGTCCCCGGAGAAGAACCCGAAGAAGCGCCGCCGCTCCGTCGCGATTGGTGCCACCCGCTCCACGCGGGCGTCGTAACGCTGCCCGGGCGACTGCACGTGCCAGAACTGCGCCGCCAGAGAGGGCTTCACGCCGGCTATCGCCCCCTCCGAAACGGTCGCCACGACCCGGAACTCCGAGAGATCGGCCACCTGAAGGAACGGCACGCCCTCCGAGATCGAATCCCCGATCGCCGTCTTCTGCAGCCCGGAGCTGCCCCAGTGCTCCAGCAGCACCACCGTCCCGCTGGCCGGCGCCGTCACCGTCGCGCTGGCCATCATCGACGCTCGCCGGTCCACCTCTCGCCTCAGTCCTGCGAGCTTGAGGTCGATCCGCGAAAGCGCCAGCCGCGAAGTCTTCGCATCGGTCTCGAGCTTCTGGCGCGCCAGCTCCACGCTCAAGCGGGCCTTCTCCACCCGCAGCGCGGCCTTCTTGCGCTCGGCTCGCGTCGCGCCCGCCCGGGCAAGATCGACCTTCACTTGCGCCAGCCCGTGGGCCGCGGCCGCCACATCCCGCTTGGCCGTCAGCTCCTTCACTTCGGAGGCTGCCGCGTGCCCCTTGGCCGCAAGCTCGAGTGTGACCGCAAGACGCGATTGTGCAGCCTCCAGATCGAGCGAGGCCAGGGCCAGGTCGTGCTCGAGGTCCGCCCGCTCGCGAGGAGACTTGCCGCGCTCGGTCAGCGCGTGCTCGAGCGTGGCCAGCTCCAGGTCCTGCCGCGCCACTGCCAGCTCGGCCCCGAGCTTCTCGGCCTGAGCCCTCGCCCCGGCAAGCTGCACGGCACGCTCCTTCTCGGTCGTCTCCAGCTCCAGCTTCTTCTCCGCAAGCGCATCCCGAAACGCCTGCTCCTCCAGCCGAGCGATGACCTCGCCCCGCTTCACAGCCGCCCCGTCCCGAGCCACCCAAAGTACCTTCGCCTGCCCGTCGAGCTCCCGCACGATCACGTCCCGCACCGTGACCGCCTCGAGCTGGCCGCTGGCGTCGCTCGTGACCCTGAGCCGTCCGCGGCGGACCCGAACGCGCCTGGGAGAGGCGAGCTGCGCATCGCCGGCCGCTTGCTGTGGCCGCAGCAGCTCACCGGCAGCCAGGCCGCGCACCACCTCGATCCGGTCCAGGTCCTGGATGCCGGTCTCGATCGCGCGCCACTGGCCGCTGGCCAGCTGAACGCGCCCGCCGCTCACCGCCGCAGCCGGGATCGAAAGGGCGACGTCGCGAGGCTCCAGCGCGATCCTCGAGCGGCAGGTCATCCCCAGCCGCAGGAGCGGGTCACGCTCGAGCACCTCTGCCGTGGCGTTCAGTGTCGGCACCACCGGGAAGATCCAGCGCTCCGTCTGCGTGCCCGAAAGCGCCTGGCGGAGCTTGACGATGCGGGCGGAGTAGCGCTTCCCCGGGTAAGCGGCCAGCTCGAAGGTGACCGGCTGCCCGGGGCGCACCGTCAGCGCGTCCCGATGGGCCAGCACCAGCTCCAGATCGAGCTCGCCCGGCTGGGCGACCTGCACGACCGGCCGGCCCTGGTGCGTGCGGGCGCCGGCCCGGACCTTCTCCTCGCGGGCGCCGCCCAGGTGCGTCTCGCCGTAAATCAGTACGCCGTCGAGCGGAGCTGTGGCCACGGCCTGAGCCAAGAGCCCCTTGCGGTGCGCAATCTCCGCGTCGAGCCCGGCCAGCTTCGTGGACAGCTCCTCGGCGTTCTCGCGGCGACGCCCCTGGAAGGTCTCGACGCGCACGCTCACGAGCTGGAGCGCGCTCTTCGACAGCGCTACTTCTCGCGCCGCAGCGACGATCTCCTCGGGCTTGCCACCCCGGCGCGCCATCCGGTCTTCCAGCTCGAGCACGCGGCCGGCAATCTCCTCCCGGGCGATGTCGACCGCCAGCGTGGACATTTCGTCGGCTGAAACGAAACCCTTCGCCGCAAACGGTTGCTTCTCGCGCCGCGCGGCCAGGAGGTTCGCCAGCGCGCGGCGAGAGTTGGCGCGGGCCAGCTCCAGGCGGACCAGCTCGGCGGCGTCGGCGCCGTGCACGAGCTGCTCGTGCTGGATTTCGAGCACGGACAGATCTCCGCGCCCGAACTCCAGCCGGTTCTTCAGACCGTACTCTTCCTGGTCGAGCTCCAGGTCCTTCACCTGGCGATCCAGAACGGCCAGCTCCCGCTCGCGCTCCTTTTCGGCAAGAAGGCGGCGGTTTTCGGAGGCATCCAGGCGGAAGACCGGCTCGCCCTTCTTCACCAGGCTGCCCTCGGGGGCCAGCCACTCGATGACGGCGGGAAAGGGGGCCGCCACCCACTTCTCGGAGCGGGGTACCAGGACGCAGGAGGCCTCGACCGTGGAGGCGATCTTGGCCGGGCCGGCGCGGAGCAGCTCTTTGGCGGCCCCGGTTCTCTCGGGGGAACAGCCGGCCAACACGGCCATGGCGAAGAGGCCGAGCGTCACGACGCGGCCGCCGGATTCGGCCGGGGCGCGCGAGGCACCGGCTGGATTCGAGGAGAGCTGGGCGGTTCTGGCGGAGTTCACGGCCGGAGTATTGGAGGGCGTGGCGGTCGCGGACGCCCCGGAAAGAGGGTATCAGGCCCGCGCGGGAAAGGGGCCGGGCGTCGCTGGCAGCGGACTTGCGGCAATCGCGGCTCAAACGAGGAGGGACGCCTTGTCACACCATGCCTGGTACGACGCCTGGCTCGAGAGAAAGCGAAAGTACGCCGCCACGGCAGAGCTGCAGCTGGCGGCCGGGAGGTTTCACGCGTTGGCGGCCGGAAAGGGGTTGCCGCCCATCCACCAGACGTCGACCTTTCCGTTCCACAGCGTCGACGACGGCGCCGCGCGATTCCTGGGCGTGTCTAAGAGCGGCGAGAAGCCGTTCGCGCGCATCTACACCCGGCTCGGGAACCCGACGACGGAGCACCTGGAGCGGGTGCTGTTCCAGCTGGAGTGCCAGCACATCATCGACAGCGCGCTGGCCGCCGACGAGCGGACGCCCACCATCGGCGTGCTGGCGTGCGCGAGCGGCATGGCGGCGATCAGCTCGGTGCTGATGGCGCTGGTGAGGACCGGCGACGAGCTGATCGCAGGCAACGTCTACGGCTGCACCGACAGCCTGCTGCGCACGCTGGAGGCGCGGTTCGGCGTGAAGGTGCACTGGGTGGACGTGACCAAGGCCGCTGAAGTGGAGCGCTGCCTCGACGCGAATCCTCGGGTGGTCGCCGTCTATCTGGAGTCGCCGGATAATCCGACTTTGGCGATATCGGACCTGGCAGCGGTCGCCGCGGCG
>JACPRK010000161.1 GCA_016190005.1 Candidatus Wallbacteria bacterium | reverse complement strand
TGTAGATGCCCTTCCAGTCGCTACTCACTACTCGCTACTCACTACTCCCCAGCTCCAGCTGCTCGGCGATAGCGTCGCGGCTCTGGACTTCGCTAGCGAGGTGGTAGAGGATGCGGGCCAGCTGGTGGCAGAGCGCCTCGTTGATGATGGCGTAGAGGTCCTTGAAGCGGTCCTCGCCCAGCGTGGCGGCGTAATCGGGGCGGTCCTTGGCGCGCACGGCGACGGCGACGTAGAAGGCTTCCTCCAACTCGATGTCCTGCGCCATCTCGATCAGCAGCCGCAGCCCGATCAAACGGAACAGCCGCTCCTTGCCGAGCTTCATCAGTGCGACGGTCTTCTCCGGCAGCGCTCCCGTGAGGCGCATTTTCAAGAAGTCGTCCATCAGACCCTCGAGGCCGTTCCAGCCGTGGGCCCCCCACTCTTGCTCGCAAACGTCGTAGGCCTTCTGCCGAGAGGGAAGCCAGACGTAGTAGCCCCAGGGCTTGGTCGCCGGGCCATCGGCACGCGCGGGCGCCGAGCTCGGGAGATCGAAGTCGGGGATCAGCCGAGCGACGGCCTCCCAGACCTTGTCGTCGGACGTGCGCGCCGGGTCGAGCAACCGCTCCAGCGTCGGCCCGTGCACCGAGAACGTGAGCTGCGCGTTGAACTTGTCCGCGGCGCCGGCCGGGAAGTTGTCGAAGTCGAGCTCCGCGGAGAGCTTCGGACCCATGGCGCGCTCCAGCGCCTTGCGGTAGGCGTTCATCTCGCCCTTGCGCGCGGACTTGTCCTGGATCGTCTGCGAAAAGACCAGGTCGCGCACGGCCTCGGGCTCCGGCGCCTCGGCGACCATGATGGCGTCGGTCTCTTCCGGCGAGGGTGGCGCGCTGCCTTCCGGCAGGAGCGCGTACATGCTCTGCTCGTTGTCTTCCTTGAAGAGGCCGAACAGGAAGTTCCAGTTGCTGCGGAACGAGAGGACGGGGAAGTAGTAGTCGTGCGTCTCTTCCTCGGCGTCGAAGACGCGGAGGTGGTTCTCGACCCAGCTCGAGTGCGTGTCGAAGCGCATCAGCTTCGTGCCGATGCGGAAGTTGCGGCTGGCGGCGGTGTAGCGGTTCATCCCCTTGAATACGCGGTCGACGCGCCGCCGGCCGGGCTCCAGCGAGCGGTCCTCGTGGAAGATCTCCTCGGCGGGCCGCAGGTCGTTCATGATGATGTCGTCCAGCTTGTGCGCCCGGATGATGGCGTTTGCGGCCAGGGCCGGGCCCGACTTGAGGCTTCCCTTGAGCACCTTCTCGTAGGCGCGCGAAGCGGCGGCGTCCCGGAGATCGAAGATGTAGTCGCCGCTGAACCCGGTGCCCTTGCTCCAGTTCCAGCCGACGCTGAAGACGTGGAGGTCGAGCGTGCGCTTGATGAGCCGGTTCAGGAAGCTGATGCCGACGATCTCGAGGCCGCCCGCGTTGACGTCGGCGCTGACGCCTGGTCCCCAGCCCCGGTTGCCGGTGATGCGAATGCGCACGTGGTCGGGATCGGTCTTGAAGATGTTGATGCGGAAGCGGCCGCTCACGACGTAGTTGGCGCCGGCGCCGGTCGAAACCGGTCCGAGAGCGTAGCCGGTGCCGATACCGGTCGCGAACGATAGGTCCGCAGGCAGACTCCAGAAGTCGCCCATCTCCATCTTGCGGGCGCGCTCGGCCGTCAGCGGCAGCGCCAGCGGCGTCTTCGGGATTGCCGTCGCAGCCTTCATCTTCGACTTGAACTGCCGGGCCAGCACGATCTTCTCGTTGGCGCTGATGTTGATGCCAAGAGGCAGGTCGATGATGTCGCGGATCATGTCGCCGATGCGCAGGTTGGTGCCGAACTCCCACGTGTCGATGCGCGTCGCGTACTGGTCTTCCAGGTTGCCGTCGATCTGCCACTTGTACTTGGCGGATAGACCGACTCCTGTTGCAACGTCCATGTCGAGCAGCTTGAGCGAGGCCGAAAGGTCGGCCTTGTAGAGCTCCTTGCGCAGCCGCGACGGGATGCTGCCCGGGTCGATGTTATCGAAGGCGTCGCCAGTCGCCGGCTGCGTGGCCGAGGTGGACGAGGCGGACATCGCCTTGGAGCCGAGCCCCAGCTCGAAGCGGATCTGGGCGGCCGTCTGGCGATAGCGGCGGAGCGCGGCGTCCTCGGAGGCCAGCGCCGCGGAGTATCGCGTCAGCGCGGCGTGCAAGCGGGCGCTGGCCTGCGGATCGCCTCGATGGGCACGCAGGTAGCGTCGCGCCAGACGCTGGAGATCGGGCGACGTGTTGATCGACCGCACTCCCAGCATCGAGGCCAGCGAGGCCAGGGCGGTGTCGCGCTCGGCCCCTGCCGACTTGAGCTCCGAGAGCGCCTTCGACAGCCGGCCCCGCGCCTCGAGCGCCGCCGTCGAGCGGGCGTCGTTGCCCCAGGCGGCGTCCCCCAGCGTGGTCAGGTCCCGCTCGAGCTCCTTCTGCGGAATGCGGGCGGCCGCCGGATCGGGCGGGGCGTTGAGAAGCTTGGCCAGCTCCGGACTCGAGAGGATCGTGTCGCGCCGGTCGATCCACTCCATCAGTCGGAACGCCGCCAGGTCGTAATCCCAGATCTCGACCCCTTGCTTGGCGAGCTCCCGGATGCTCCAGCCCTGTTGCGGCGCGTACCCGGACGCCAGGGCCTTGGCCAGCCCTGGGCGACCTGCTGCCGACGCTCGCTCTGCCACGTCTCGGATCAGCTCGAGGGTCATCGCGTCATAAGCCTTCTGCTCCTGCGGCGAGCTCGTGATCGCTCGGCGACCCTGCAACCACCTGAGCGAAGTCTCGACAGTATCCCGGCAGGCGCTCGCGGTCCACGACGTCTCGCCCAGGAAGCTCTCGAAGGTCTCCTTGGACTGCGCCAGACGCGGCTTGCCTTCGAGCTTCCCGCGCGCGGCGCGGTAGTCGTCGACGTAGCTCTGATAGAAGCGCGCCAGGTCCGACTGGCCCTTCGGCGAGCCTGCCTCGTCGAGTAGCTCGTAGAGAGCGACGGGCGCTCCGGGCCCGAAAGCAGAGGTCGCCTGCACCGCCACCGCGGGCGCGGAATCGACGGCCCTGAGGTCGGAGGTGTCGGGCGCCTGGGCCCAGGCAAGCGCGGGTACCAGCAGAACGACGGGCAGGGAAAGAGAAGCGAGGCGGATCATGTGTTATTCCTCCCGCTACACTCTACCGGGCCGGCACCCCACATGTTCCAGTTGTTTCGGCCGGGGCAGCGCCCCTATGCTTCCTCCACCGTCCCGCGCCGGGTCAGGGCGCGCCGGCCGAACGACGCCTATCGAGCGCCGGATGTGCGCTCACCTGCAAACATCATGAATCGAAAGCACGTCATCGCCGCCCTCCTGTTCCTCCTCTTGGCCGGCACCGCTCAGGCCACCTCGGCGCCACGCACGGTCGGCCTGTCGATGGCCGTCGACGCGACCGATCTGCCGCGCCGGCTCCTGTCCAGCACCATCCTGATGGACGTGACCTCGCCCGTCACCGTCGTGCGCTACCCCGAGTGGATTCCGGGCACGCACGCGCCCACGCGCCAGCTCTCCAACCTCGCCGGATTCGAGGTGACCGATCTCGCTGGCAAACCTCTCCACTGGGCGCGCGATTCCGTCGAGCGCCATCACTTCCGCGTCGACGTGCCACCCGGCGTCCGGCGCATCCGGATCGCACTGCGCTACATCTGCAACCAGCCGACCGAGAACTCCGACGGCGTCGACTGTTACGGCAATCCGACCATGGGGATCGTCAACTGGAACGCCATCACCGTCTACCCGGCCGGCGTGCCTGCGGCCTCCGTCATGGCCACCGTCAGCGTCACGCTGCCGCCCGGGTGGGCCCACGGGACGGCGATGCGAACGCGCTCCAAGAAGGGCGACACCATCACGTTCGAGCCCGCCGACTACCAGACGCTGCTCGACCGGCCGATGCTCTGCGGCCAGTACCTGCGGACCGTGACGCTGGCGGCCAAGAACGCTCCTCCCCACCGCTTGCACCTGATGTCCGACATCGACACCAACCTGCGGCTCGAGGACGACCTGAAGCAGAAGCTGACCGCGATGATCGAGGAGACCGGCGCTTACCTGGGCGGCTATCCGTACGATTCCTACGATCTGCTCGTCGTGCTCACCAATAGCTTCCCGCGCATCGGCCTGGAGCACACGGACAGCAGCCTCTCCTGCACCGACGAGGAGTCGCTGCTCGACGAGAAGACTCGCAAACGCGACTTCGACTACCTGGTCAGCCACGAGTTCGCGCACGCCTGGTGCGGCAAGTACCGCCGCCCGCGCGCGATGATCGTGCCCGACTTCAACACTCCCGAGCAGACCGAGCTGCTCTGGGTCTACGAGGGCATGACCCAGTACCTCAGCTGGATCATCCCGATTCGCTGCGGACTACAGGACCAGGACGAGTTCCTCCAGCTGCTGGCCTTCGGCATCGAGCGGATGATGAGCCAGCGAGGCCGGACGTGGCGGCCGCTGGAAGACACCGCGGCGGCCTCGTATCTCTTGCGGGGCCGCTCCGACAGCTGGGGCAACCTGCGCCGCAACCAGGACTACTACCAGGAAGGCGCGCTCATGTGGCAGGAGATCGACACGCTCATCCGCCAGGAGACCCTGGGCGAGAAGAGCCTCGCCGACTTCACCAAGTCCTTCTTCGCGCGCAAGAAGGCGCTGGAGCCCAAGTCGGGGACGCGCGTGGTCGGTTTCGATCTCGATGAGATCGTTCGGGAGCTCGACCGCGTCCACCACAAGGACTGGGCCGCCTTCCTGCGCCTGCGAACGCGCGAAACCCAGGCCGAGCTCCCGACGGACTTCCTCCAGAAGGCCGGCTACCGGATGGTCTACGACTCCAAACGCTCCGAGCTGCTGAAGGACTTCGAGCGCAGCTGGGGCAAGCGCGGCTGGACCAACCTGGTCAGCTCGCTCGGCTTCTCCGCTGGCGACGATGGGCGCGTCTGGGGCGTCGTCCCTGGCGGACCCGGCGACAAGGCCCACCTCTTCGACGGTGCGAAGCTGGTCGCCGTCGACGGTCGAGCATTCAGCCTCAAACGCGTCAACGACTCCGTCGAACGCAGCCTCTCGACGCGCGGTATCGACCTCATCGTCCAGGAGGGCGATCTCTTCCGCAGCGTGCGGATCGACTACGCCGCCGGCCCCAGGTTTCTCAAGCTGGAGCGGGACGAGACCTACCCCGACGGCATCGAGAAACTGCTGGCGCCGCTCAGGGAAGGTGCCCCCAAGAAGGAGCCCGACAAGGAGAAGGACAAGGGCAAGTCGAAGCCGGAGAAGTGAGGATTCCGCCTGGCCGGCGCATCCGAAGCATCACTTGAGTCTGAACTGCCCGAGCACCTCCGAACGGACCGATAGTCGCAGGAAATGGGGGTTCAGGCACTCACGCGCGCACGGGTCCTTCGAATGACCTCTTGCCTCCTGGACCCGGTACGCGCTTGCGGACGTTCTGAAATCCGTCTACATCGGGGGGCAGAGCCTGTCCAGAGCCCTTCGGCAAGCTCAGGACAGGCTTGTCGGAGGAGGGCCTTAGGCCCGTTGGCGGAGGTTCGGAGGCAGCGCCTCCGGCAGGACCGAGTACCGCTGCCCCTCCCGGGCCTCCCTGTTGGCCTCAGCGCGCCGCTGCCGGCAGGGCGCCTCTGGCAGCCCTCAGCCTCACCACCGTTGTCGCCTCGTCCTTCGCCACCAGCAGCACCAGCGCCTCGCCCTCGCGTGCCAGAAGGCCAGGCAGACGCTGCCGGTTACCCCTGCGTGTGAGCGGCAGCGGCGTGCTCCAGGTGAGGCCCCGGTCGGCGCTCGAGCTGGCAAGGAAGCAGTTCTGCGTGGCCGATTCCCAGACGGACCAGAGCAGCTTGCCGCGTGCCACCAGGGTGTTTGCGCGCGCCTCGTCGCCTCGGCCGCTGACCGCGCGAGGATGTGTCCAGGTCCTGCCGCCGTCGCCGCTCGAGACGACGAAGAGCGGCCTGCCCGGCATCAGCGGCCTTTCCGTCCACTGAAGGTGAAAGTGGGGAGGGTCGACGGCGCTGGTGAAGAATCCTCGGTCGAGGCCCGCCTGGTCCAACTCGAGCGGCATCCGGCCCGACCAGCCGGCGGCCGGGCCAGGCGAGCGCGAGAAATAGACGTCGCTCAGGATGCGCACCTCGCCCTCCTCCTGCCAAACCGCCAGCCCTTCGTTGTTGCCGACGAACGAGGTGTAGCTGCGCAGCTTGCGCGTGGCGCCCAGGCTGGCCGGCGCGGACCAGCGGCCGGACGGATCGCTCCAGGCGGCCGTCAGGGAGGCGGGTGACTTCCAGAGCGCCAGCAGGCGTGTCGCGCCTGTCGCCTTCCCCACGGACAGTGCAGGGCGTGTCGCGTAGTTCTCGGCCTCCCCCACGCGGACCGGGGAGGACCACTCGCGGCACTCGAGGTCGGTCGACGTGCAGTAGAGGGCAGCCGGTTCGCGCCCGCCGAGCGCGATGAAGAGAAGGTAGAAGCGCCCGTCCAGCGAGGCCAGCGCGAGCTCCGGTCCCAGCTCCGCAGGCAGCCGCCCGTCGATTCCGGGCGCGCGCCAGCTTCGCCCTGCGTCGATGCTGAGGCGTGCCACGAGCTGCTTCTTGGTGGCAACCCAGAGCGCCAGGACGCAATCTCCCGAGGCGGCAAGTGCGGCGGCCCCGCTCAGCGGACCGGGCGGCGCGAGCACGACGAAAGCCGGGCTGCCCGTGTCGCCGGTGCCGGATGGTGCCGGACCGGGTGGTTCCACGGTCACCGGAGCGGCGCCAGCGATCGCGGGCGCCGGGCTGGCTGAGGCGGGAGCTGGTGCGGTCGGGCGACTGGTGAGAAGACTGACCGTCGCAAGCAAGACAACTGCGGCGCCTGCCAGGAGCGGTCCACGGCGCGCGAGGGCCCAAGGCGCGGGCGGCGCGGCGACGGCGCCGGACTGCGAGACGCGCCGTCCGAGCGGCGTCTCTCGCGGGGTGGGAGCCGGCTTGGCGACCGACACCAGCGCCTCGTGCAGCGCCCGGGCGCTGGGGAAGCGGTCCGCGGGATCGAGCGCGACCGAGCGCGCCACGAGCTCTGCGACCGACGCGGGAACCGACGCTACCCGAGTGCGGACGTCCGGCATCGTCGCCACCAGCCGTCCCTGCAGCAGTCCCTGGCCGCGTAGCTCGGCGAACGGCACGACGCAGGTGATGTACTCCCACATCGTCGCGCCCAGGCCGTAGATGTCGCACGCGGCATTGGCCGGCTCCCCTCGGATCTGCTCGGGCGCCATGTAGCGCCCCGTGCCGACGATCAGCCCCTCTTGCGTGAGCTGCGCCCCGCCTGCCATCCACGCCAGGCCGAAGTCCGTCAGCACCGCGCCTCGCTCGGGAATCCCGGCGATGATGTTCGCCGGCTTCACGTCG
Organism: Candidatus Wallbacteria bacterium; assembly: GCA_016190005.1. Taxonomy (GTDB): domain Bacteria; phylum Muiribacteriota; class UBA6191; order JACPRK01; family JACPRK01; genus JACPRK01. Next base: position 517 of record JACPRK010000161.1, on the reverse strand, counting down.
CGGTGGATGAGCCCGGCGTCGTGGATGACCGACAGCGCCTCCGCCATAGGAGTGAATATAGCCAGAAACTCTTTTCGGCTGAACGGTTGAGGCAGCTTGGGGACCGGGTCGTCGGCCCGGCACGTGCGGGTCTCGAGCGACACGCCCGGCAAGAGCTCCATGACGTAGTAGAGAAACTCCTCCTGCTCCACACCCGCGTCGTAGACGCGCACGATCGCCGGATGGCTGATCCGGGCCAGCGCCATCGCCTCGCGCCGGAAGCGCTCCTCGATCGTCGGCTCGTGGCGCAAGTGCGAAGGCACCACCTTCACGGCCACCTCGCGCCCCAGCTTCGGATCGCGCGCCCGGAGCACGACCCCCATCCCTCCACCCCCGATCTTCCCGGTCACCTCGTAGCGACCGAACCGTCTCGGCATCTCCACCCCTCAAGTGTACTGAAACAGGAAGGGTGTAGAAATAGGGGCGGGAGAGCAGGGGGGACAGAGAAATAGAGAGAGAAATAGGGGCAACTCGACTT
>JACPRK010000160.1 GCA_016190005.1 Candidatus Wallbacteria bacterium | reverse complement strand
TAGCCGTTGGTTGAGAGTTTCTTCGAGGTCCTCACCGCGCTGGAGTGGGCCTGCTGGATTCCGGCTCGCGCCGCGAAGCTGTTGCGCGAACGGCGGCTGTTCCTGCCGCAGCCGACGTTTCTGCTCAAGCGGTGCCGAGCGCTGCTGGAGCCTTACGGTGTCGTGGGGCTGATCAGTCCGTGGAACTTCCCGCTTGCCATACCGGTGGGCGAGATGTTGCAGGCCTTGGCGGCGGGCAACACGGTCGTCTTCAAACCGTCGGAGTGGACGCCATTCACCGGACTGCTGCAAGGTCGCCTCTTTGCCGAGGCCGGGTTGCCTCCCGGAGTGCTCAATGTCGTCACGGGCGACGGGCAGACCGGCTCCGCGCTGGTGGACGCCGACGTAGACAAGATCGCGTTCACGGGAAGCGTGGAGACTGGCCATCGGATCCTCGCGGTGGCCTCGACCCGGGGCGTTCCGGTATCGATGGAGCTGGGCGGGAAGGACGCGGCGATCGTTCTGGCCGACGCGGACCTGCGGACTGCGCCCCTCGGGGTCCTCTGGGGCGCCTGCATGAACACCGGCCAGGGGTGCTCGGCCGTGGAGCGGGTCTACGTGGACCGCCGGATCCACGACGAGTTCGTCGAGCGCCTGGCCGATTCGTGCCGCGCCCTGGTGGTCGGAAATGGCGCCGACGCCCGAACAGAGGTCGGACCGCTGATCAGCGCCGTTCAGCTCGGAAAGGTGCGCGGCCAACTCGATGACGCCGTCGCGCGGGGGGCCCGTGTCGTCACGGGCGGCGGTCGGCCGGCCGACGTGCCGGAGGCTGGCTACTTCCTGGAGCCCACGGTGCTGGCCGGCGTCGACCACTCGATGTCGGTCATGCGAGAAGAGACCTTCGGCCCGGTGGTCCCGGTGATGCCATTCGATGGCGAAGACGAGGCCGTGAGGCTTGCCAACGACTGCATCTATGGCCTGGGCGCCAGCATCTGGAGCCGCGACGTCGCCCGGGCCGAGGTTCTTGCTCGAAGGTTGAAGGCCGGAAACGTCTGGGTGAACGACGTTCTCTTCTCGCATGCGGCGCCGCAGATGCCCTGGGGCGGTACGGGCCTGTCCGGCCATGGCTATACCCACGGCGACGCGGGTCTCTTCAACTATGTTCACCCCAAGCAGATCAGCGTCGACGGCTCCACGCGCGCCAAGGACGGCTGGTATCCGTACGGTGCGGAGCGACTCGAGTTCGCGAAGTCGGTGGTCGAGCTCCTCCACTCCAGGGACTGGCTACGCCGGCTGCGCCAGGTGCCGCGCGCCCTGAAGGGGATGCGATGAGGATCTACAGCGCGGTCGTCGGAGCCTGGTCACGGGTCTTCGCGATCGTGGGTCTGGCCTTCCTGGCGGCGCCGGACCAGACAGGCGCGTTCCTCACCACGCTCGCCAACGCGCTGGGGCTTCGCGGCACAATCGCGGCGCCGGCATCGAATCTCTGGTGGGTCCTTTCGCTGTCTCTGATGGCCACCATCACGGCGCTGGCAGCGGTATCGGCGAGGGCGCCGCACCTGTACGCGCCGTACGCGGCCCTGATGACGGCCAAGCTGGTGAGCACGGCAGGGTTCCTCGGGTTGGCGGCTACTCAAGGAGCTGTCTGGCTGACCTGCGCGGCTGGAGACGCCTTAGTGGCAGTCACGATCTGGCTGGCGCGCATGGCTGTGCCAGTGCCCGACCTGCCCCGCGGTTTCAGGCGTGTGCACGAATGGTTCGGGCCGCGCTACGAGACCTACTTCGGGATGGTCGACATGGCGCCAGGCAGGGCGCTCTGGTTTCGCTACACGCTGCTGGATGGGATGACGCGAGAGGCCGCGGTCTGGGGAGTTTTCTTCGACGGCGAAAGCGTGGTCAGTGAGAAGCGCGGCTGGCCGCTGGACCGTCTGTCTCCAGGAAACTGCCTCATCTTGCCGCAGCGCGAGGATCTGGACCGCTTCCTGGGGCGGCCGCAGGTGTTCCACCTGGGAGACGCGCACTTGGATTCAGGAAACGCGCTGGGGAGCAGCGGCCAGCTCTCCTGGGACCTGACCTGGTCCCTTCCGAGCTGCGGGCCCGGGCGGGCCAGTCTGTCTTCAACGCGGACGGGCGAGGGCCGGCATTTCTCTCACGTGCCTGCTCTGATGCGCCTGCTTGGCGTGGCCAAGTCGAGTTACGAAGGAGTCCTCCTGGATGCGAGAGTCAGCGGCTCCGTCCAGTATGGTAGGGAGACGCTGCGGTTCGAAGCTGTCACGGGGATGCTGGGGCACATCGAGGGCGAGCGAATGGCCGACACATGGGCTTGGGCTCACTGCAACCGATTCGATGCCTCGGAGGACGCGGCGTTCGACGCGATCTCGGCCTTCGTAACGGCGGGTGGCCGCAGGCTGGGTCCGCTGTCTTCGTTCGTGCTGTTTGTCGGAGAGCGCGAGTACCGCTTCTCAGGCCTGCGTCGAATTGCATCGGCGGTTTCCAGGTTCGGCGACGACGCTTGGAGCTTCGAGACCGAGGCGGATGGAGTCAGGCTGGCCGGGGAGGCTCGATTGCCGGCCGTCACAGCAATGCTCGAGTACCGCGACACGGACGGTTCGGCGCGCTGGTGCCGCAACAGCCGGCTCTCGACGCTGGAGCTGCGGTTGACGGACCCCGGCGCCGCAGGGGAGCGGGTCTTGCGTTCGACGGGGGCCGCGAGCTTCGAGCTGGTGGAGCGCACCCGGCCTTCGGCGAGCTCGTGAACCGGAACAGGCGCGCTTCTTGGCTAGCTTGGGCCCGGTCGGGTTCGACCTACCTGAACAGATTGCTCAGCACGAACCAGAGGTTCGCGGGGCGCTCGGCCAGGCGGCGCATCAGGTAGGGGTACCAGTTGGTGCCGTAGGGGATGTAGACGCGCATGGCCCAGTCGCGAGCCAGCTCGGCCTGGATGTCGCGGCGGATGCCGTAGAGCATCTGGAACTCGAAGCCGGTCCGTGGCAGCGACTGCGCGCGCGCGAACGAACGCGCCGAGTCGAGGATCGCGGGGTCGTGGGTCGCCAGCGCGTGGTAGCTGCCGCTCGTCATCAGCCGCTTCATCAGGCGCACGTAGGAGGCGTCTACCTCCGACTTGGCTTGGAAGGCGACTGACGCGGGTTCCTTGTAGGCGCCTTTGCACAGGCGGAAACGTCCACCAAGCGGCAGGAGCGTTTCGACGTCTTCGGCCGTGCGGTGCAAGTAGGCCTGGATGGCCATGCCGACGTTGCCGTGGCGCGACAGCGCGCCCTTGAAGACATCGATGGTGGCTTGCGTGTAGCGGGAGCCCTCCATATCGATGCGGACGAAGGAGCCGATCTCCGCCGCTCGCGCGCAGATGCGATCGACGGCGTCCTCGCAGAGCTCTTGCGAGATGTCCAGGCCCAGGGCCGTGAGCTTGATCGAGACGTGAGCCGCCACGCCGGAGGAGTCGAACCGATCGAGAAGGCCCAGGTACTCTTCGAGCGTCGCCCTCGCCTCGCTCTCGCGGGAGACGTTCTCGCCCAGGAAGTCGATGGTGGCCGAGATGTTGGATGCCGCGAGCGTCCGGGCGGCCTCCACGGCGTCCCCGCAGTGCTCGCCCGCGACGAATCGTAGGGCCGACTTTCGAGACAGCGGGTTGGCCATGATCCACTTCTGGATCTCCTTACGCTCGGACAGGTAGAGCAGCGCGCTGCGCAGCATGGGGATCAGTTCTCCGGGTCGTGAGTGCGGGCGCAGCGGAAGCCGACGTTCGGCATGCGCAGGTCCGCCAGTTCGGGGTAACGGTTCCAGACGGCCAGCTCAGCGAAGGGGCTGTACCAGCTGCCGCCCCTGAGGACTCGCTTGCCCGGCAGCTCCGGGTTCTCCCGGCCGTCGGAGGCGGCATAGGGGTAGGGGGCGTCGAGGGACGACGTCCACTCCAGGACGTTGCCCAGCATGTCCTCGGCGCCGTAGGGGCTGGGACCCTCAGAGCGGCCTCCGGAAGCGGTCAGGCGGCCTGAGCCCGACTCCCGGCAGTTGCAGCGGCCGGGCTCGGGGGCGTCGCCCCATGGGTAACGCCGGCCGTCGGTTCCGCGAGCCGCCTTCTCCCACTCCGCTTCGGTGGGGAGCCGCTTGCCGGCCCATCGCGCGTAGGCCAGGGCGTCGTGCCAGCTCACACCGACGACGGGAAGCTGGGGATGAGTCTCGACGGCAGTCTGTCCGGCGTCGAGCCAGTACCTGGGCTCCGGATGGCCGGTCGACTCGACGAACCGCCTGTACTGGCCGTTGGTCACCGGGAACGCGTCGATGAGGTAGGGCGCCAGCGTCACTGTGTGCTCCGTGCCCGCCAAGGGATCGCCCATGCGGAACTCGCCGCCGGGGACGAAAACCATGGGAGGAGCGGCGTCGTCTGAAGAGTCGAGGGCTTCAGGTGTCGTCAGGCCGATTCCGGACGCGGCCGCCAGCGCGTCGCGCATCTGAGGGGCGGATTCGAAGCGGCGCTCGGGATCGGCTTCGAGGGCACGAAGGACGACGGCGTCGACAGCGGGCGAGCAGTCGACGGGCCGGGTGCTGGGGGGGGAGAAACGGCCCACGGGCAGCTCGCCGGTGAGCATTTCATACAGGACGACGCCCGCCGAGTAGAGGTCGGCGCGGTGGTCGACCCTGCTCGAGTCGCGGCGCTGTTCGGGTGCCATGTAGTCGGCGCTGCCCAGGTTCGACTGGCTGCGGGTGATGCGGGCGCGGCGCCGGAACTCGCCGCCGTCGAGGTGGGCCAGGCCGAAGTCGGTCAGCTTGACCGCGCCCCCCAGAGTGAGCAGGATGTTCTGCGGCTTGATGTCGCGGTGGATGACGCCGCGGGCGTGGGCGTGGGCCAACGTGTCGAGGAGCTCGAGCGCGATGGCGAAGATCTCCCGGGGAGCCAGGCGACCCGAAGAGATGCGACGATCGAGCGGCTCGCCTTCTACCCATTCCATGACCAGCACCTGGCGGTCGCCGAGCTCGAGGCGCTCCAGGAACCGGACGATCCCCGGGTGGTTCAAGGCCGCAAGTGCTTCGGCCTCGCGCTCGAAGCGGCGGACGGAATCCGCGTCACGCACCTTTTCGGGGGGCAGAAACTTCAGGGCAACCGGGCGGCCCGTCTTGCGGTGCGTTCCGCGGAAGACGACGCCCATGCCGCCGCGCGCCGATTCCTCGTGCAGTACGTAGCCGGGCACCTCCGGGAGCGTCGCGGGCTCCCCGGAGCCGTCGGTAGCATCGAGCCGCCCGCCGCAGTCGGGGCAGGCCAGGGGCACCCCGGGCTCCGGGTCTTCGAATCTCGCCCTGCGGCTGCAGTATGGGCACAACCGCTCGAGAGTAGACATGGGAGCGGGATGATAGCGCATGCCGCGCATCCCTGTCTTCTGCTTTCTGGCGTGGAGCCCTGGGGTGCCCGGTGGCCGGCTACCGTGGGACGAGAAAGCCGCCCTTCCGGGCGGCTTCCTCAGGTCCGAGTGGAGGTGGGGAGAGTCGAACTCCCGTCCAGAAAAGTTGAATCCAGAGCCTCTACAATCATGTCTCGCGCTTTGAGGTCTCACCCGGAGGTGGGTATCGCGAGCACACCTTCCTCCAGGCCAGCCTGTTCCTCTCGAGGTCGCCTACAGGCGTTGGCAACCTCCGAGCCCGTCTTGAATGGCGCTCCGTCGACCCGTCACGGGCTAACTTGCCGGGGAGCGTAGCCGCACTTAGGCAGCCAGGGCCAACTCGTGGTCAGCAGTTACTTTTTTGACAGGTTTTTTACGAAGCCACCCTGTCAGCTTCGGATTGCAGCCCAGGACCTCCCTGATCTGTCGAAACCGGTGCACCCCCGGGAACCGCCGGGAATATACCACGGATCGGCGTTCAGCGCACCTGCTGCGCGGACGCGGCCGGCGGCTGGTTGGTGAGGAGCAGGTGGCGGCGGAAGCGGGCCAGGATGCGCAGCCTCTCGCGGCGGGCAGGCCAGCGGGCGCGGTCGATGCGCAGGCGCGTCTCGTCGTCGGCAACCACGAACGCCGGCCGTTCCTCCAGGAGCTTCAGCAGGCGGGCCATGTCGTCGGTGTGCCACTCCTGCTGGCGCGAGCGGTCCGTCTCGTACTTGAGGTCGAGGCCGGCCTCGAAGGTGTGGACCGGCCGGCCGAGGTAGAATGGAACCGATGTCGCTGCGAGACGGCAGAGCACCACGGGCGCCGTGGCAGGGGCGCTTTCGCGGATCGCCATTGCGAGGGGGCGAAACGACTTGAAGTCGCCTTCCATCTCGTCGGCGAAGGGCGCCACCAGCGCCGGGAAGACGGCCGCGAGAACGAAGGCGCCCATGAGCAGGGGGCTGGCGCGCTGGGCGCGTTCAGCCCGGTGTGCGCACAGCAGCAGGAAGGCGAGCGCCGGGTAGAAGGCCATCAGGTGGAGCTCGATCGCCTCGACGGCGGCGGGCTGCACCACGTGCAGAGCGAAGGCCACGCCCGCCAGCGAAAGGGCCGAGCCGGCAGCGACGGGGACGGTCGCGATTCGCGGGGGGGGCTGCTTCAGCGCGCGCGTGCACCAGCGCGCCACCAGGAGCGCCGCCGCCGGGAGCAGCGGGAGGATGTAGGCGATCAGCTTCGACTTGCTGGCCGAGAACATCAGAAACGGCAGCACGAACCAGGCCGCGCAGAGCGCCTCGGCGCCCGGCCGGTCGTGGCGGGGGGCGTCGAGAAGTCCCCGGACCGTCGCCGGCACGAACAGCACCCAGGGGAAGAAACCCGCCAGGAACACGCCGATGAAGTAGTACCAGGGGCCAGGCCGGCCGTGGACGGTGGTGGTGACGCGTTGCCAGGTCTCGAAGTAGACGAGCTGCGTGAAGAGTCCCGGGTTTCGGAGGCAGACGGCGACGAACCAGGGTGCGGCGATGGCGAGCATCAGCGCAAAACCTCGGAATGGGTACATTTCCCGCCAACGTGCGAGCTCCCGGCGGACGGCCAGGAACGGGATGATGCTCAATAGTACCAGTATTGGGGCTACTGGTCCCTTCAGCAGGAACCCGGCTCCCATAGCCGCCCACATCACCAGGTACCCGGGCCGGCGGCCGGTGTGGCCCGTCGCGAAGCCGGCGATGGCCGCGGCCGTTGCCAGCGTCAGGTAGAGGTCGGTTGTCAGCAGCCGGGCGAACGCCGTGAAGAGTGGCGAGGTCAGGAGGATTGCCGCGGCCAGCAGTCCCGTCGCCTCGTCCCACCAGAGCCGTCCGAGGTACCAGACGAGGATGAGAATCGCCATCCCGGCGACGGCCAGGAACAGACGCGCTCCCAGCTCGTTCACACCCGCAAGCGAGTAGCCTGCCGCCGTGATCCAGTAGGTGAGCGGCGGCTTGTGGAAGTGCTTCACGCCGAAGTACCTGGGCGTGATCCAGTCGCCGGAGAGGCGCATCTCGCGGGCGGTTTCGGCGTAGCGCGCCTCGCTGGTCTCGAGCAGGCCCCGCTCTCCCAGCCGCGCGAAGAGCAGGACGAACGCCGCCGCGACCAGCAGGAACCTGGGACCCCAGAGCCCGATAACGCTCGGGCCAGGCCAGCTGGGGTCTGCCCCAGCAACGGCCAGCGGCTGGGTCCCGCCCTGGGTTCTGGGCTCCACAGTCAGTCCAGGAGCGCGCTGGGTTGCGCGCAGAGCTGCTCCACGTCCGGGATCTCCTTGGGGACCGCGGCCGTGAGGACCTCGTTGCCGGAGGGGGTGATCAGGAGGTCGTCCTCGATCCGGATGCCGATGTTCCACCACTTCGGATCGATGCCGGCGCTCTGGGCCGCGACGTAGATCCCGGGCTCCACGGTCAGCACCATCCCGGGCTCGAGCGGGCGCGAATCGCCGGCCTGGTCCCGGTAGCGGCCGGCGTCGTGGACGTCCATCCCTAGCCAGTGACTGGTCTTGTGCATGAACAGCGACTTGTAGGTCTCCTTCTCGATCGCCTCGTCCACGGGGCCCGCGAGCAGCCCCAGCTCGACCAGGCCGTGCACGATGACTTCCACGGAAGTCCGGTGCACGTCAGCGAAGCGGGCGCCCGGCACTGCGGCTCGGATCGCCTCCTTCTGGGCGTCCAGGCAGAGGCCGTACAGGGCCCGCTGCTCCGGTGTGAAGCGACCGTCGACCGGGAAAGTGCGGGTGCAGTCGCCGGTGTAGAGCTCCAGCTCCGCGCCGGCGTCGACCAGCAGGAGCTCACCGGCCTCCATGCGGCGCGAGTTCTCGATGTAGTGGAGGATGCAGGAATTGGGGCCGCTGCCGCAGATGGTGGGGTAGCCCCAGCTCTCGGCTCCCCGGCGGCGGAAGGTGAACTCGATGACGGCCTCGACCTCGTACTCCCAGCGGCCCGGCGCCGCCGCTCGCATCGCCTCGCGATGGCCCTCGCAGGTGAGCTCCACGGCCCGGCGCAGGCAACCCAGGTCGGCTTCCTGCTTCAGCAGGCGCATCTCGGCGATCAACTCCGATGGGTCGCGGAAGGTCGTCGGCCAGGTGAAGCAGCTCTTGACCTGGGCGCGCGCCCGACGGATGGCCGCGTGCACGCGCGCGTCGTCCGACTCCGATCGTCCCAGCCGGTGGAAAATCTCCGGCACGTTCTCCAGAAGCTTCGGCAGCTCCTCGTCCAGCTTCTCGATCGGGTAGGCCACGTCGGCCCCGTGGCGCGCCAATGCCCCTTCGACGCCTGCCCGCAGGCCGTCCCACACCTCGCGCGCCGGATCGCGTGGCCGCACGAACAGCGTGAACCTCCAGCCGTCTGCGTCGGGGCTCAGGACGGCAACCGACTCCGGCTCGTTGAACCCGGTCAGATAGTAGAAGTCGGCGTCCGGCCGGTACTCGTACTCCACGTCGCTGTTGCGGCTGGCAACCGGGGCCGAGAAGAGGACCGTCACCGCGCGGCCGGTCTGCTGCAGGTATCGGCGCCGTCGGTCTGAGACGATGGATGGGTCGATCATGGCTAGGGGAGAGTTAGTGGGGGAGTTCTTGGAGTCGGGGGCCCTGGCCTCACGTAGGCATGGATCTCCTGAAAACCGGCATGAAATCTAGTTGTACTGATTCCTGTCGAGGGCCTAGCCCTCGAGCTCCCACCAGGGGACCATCGGCCCCCTGGACCCCCGATGACAACCGGTCTGAGGCCATTCGCAAGCCCGTGCTGAGTCCAGGAGGCAAGAAGGTCTTTCGAGAGATCCGTGAATGCGTGATGGCGGAGCCCCTGATTGGAGTCGAGCCCCCCCGTCCCGGTTTGCCTCGCCTCAGTCGCGCTCGTGGGCCATCAACTCGCGCATGGTCTGGAAGTACTTGTTCGACGGGTAGAGAAGGAAGTTGCTGGAGCGGCTCGTGTAGATGCAGGCGTAGTCTTCGACCTGGTCGCCGAAGCGGCTGTTCTCCTTGCCGGCCTTGAAGAGCGGTCCCCAGTATGGGTTGAAGGCCTTGTCGACCTTCGTCTGCAGCTCCTTGATCTTGATCAGGTTCTGCGTCAGGCGGTGCTCCAGCCGGTTGAGTTTCTCGCTGGCCTGCTCCATCTCGTGGTCCAGCGCGATCAGCTCCTCGGCCGACTTCTTCTCGTAGTCCTGCATCTTCGTCTCGCGAAGTTGCTCGATCTTCTCGCTGACCAGGTTCGACTGGAAGCGGAGCTCGTTGCGAAGCTCCTCGACCTTATCGAGCTCGTCGTACATGCCCGCGACCCGCTCGGCGACCTGGATTTCGCGCTCCAGCTCCTCGATCACCATCGCCGTTCGCCAGCCGCTCGATTTCTTCGACCTCAGAATGTCTCCGAAAGTGTGGTCGCCGACGTAGAGCACCTCCTCGCCCTTGAAGCCCGCGACCTCTTCGAACTGCTGCGAGCTGCCGCGCTCGTAGATCTTCGCCCGCTTCACGCCCAGCCGCTTGTCGCGCGCAGTGTAGTCCTTTGTCATCAGCGGCTTCATCGGCGTCCCCTTCAGGAAGAACTCCGGCTTGCCGCTGTCGACCAGGATGAACTCGAAGTAGTCCTTCCAGTCCGGATACTGCTCGAGCTCTCCGTTGAGCAGGTAGCTCATCACGGCGTCCGTGTAGTCGAGCTTGGAGTTGGTGAGAAGGAACAGCACCTTGCCCGACCGGATGAACTTGTCGAGCGACAGCGCCATGTTCGGGTCCTTCACGAAGTAGAGCTCCGGGTTGGCCAGGATCTGGGCCTTCAGCGTGCCATCGCGGTGCGTCTTGTCGATGCAGAAGCGGATGTCGTCGAAGAGCTCCTGGTACGTCTTCCCGAAGATCTTCCCGTCCACTTCGAATGACGAGATCATCTCCGCGTAGAGGGCGACCTCCGGAATCGAGAAGAGCGTGTCGACCGAGTAGAACTCCGGGTTGGCCAGGTCCGGCCGCTTGTTCGTGTAGATGATCTTGCGCATCTCGCGCGAGAGCGTCTGTTTGCCGTGGTGCACCGTCACCACGTACTGATGCTTGTCCAGCTTCAGAACGTTGCCGTGCACCTTGTCCACGACCAGCCCGCGGATCACGAACTCCGAGTCGTACTTGAGCTCCTGTACCTCGGTGGGGTACTTCTTCTCCTCGACCATCTTCCGCTTGGTCATGTCGAAGGCGAGCTGCTCGATCATCACCTTGTTGTACATGGCCAGCGTATGGTCCATGTCGAAACCGATCATGCGGATGCTCTTCATCTTCAGGTTGCGGTTGACGAACACCCGCTTGACCTTGGAGATGTTCCGCTCGGTCTGGTACGGGAACTCCTCGAGCGTGTCGAGGTAGTAGACGTTTCGCCGTCTCTTCGGCAATGCGGCCGGTGCGCTCATCGCGATGGGCTCCTGGGTCGTCGATGTTGGCTTGGAGAGGGGAATCGGCAACTCTATCAGCCGCCCCGATACTCTGTCAACGTTATGTCAGCCCCGGCCGCTTCGCCAGTGGCGAATCGCCCGAACGAGCGCGGCTGCAAACGCCTACACCCGCACGTAGCGGCTGATCTGCCCGCCCTCGTCGGCGCTGAAGGCCCCCAGCACCACCAGCACGATCTGACCGCCGGCCGGCAGCAGATTCCCGAAGACGATCGAGGCGCCGCCCAGCCGAGCTACCAGGCGGTCGCTGAGGTAGCCGTTTCCAGACTGCTCCGAGAGCGTGAGCAGATTGCCCGCCTTGTCGACCAGGTAGATCCTCTCTTCCTCGGCGTAAAACCCTTTCGGGCTGATGAGGATCGGCATCCGCTCGGGGGCGAAGAAGTTGGAGCGGAAGGTGCGGTAGTCCTTGTGGAGCGCCTCGACGGTCGGCCGGGCGTACGCTGCGAGGCGGTCCAGATCGGCTCGCTCCAGCGCCGACTCCTGAACGCCCTGGAGGGTAGCGCGTCTGGGAGAGAAGCCGGGGGCGACCAGGCACGTCTGGGCCGTGAGCTTTCCTTGGCGGGGCGAGCGGCGGGTCGAGGGCCGGGTAGGGGTCGCGTGGCGGGTCACTTCCTCCGAGAGGAACTGCCCGGTCGCCAGGTCGACCAGGGTGCTCACGTCCACTACCCGCTCCTGGTCCACCCGGCGAGTCTCCAGCCCGACTTCCAGCGCCTCGAGCCCTTGGAGGCGCTCCTCCTTGCGGTCCGGACGATCCGCTCCGAACAGCTCCTCTAGCGCCGGCAGGTCGCTGAACTTGCCCTGCAGGTAAGTCTTCACCGCGCGGCTCGAGTAGTAACAGTCGAGCACCTTGTCCATCAGCGCTTCGAGCTCGCGCGCGTCCCGGCTCGAGGAGTAGGCGGCGAGCAGGCCGCCCAGCTCGTCCAGTAACGAGGCCATCTTCGGCACCGACCTCGTCACCGGCAGCGCTGCCATCTGTCGCAGCTCTTCCAGGTGCGCAGACCCGATCGCGATCCCCCCGTCCAGCGACAACTTCATCAGCCAGTCCGCAAGGTTCGAGACCTCGTCCAGCAACGCTTGTCTGTCAAGCTGGGTCAACGATCAGCTCCCGCGTAGGATTGAGGCTTGAGAAGTGAGGCTCGAGGAGTGGGGCTTGAAGGTTGGTGCGATAGACGCTTCCGCAAGCCGTAGTCGCGAGCCCGCGCCTACCATGCTCCACCTTCCCAGTTCCACCTTCTATCTTCTCTCTCCTCACTTCTCAAGCCTCGAGCGTCGAGCCTCTCTACAGCTTCGCCCCGATCTCCGTGTGCACTTCCCGCGCGACGCCCGAGACGTTCGGGTTGGCGTCCTTTTCCAGCTCTCGCAAGGCGCTCGTGAAGGGCGCGCCGTACTCGACCAGCATCGGGCGGAGGCTGTACGTGTACTCGATGGCCACGCCGAAGGCGCAGCGCTCACGGATCAGCTCGGCGAGATAGGGCGCGAAGCGGCAGTCGCCCACGGCCGGGATGTGCGGCAGGATACGCTCCATCGCGTACTGCTTCTCGCCGTCCGTGAGGCGTCCGGGCCGCGTCAGCGCGGGCTCCAGCTCCAGGTTGGCCTCCAGCGCGGCGTACCCCTCCGAGCGGGCCAAGAGCTCCACGCCCTTGCGGCTGATGTCCGGGTCGCAATCGGCAGCGGCCATCCGGAAGACCCAGTGGTAACGATCGTCCGGAAGGTGCTGCAGCATCTCGAAGGCCTGCCGGCGAGTCTCCCGCGTGGCGCCCGACAGGAAGTTTGTGAAGGTCGAACGGAGCAGCATGTCGGCCTCAGCCAGCTCCGCGATGGCGGGGATGCTGAGCTTGAAATGGCGCCAGCCGCCTTCGCCCAGCTCTTCCAGCATCCGTGTCGGAGGCAGCTTCTTGGCGCGCACCAGCTCCGCCTTGCCGTAGATACGCAGAAGCGCGTCATCCTTGTCGGCCAGGAGCGCCGGAAGCTGCGTCGGCTCGCGACCCATCGAGGCAAAAAGCGCCAGCTTTGCCCAGGAACGTACCGACGCCACCTTGTCGTTGATTAGCCGCTTCAGGGCCGGCTCGCCTCGCGGATCGGCCAGCTGCCGCATCATCTTGCAGGCCTGCTCTCGCACCCCGTCGATTGGCGAATCGGCCACGCTTCCCAGGGCCGTCACGGCTCGGCTGCCCAGCGAGTGAAAGAAGGCCTGCACGTCGCGCCCGACCGAGGGATCGGCCAGGAGCGGCAAGAGAACTTTCATCGCGGAGATCCGGGCACCCAGGCTGGCCAGCAGCGCAACTCCGGCGCGACGCAACAGCCGGTTCTTGAGCTCCAGAAGCCGGTTCGCCAGCTGCTCGCGCCGCTCGTCGGGCAGGGTCTTGAGCTTCGCGATCGCCGCCTCGCGGTAGAACGAGTGGCTCAGCATCGGCACGAGCTCCGGCAGCCCCAGCTTGGCCGGATCGGCCTTCTCGTCGACCAGGTACTGCCCCTCGACGCGGTACCGTTTCTCCTCCAGGAACGACTTCAGACCCTCGGCCGGTTGCCCGGCGTAGCTGGCCGGGATCGCGAATCCCTTCAGGCTCGAAACTGGAATGAAGCTACCCGCCTTCAGCTTGGGGAACGGGGTAATCGCCAGCTCCAGCTGCCGAATCGCCAACAGGAGCTTCGTGAAGCTCTTGAACCGCCCAGGTCCGTCCTTCTGGGTGGCCAGCTCCTCCACCATCACGACACTTCTTTGGAACCCGCCCCCCTCGAGCGCCTCTCTCAGCTTCCAGAGCGCCTGCTGATCCAGTGCCTGCAGCCCCGACGCGAACATGCTCGTCAGCTGACTGCGCACCTGCCTCAACACGTCGGACATCGGGATGACATTCCTACCAGATAACCCCTTACTCCGAAAGTGCGGAAGCCGGCCCCGGAGAGATCTCCCTCAAACTCGCGTTACGGCCCCCGCGCCCCCACGCCAGGCCGGCC
>JACPRK010000136.1 GCA_016190005.1 Candidatus Wallbacteria bacterium | reverse complement strand
GGTCTTCAACGCGCCGCCCGAGGTCCCCGTCCCCGACAGCATCGAGACTCGAAAGGTCCCCCGAGGCGAAGTGGACAAACACCTCCAGGACCTGGCCGGCCTCCTCGGCACGATGCGCATCCAGCCTTACTACGATGGCGGCCAGCCCTCCGGCTTCCTCGTCACCAACATCCGCCCCGGCAGCTTCATCGACCAGGTCGGCATGACCAACGGCGACATCCTCCGCTTCGTCAACGGCCAGAAGATCGACAACGTCCAGAGCGCCTTCCAGCTCTACAACATCTTCAAGAACAGCACCAACGTCGAGGTGACCGTCATCCGGGACCAGCGCCCCGTCACGCTCAAGTACGTCATCGAGTGAGCCCGCGCCCGCCGCGCCCGGACCCGCCCGCGGCCTGACGCCCGCGCGCCGGCGACCCCCATGCCCGTCTACCAGTACAAGGCCCTCGACCGCACCGGCAAGCCGGCCTCCGGCGTCATCGACGCCGACGCCGAGGACGACGCCCGCAAGAAGCTCCGCGGGATGGGCCTCTACCCGACCGAGCTCTCCGCTGGCTCCAGGTCCTCCCCCACCGCCGGCCTCTTCGACCGCATCTCCGCCAAGGAGATCGCCGTTTTCACCCGCAACCTCGCCACCCTCACGGCCGCCGGCTTCCCGGTGATCGAGGCGCTCTCCTCCATCGGCGAGTCGATCGACCACATGATGATGCGCGAGGTCGTCATCCAGGTCCGCGAAAAGGTCCGCGAGGGCTCCCCTCTCTCCGGCGCGCTCTCGCTCTTCCCCGAGATGTTCAGCGCCATGTTCGTCAGCACCGTCCGTGCCGGCGAGAAGAGCGGCAAACTCGAGGACATCCTCTTCCAGCTCGCCGACTACCTCGACAAGCGCGAGGCCCTCAAGGGCAAGATCATCACCGCCCTGGCCTACCCCGTTCTGATGACGCTCGTCGGCGCCGCCATCGTCGCCTTTCTGCTCGTCTACATCGTCCCCCAGCTCACGATCCTCTTCACCTCCGCCAACAAGGAGCTGCCGCTTCCCACCACCCTCCTCCTCGGCACCAGCGACTTCCTCGCCGGCTACTGGTGGGCCGTGCTCGCGGCTTTCGTCGCGGCCTACGCCGCCTTCTCCCGATGGACCCGCACCGAGTCCGGAACCCGCTCCTGGGACGGCTTCAAGCTCGCGATGCCTGTCTTCGGCACCCTCTTCAACAAGATCGCCATCAGCCGCTTCGTCCGCACTCTGGGCATCCTGCTGCAGAGCGGCGTCCCGATCCTTCAGGCCTTGGAGATCGTACAGAACGTCGTCGTCAACGTCGTCATCGCCGAGGCCCTCGAGCAGACCAAGAAGTCGGTCAGCCAGGGCGCCTCCCTGGCCCAGCCGCTGCGACAGTCGGGCCTCTTCCCGTCGATGGTGCTCGACATGATCTCCGCGGGCCAGAAGAGCGGCCAGCTCGAGCGCATGCTGATCCGGCTGGCGGACGACTACGACCGCGAAGTCGAAAGCACCATCGAGATGCTGACCTCGCTTCTGGAGCCCGTCATCATCGTCGCCATGGGCTTCACCGTCGGATTCATCGTGCTGGCGGTGCTCTTGCCAATCTACGAGTTGAACAAGACCGCCGTATGAGCCGCTCCAGGCGAAACGGCTTCACCCTGCTCGAGATCATGATCGCCCTCGGCATCCTGGGCTCCAGCCTGGTCGTGCTGCTCACCAGCATCTTCCACTCCGTCGAGATGTACCGCGTCGCCCAGGAGACCGTCATCGCCGGCTTCCTCGCCCAGGAGAAGTTCACGGAGCTGCGAACCGCTCGCTCGGGCGTCGGCATCGGCGACTACAAGGACGGCGCCTTCGAGAAGTTTCCCGGCTACCGCTGGAAGTACCGCGTCGAGAAAGTGACCCTGGAGCCGCTGGTCCCTGTCGTGCCGGGCCTGCGCCGCCTGCAGGTCGAGGTCACCTGGGGCCGCAAGCCCGTGCGGCGCGTGGAGGTCATCAGCTACATCCCCGACCGCGAGCTCGAGAGGGTGAAGCCGTGAGGGGTGCGCGCCGCGGCTTCACCATCCTGGAGCTCCTGATCGCCTCCGCGCTCCTCTCCGTCCTGCTCGTCACCACCTGGGCCTGCTACGCCACCGCCAGCCGCTCGATGACGCGCGTCATGGGCCGTTTCGACGTCTTCATGCGGATCATCTTCCTGCGCCGCAGCTTCATCACCGCCGTCGGGGGCATCAGCCCCTACGAACAGGCGAACCGCAAGGCCAACTTCAAGGGCGAGGGGCGCAAGCTCTCGTTCACCACGCTCTCGGCCCCCTTCACCATCCCGTCCACCGAGAAGGCCCCCGCCAGCCAGGTCACCTGGGTGGAGTTCGCCCAGACCTCCCGGGACGAGCACTACATCCTCGCTCACCCGTACTACTTCCTGACCGACTCCTCGCCCAAGGACAAGGGCGTCCAGGAACTCTTGCCGGCGGTGAAGAAGTGGGAGTTCGACTACCACGACGGCTCCACGTGGAACTCGGCCTGGGACTTCTCGCTCAAGAAGAGCCTCCCCAGACTGGTCCGCGTGAAGTACACCGTCGGGGGCGACCACGGAGACGTCGACGACACCGTCACCGTCGCCATCCGCGTCACGGCCGACCCCGCCCGCCGGACGATGCAACAGCAGAACCCCTTCGCGGGCGCTCCAGTGCCGCCGCCCGTTCCGGCCGGCCAGGTTCCGCCGGGCGCCTCGGTGCCGCCGCCGTCGCCCTACCCGCCGCTGGAGCGAGGGGGGCTGCGATGATCCTGGTGCGCCGGCGCGATCGCAAGGGCCTGGCCATCCTGATCGTGCTCTCGATCCTGATCCTGCTCTCGACGATGGCCTATAGCTTCCACGACCTCGTCGCCTCCAACCTGGCCATCTCCCGCAAGGACGTCGACCGCTTCCGGGCCCTGCAGCTGGCGCAGGCCGGGCTCAACCTCGCCATCACGCTCTTGAAGCTCGACCATCAGTTCACCGGCAGCTACACCTTCCTGCCGGACCCGAACTGGCTAGCCAAGCAGACCGAGGCAGGTAAAAGCCCGTCGAAGATCGAGGAGGTCTATCTGCTCTTGCGCGCCAGCGAGGCCGCCGGCATGCCGCTCGAAAACGGCAGCGTCAGCGTCGCCATCCGCGACGAGCTGGGACGCTTCAATTTGAACGCCGCCGAACAAGCCCCGGACTTCCTCCTGAACCTCCTGCGGGTGGCCAACGTGCGCAAGCGCAAGAAGCTCGTCTTCAGCGACACTACCGCCGCCGACGACGTCAGCATGCAGCTCGCCAACTCGATCCTGGACTGGCTCGACAAGGACGCCAACTCGCGCCCCGAGGGCGCCGAGTCGAGCTACTACAGCGAGAGAACGCCCAGCTACCGCGCCCGCAACGGCCCCTTCGAGTCGATTGACGAACTCATGCTGGTGAGGCACATGGATCGTTCGATGATGAACGGGGTCCCCAGCAGCGACACCATGCCGGGCTCGCTCGCCATCAAGGAGCTCGTGACCATCCACGGAGCGTCGCCCATCGTGAACGTCAACTCGGCCTCCCCGGAGGTCCTGGCCGCCGTGCCGGGCATCTTCGAGAGCCCCAGCCGCCAGGAGCTGGTGACGAAGCTGATCGCCAGCCGCCCGATCCGAGATCCGGGCGGCATCTCCGCGGCGATGAGCACCGTCGACTCCGGGGCGCTGGCGCGGGCAGCACGCTTTCTCGGCACCAAGAGCACGCTGCTGCGCATCCGGGTCAAGGCGAAGCTCGGCTCCTACGAGGGGTTGGTCGAGACGGTCGTGCAGCGCGAGGTCGACCAGATGCGCTACCTCTACTGGAGGGAGCAGTGAAAGTCCTCGGCGTCGACATCGGGACCTACGAGGTGAAGACGGTCCTGCTCGAGGCCGGCCTCTTCAAGTCGCGAGTCACGGCGGCCGCCAGCCAACCGGTGGGTGCGGGAAAGCTGGAAGACGCCGTCGCCGCCGCCACGCGCGGGGCCTTCGACCTGGTGGCGCTCTCCATCGACCGTCGCGTGCTGGTGACGCGAGCGCTGACGCTCCCGTTCCGCGATCCGGCGCAGCTCGCCAAGGTGGTGCCGTTCGAGGCCGAAAGCCAGCTGCCGTTCACACTCGACAAGGGCTACGTCGACTACTACGTCGTCGACGACAAGCGGGCGGACGGCGGCAGCGAAGTGCTGGTCTTCGCCGTGAGCCACCAGGACTTCCGGCAGCTGGAAACCGTTTACGCCGCTGCGGGCCGCACGGACGCCCTGCACCAGGTTGACAGCTACGCCGTGGTGAACGCGCTGCTGGAGCTCGCCGACCTGGGGGGGGGCACTGTCGCGATCGTGGACGTCGGACACACCAAGACGGCGGTGGAGATCCTCCGGGACCGGCGGCTGGCGTTCTCGCGGTGCCTGGACCTCGGCGGCGAGTCGCTCACCAAGGCGCTGGCCAAGGCGCTGGGCCTGGAGCCCGGGACCGCCGAGGCGCTCAAGCACGAGGTGCTGACGCAGCCGGAGGGTGAGCGGCCCCAGGAGCGGGCGGCGCTCACTGCCGCGATCGATCGACTCATCGGACAGATTCAGTTCACTTTCCGTTCCTTCGAGGCGACCGGCGCCTCACCCGTCACGCGCGTGGTGCTGACCGGCGGCGGGGCGCGCGCCCCGGGCTTCGCCGAGCGTCTTTCTGCCAAGCTGGGCGTGCCGGCTGCGCCCGCGCGTTGCGACCGCCCGGCCGCCGTGCCCAGAGAGCTGGGCGAGGACCTGGGCCGCTACGCCGGGGCCTACGGCGTCGCGCTGGCCGGCAGGGACCTGGTCAGTCCGATCAAGGCCGCCGCGGGCGAGATCTCGGTCGACTTCTTCAAGGAAGGCCGCTCATTTTGGAAGTACCACCGCCAGAAGATCTCGACGGCCGTGACCTGCGCGCTGGTGGCAGCGCTGGCCTTCGTGGTCCTGCAGCTCTGGCAAGTTCGCACACTGGAAGCCGAGAGCGCGGCGCTGGCCGCGCGCATCCAGTCCGAGCTGGAAGCGCTCAACAAGGCCAACGAGGCTCGAGGGCGCAAGAAGGTGGCCACCGACGCCTTGGAGGTCGCTACGCGCGAGGCGCAACGCCGGCTGGGCGTACTGCGCAAAGGGCCGGTCAGCAACATCGGCATCCTGAACGAGATGAGCCGGCAGCTGCCGAAGGGCTCCTCCTTCACGCTGCGGACCTTCGTCGTCGAGAGCGGCTTGGTGACGATCGTGGCCGACGCCAACAGCAACGATGAAGCCGATCAGATCACCGAGTCGATCAAGAAGTCTCCGTTCTTCAGCGGCGTGCGCAAGACCGAATCGGGCCCCTCGCCGGAGAACCCGTCGCGAGTGCAGTTCCGGGTCCAGTACAAGGTGGCTGGCTAGATGGTCGGAAACCTCGAGCTGACGCGACGTCAGGCCGCCTTGGGGCTGGGCATCCTGGCCGGCGTCTACGTCTATTTCTCGCTCATCGTCGGGCCACAGTCCGAGCGCATCGCAACTCTTCGCGCCGAAGTCGAAAAACAGGGCCGGCAAGCGAAGGCCGCCGAGGAGCTGCGCGTGCTGAACGCGGAATGCGACAAGCTCACTGGGAGCGGCCAGTCCGACGCACAGTCGATCGAGGCCCGCGTCGAAAAGGTCGGCCGGGAGCTTGGCCTGGCGCCGACCATCCGCAAGCTGAGCGAGTCCTCGGCCACGGAGCCGAACAAGGTGGAGGTACGGCTGGGGAACCTCTACCTGCGGGAGATGGTCGAGTTCCTCTCGCGGATCGAGAAGTTCCCGGTGACCGTGCAGGTCGTGCGGTTCGAAATCAACAAGCAGGGCAGCATGGCGGGCGTGGCGCTGATCCTGAGCGATCTCACGCTGTGAGGCGACTCATCGGAGCCGCTGGAGCCATTGGATGAAAATCTACACGAAGACCGGGGACGACGGCACGACAGGGCTCTTCGGTGGCGACCGTCTGCCGAAGTCGAGCGCCCGGATCGAGGCCTACGGCACCGTCGACGAGCTCAATAGCTCCGTGGGCGTGGCGCGGGCAGGGCTCCAGGCTGCAGGAAATCCCGGCCTAACCTCGATCGACCAGCAGCTGGAGCGCATCCAAAATGAGCTCTTTCACCTCGGAGCCGAGCTGGCCACAGCGCCGGCGAAGCTGGGCGAGTTACCGGCTGCCTCGCGCCTGGCCGAGGGTGCCGAGCGCTGGATGGAGGACGCCATCGACCGCGCCTGCGAGGAGCTCGGGCCGATCCGCGCGTTCATTCTGCCGGGCGGCACCGCTCCCGCCGCCCAGCTGCACGTCGCCCGCACGCTCTGCCGCCGCGCCGAGCGTGTCGTGGTCGCCCTCGCTGCCGCCGAGCCTGTCCCCGCCACGCATCTCCTGTATCTCAACCGCCTCTCCGACCTGCTCTTCACCCTGGCCCGGCTTGCCAACCACCGCGCCGGCCTGGAGGAAACGAAGTGGGCGATGAGATGAGGCTCGAGGCCTCAGGCCTCAGAGGCTGTGAAAAAATCGCCCCTTTCTCAAGCCGGGCCATGGACAGGATCCGCTCGGCGTGGGATCATCGCTGCGGAGGTTCGACAGCGAGGAGAGCGGCATGCAGGGCGATTCTGATCGGCAGCAGAAGT
>JACPRK010000134.1 GCA_016190005.1 Candidatus Wallbacteria bacterium | reverse complement strand
GCGCGGCCGCCACTTCCAACTCGACGGTCCATCCGGTCGTACGCGCCATCTGCGGCTTGACGAACCAACGACCCAGCGATCACACTGCGCACCGGACAGAATTTCCGGAATTCAACCGGCGGAATTTCCGGAACCCACACCGAACGTTCATCCTGAGCGAAGGCTCAGTGGGCGGAGAGCTACTTTGGATCACCCGTGCCAGGGGGTGATACTCTTTGCCTTGGAAACTTCGTCATGACCTTCGCTCCGCGCTTCAAGATCACCAACGCGATCACAGCCGACCTCACCAGGATCGAGCGAGTTCGAGGCTTCCTGGAGGCGGCGCAGCTCTCGGCCGAGTGGATCGGCCAGATGCAAGCGCGGGCGCTCGTGCTAGAGGCCCATCACACGACGCACATCGAGGGGACGCAGCTCACACTGGATCAGGCTGAGCGGCTTCTTGCGGGCGAAGCGGTACCGGACGCCCGGCCAGAAGACGCAAGAGAGTTGCTCAACTACACGAAAGCCTTCGATCTGGTTGCCGAGTACCTAGGCAGCCAGGAGCCGATCACCGAGGGACTGATTCGGGAGATCCACAAGCGGCCGGTTCGGGGCGTTCGGGGAAACTCAGCAGCGCCAGGGGAGTATCGGAAGATCCAGAACTACGTGGTCAATTCCAAGACGGGCGAGAAGATTTACACTCCGCCTGCCGCCTTCGAGGTTCCCTTGATGATGGCGGATCTGGTCGGCTGGCTGGGTGCCGAAAAGGCTGTACACCCAGTGCTCGTCGCGGGGATCGCCCAGTTCCAGCTCGTCCATGTTCACCCTTTCCTGGACGGCAACGGACGGACAGCGCGTTTGCTCTCTACGCTCTGTCTCTACCGAACTGGATACGACTTCAAGAAGCTCTTCACGATCTCTGAGTTCTACGACCGGGATCGACCCGCGTACTATCGGGCGCTCCAGAGCGTCCGCGAATCTGACCTCGACCTGACCGGCTGGCTCGAATACTTCACCGGCGGGCTGGCTCAGCAGATGCGGGAAGTTCAGCAGCGGGGCGAGCGGATCATCCGGCGGGACGCTCTTGCGCAACAACACCGGCTGTCCGAGCGCCAGCGGTTGGCCGTAGGATACCTCCTGGATCATGAGTCGCTGACGATTCAGGAGTTCGAGACCCTCTGCCCCGGCGTGACACGCCGTACGCTCCAGCGCGAGCTAAAAGGACTGATTGCCGAGCAGGTGCTGGAAGCTACCGGCGCAACGAATCGCCTCGTCTATCGCCTGCACAAGGCCAGGTCGTAAACTTGCGACAAACTTGCGACAAAACTCGCGACACGGGTGGCAAGGCGCCGTTTGTCCTAGTCCGATCTCCCCGCAGACCGGCAGTCCCGGCAAGTTCTCAGAAGCTCGCTCCGCTTGCCCTGATTTCCAGTGCCCATTTTGTGCCCATTTCGGGCAGAATAAGGCCCTTTTAGGCGGTTTTGGCGAGTCCTCCGAGAGCGCCATGAACCCTTTACCAGAGAGACTTCACGCCACTTTTTCGTCAGGCGACCTTGAAATTGCGGATCCGGAGGTCAGCAGTTCGAATCTGCTGCTGCGCACCACATGAAGTCAAAGGCCCAGACTGGAATCCGGAAGGGTTCGAGCCACTGGGCTTTCTTACTTCTAGGCGGCCTTGCGGGCGGAGTGCGAGCGGGAGTGGATGCCTCGGGTGCCGGCCGCCGATCGCCTCCTCTTCACCCCGCGTTGCTGCGGCGCAGCCGGTCCACGGCGCGCAGGATCTGAGACGGGGCGCCGATGCGCTCCAGAGTCGAGAGCGCCTGCGCGTCGAGGGGGGAGCCGTCGCCGGCCAGGAGCGCCAGGAGTGCCGGCACCGCGCGACTGTCGCGGGAACGGCCGAGCGCGCCGACGGCGGCCATGACGACGCGCGGGTCAGGGTCGCTCAAGAGCGCAGTCAGCAACTCCGACAGGCGCTCGAGATATCCGAGCGCCGCGGCGACCTCTCGCTTGGCGGCCGCGAAAGCGGCCTCGGCGCCCACGGGCGACACGCTTACCTTGAAGACCTCGCCCGCGGCGAACGCGGCGGCAGCGCGTGCCGTGGCATCTCCGGAGCGGCCCATCCGCGCCAGCGCCTCGACCACCTCGAAGTGGCGCCGCTTCCAGAGAGCCACGGACGCGTTGGCCTTCACGCGCGCCGCCGGGTCCTCCACTAGCTTCGCGAACCGGTCCAGGTACCGGTCCCCCCCGGCCAGGTCGAGCGCCTCGACGGTGTTGGCGCGAACCCGAGGATCGGCGTGATCCAGGAACCCGACGACCTGCTCGAGATCGGCGAAGGACCCGGTCCGCACGATCGCCTTGATTGCCGTCGCCAGCAGTCGTTCGTTGCCCGCGGTCGAGAGAAGCTTCTGGAGCATCGCGGTGACCCTCTCGTCTCCCCGGCCGATGCGCCCAAGCACCATCACCGCGCGCAGCAAGAGGTCCTGGTCCTTCTCCGTAAGAAGCGTCACGAGCGCGTCGAGCGCCTCGGGCCCTGGCCGGGCCTCCACCGAGCGGAACGCCACCTCGCGCTCCGCCAGCTGGTCGGAGCGCATCTTCCTGAGGATGTCGTCCAGCTCCCGGATGCGCACGAGCTCGTAGCACGCCACCATTTCCTGCTTGCCTCGGAGCGCCCGCTCGGGCAGCCGCTCCACGATCGCCACCGAGCCGACCAGCTCGAGCGTCGACTGGCTCAGCACCACGCCCGTGTGGCGCGACTCCTTCGACAGCTCCTGCAGCCGCGAGGCGACGTTCACCGGATCGCCGATCACCGTGTAGTCCTTGCGGTGCTCCGACCCAACGCTGCCCGTGATGACCTCGCCCGAGTTGATGCCGACGCCGATGCGTATGGCCTCGCGTCCGTAGAAGGCCCGGTCCCGGTTGAACCGCCCGATCCGTTCCTGCATCTCGGCGGCGCAGAAGACCGCGCGCATGGCGTCGTCCCCCGACTCCTCCGGGTAGAAGACGACCAGCAGCGCGTCTCCGATGAACTTGTCGACCACGCCGCCGTGCAGCTCGATCACCGCCACCATCGCCGAGAAGACCTCGTTCAAGAGCTCTACGATCTCGTGCGTGTGACGGCTCTCCGAGAGCGTCGTGAAGTTGCGGATGTCCATGAAGAGGATCGTCACGCGCTCTAGCCCCTCGTCGCGGGCCGCTCCCGTTACGCCGCGCTGCTCGATATCCTCCCAGGCCGTCTTAGAGATGTAGCGCTTCAGAAGCTCCCGCTTCTCCAGATCCTCGGCCATGCTGTTGACCGCGCGCGAGAGCAAGCCGAGCTCGTCGCCGGAGCTCACCGGCACGCGGGCCGCGAAATTGCCCGCGGCGATGAGACCGATCTGGTGCGCCATCCGGTGGAGGTGGTCGATCGGCCCGCGCGTTACGGCGTATGCCAGAAGGAGCCCGAGCGCGATGAACACGGCCAGAGCCCCCAGCACCCAGCGTGATACCAGTTGCACCCGCCGGCGAGTGCCGTCGAGCGAGAGGCCGACCATGCACGCCCCGTGGACCCGGGTGACGCCGTCGACCTCGGTCAGCGTCATTTTCGACGAGACGTCCATCACCTCTTCGCCGGCCAGGGTCGTCAGCAGGTCGACGCGGTTCTGCGAAATGTCCCGGAAGATGTTTCCGGTCAAGATGCTGTCGTGCTCCGGGGCCAGTGTCTCGGTGCCCCAGCTGTAGAGACGGTTGCCGGCCAGGTCGACGACCGCCACGTAGCGCAGGTCGGCCTCGCCGATAGCCTCGCCGGGCCGCGGCCGCACGCTGGCGCCTATCTCGCCGATGAGAGCGACGTCGTCCCGCAGGAGGCAGACCAGGCAGGTTGTTGCCAGCGTGTCTGCGATCTTCACGCCGCGCTGTCTCAGGTGCGCCAGCCCGCGGGAGCGCTCGCGGGTCAGCACCAGGGCCGCCACACAGGAGAGAATCGTGACGACGACCAGCGCCATCAGGAGCATCGCCTTCGCCCGGATACCGGGTCCCCGCAGCGTGTCCGCGCTCATCGGAGCAGGCCTGCCTCCGAGAGAACCCGCCGCACGCCATCGTAGGTGGCGTCGGACACCGGACCTAAGCCGGTGAACTCGCAGCCCTGCGAGAGGCCCTCGATGACCCGTCGTGCCCGCTCGTCCGTACTCATCTCCAGAAGCGCCCGGGCGATGGCGTCCCTGAGCGGCGCCGGCATCTCTCGCTGGGCCACGATCAAGCCATTAGGAATCTCGCCTGTCACCGCAAGGATTCGCGCGCCCTGGGCCCGGGTCTTCTCCCGCAGCCGCTCCAGCACCGGCTCCTCGACGCCCGCAGCGTCGTTCAAGCCGCGCAGCACGGACATCAAGGCGCCCTCGTGGCTGCCGGCGTACTCGACGTGGGCCATCCACCGGTCCATCTCCAGTCCCCGCGCCCGGAAGAAGGCCAAGGGATACGCGTACCCGGAAGTCGAGCTCCGGTCCACGAGCGCCAGGCGTTTCCCCTTCAACGCATCGAGCGAGTCGATGGGTGACGAATCGCGCACCACCAGGACTCCCCGGTAGCTGGCGCGGCCGGCGTTCACCTGTTGCGCCAGCGGGACGCAGCCGGTCTTCGGCGCCAGCGACACGTACGTCTGCGGGGAGAGCCACGCCAGCTCGCAGCGCTTCTCTTCGACGGCCACGACCATGTCGCGGTAGTTGCGGCAGTAGAGAAGCTCGAAGCGCCGGGCGAGGCGCGCCTCCAGGTAGCGCAGCACGGGGCCGACCTCGCGGTTGGTCTGGAGGACGTTCGCAGAGAGCGAGGCCAACCGAATTGCCGGCCCTGTCGGTCGTGCGGGCGGGGAATCGACTACGGGGCCCCCGAGCGCCATTGGCGCTCGTGCCACCGGACCGCAGCAGCCGTGGGCCGAGACGAAGAGCACGACGCACGCCGCCAGCGCGAGCGCACGCCGCCCCAGGGTCGCGAGCTGTTTCGTCGGGTTGCCCGGCGCCGAGATCACCCGCCGATTCTACCGGCTCGCCGCCGGTTCGGCCATGTCGCCGAAGATCGACAATAACTCACTGAATCAGCAGTGTTTTGTTTCATCTTCTTTTTGTCACAGTCTGCACCTAAAGAGGTTGTTGACTTCTGGGGCCAAGGTCCCTAACATGCGCGGCTCCGCTCAAACCATCGGTAACCGGAATCACCGGAGGATGGCTGCGGAGGAGGGGGGGGGAGCAGGCCGCGCCAGTGTGCGGCCGCGCGGACCAAGAGGAGTAGCGGAGATGAGCAGGGAAGCGCACGGTCGGATTTCACTTTTCTGGCGAAACCTCAACTGGCTTGCTCGATTGGGTCTTTTGGCCTGGATGGCCACGGGCGGCGCGTGGGCCGTGACCTTTCCGTCCGACTCGAGCTTCGTTGCGCTCAAGCAGGCGGGCTCGGCAGCGGTCGACAAGCCTGACGGCACCACCGGAGGGGCCGCAACGGGTGACGGCGATGCTCAGGGCGCCAAGAATCTCCTCGGCACGTCGCTGACGCCCGTCTACTTCTACAACGATGGCACCAACCTGTTCTTCCGCTTTCGCGTTGACGACGACCCGGACGGCGTCACCTTCGGGTACGGCATCGAGTTCGATACCGACGGCAACAACACCACCTACGAGGCCTTCCTGGAGCTCGATCAGGGCGACGGGAAGATCAACATCTTCAAGAACACGAGCACTGGCACCATCGACGACCCCTCCGACGAGCCTGATTCACCGGCTGTGGCGACCTACACGGTCTCGAGTTCCAATGTCCGATTCGTACCCATCACGGACACCCAGATCGGCAACAAGGCAGACTGGTTCGTCGATTTCACCGTTCCGTTGGCCGACTTCAAGACCCACACCGGCTTGAATGATGTCGACCCGATGCGCATGTACTGCGGAACGTCTCCCAGCGGCGGCATCCTCCAGTCCGCGGGAGGCGACCTGATGGGCGGCCTCCCGTTCAAGCTCTCGACTGGCTTCTCCGACCCCGTCAACCTCTCCGGAAAATCTGCCTCGACCGGCGTCATCAAGTTCGTCGCCGCCCTCGACGGCACCGGAGACGTCACCCAGTTCGATCCGGGCGACACGGTCTTCGTGCGTGTCGACGACTCCGATCAAAACTCCAGCTCCTCCTCGGTTCAGACCGTCTCGATCAGCATCACCAGCTCCCACGGCGACACGATCCAGAAGAACCTGACGGAGACCGGTAACGACACAGGCATCTTCACGGCCAGTCTCGCCACGTCGCTCGCTGCAGCCAACACCGGCGATTCCACGCTCCAGGTGCCGGCATCCGGCACCGTGACGGCGACCTACCTGGACGAGGCCGACGCGAACTTCACGTTGAATCAGCCACGCAACGACACGGCCGCCGTGGGCGGAGGCACCGACGGGACCATCGAAATCGACCCCTCCGTCGTGCCCGGCGCATCGGCCAACATCACGGTCACCGACGCCGACCTGAACACCAACACCGGCGTCGCCGAGTCGGTCGACATCACGGTCACCAACTCCGCCACCAATGAGTTCGAGATCGTCACGCTGACGGAGACCGGCGCCAACACCGGCATCTTCGTCGCAGCCTTGCCGACGGCCCAGGGCACGACCGCGGGCACCAATGACGACGGCAGCATCAACGCCAAGAAGGGCGATACCCTGGTGGCCTCTTATCTCGACCAGCTGCGCGCCGACGGTGGCAGTTCCACCCTGACAGACGACGCCAGCGTCGTCGCCCCAGTCGTGGAGATTACCAAGACGGTCACACCCTCGACCGCCAAACCGGGGGAGACGGTGGTCTACAAGATCACCTTCTCCAACACGGGCAATGCAACGGCGCACGACGTGGCCATTTCGGACTAGGTTCCGAGCACCCTCACCTACAAGAGTGGCACCATCCGGACCGGCCTCACGGAACCCGCTTCCACGACCAAGACAGACACGAGCGGCGACGATGGCGCCGAGTTCGACTCCGGGACCAAGAAGGTCAGCCACACGTTCGGCGCCCTGGCAGCCACCGAATCCGCAGTCCTCGTGTTCCAGGCCACCGTCAACGAGGGCACGGCTTTCCCCGCCACGGTCGCCAACGTCGCCAGCGCTGCGTACGAAAGCCCGGACGGCACAGCGCGCGGCCCCAACGACAGCACGCCTGTCGACCTGACCGTTGGTCAGGTCGCCGCGGTGAGCGTGACGCCGGAGAGTGCGGCGAAGAACGGGACAGCGGGCGGCACGGTGGACTACCCGGCGACGGTGACGAACAACGGCAACGGTTCGGACACGTTCGCGCTTTCGACG
>JACPRK010000135.1 GCA_016190005.1 Candidatus Wallbacteria bacterium | reverse complement strand
GGCATGTGCGGATCAGGCCTTCTCCTGTAGCTTCGGCAGCACGGCTGGGAGGATCACGCTGAAGGTGGTCCCGCTGCAGAGGTCGCTCTGGACCTCGATCCGGCCGCCGTGTTTCTCGATGATACCGTAGCTCACCGACAACCCCAGGCCCGTGCCCTTGCCGACGTCCTTGGTCGTGAAGAACGGATCGAAGATCTTCGCGACGTGCTCCGGCTTGATGCCGGTGCCGGTATCGCTGACGTCGACCCGCACCCAGCCTCGTTCGGCGCGCGTGCGGATGGTGACCGTGCCGCGGTCGGGAATCGCCTGGCAGGCGTTGACGAGGAGATTCATGAAGACCTGGTTGAGCAGGCTCGGGTAGCACTCGATGCGCGGCAGCTCCTCGTAGTCGCGGCGGATTTCGATGCGGCCTTGCAGCAGGTAGCGGATCAGGTTGATGGTGCTCTCCAGACCCTCGCGCAGCTCCACGGTCTTGACCTCGCCCTCGTCGAGCCTGGAGAAGTTCCGCAGGGAGAGCACGATGTTCTTGACGCGCTCGAGCCCCTCGCGCGTGTCGGAGAGCTGCTGGCGGAGCTCGGTCTCCACCAGCGGGAGCTCGAGCTGGGCCTCGAGTCGGCGGATCTCCTCGAGCCGCTCGGGCGCGGACGCCTCCAGCGCCGGCACGGTCTCCTTGTAGGCCGCCAGGATCTGGCGAAGGTCGTCGATGTCCCGCTGGATGGTGACGACGTTGTTGGAGATGAACGCCAACGGGTTGTTGATCTCGTGGGCGATGCCGGCGACGAGCTGGCCCAGGGCCGCCATCTTCTCGCTCTGCACGAGCTGGGCCTGGGTCTCGCGCAGCTTCAGGTTGGTCCGCTCCAGCTCCAGGTTCTTGGCCGAAAGCGCGTCGGCCATCTGCGCGCGGGCCTGCGCCAGGTCGCGATCGGCCTTGGCGCGGGCGGCCTCCAGCTCATGCGCCTTCAGCTCCTCCTGGATGCGGCGGTTCTCGTCCTGGTAGTACTTGCGCCTCAGCAACGCCTCGATGCGCCCCTTGAGCACCTCGCGGTCGACGGGCTTGTTGACGAAGTCGTCGGCGCCGGCCGACAGCGCGCTGATCAGGGCCTGCTTCTCGCTGGAGCTCGTCAGGATGACGACGGGGAGCTGGCGCGTGCGTTCCTCGGCCTTGAGCCGCTTGCAGACTTCCTCGCCCGAGAGTCCGGGCATGATCAGGTCCAGAAGGACACAATCGGGCAACTCGGTCTTGATGGCTTCCAGCGCTTCCTCGCCGGATGCGGCGAAGGCAACATCGAAGCCTTCCTCCGTCAGGAGGCCCTTGAGGACCCTGAGGAAGAAGCGGTCGTCGTCCACGGCCAGCACCCGGGGGCGCCGCATGAAGGCCTCGCCGATGGGCGCCGGCTGGGCGCGCGGGGTCTGGTTCCTTAGGAACCTCCCCACGCGCACGCGCAACACGTCGAGGTCGCCGCCCTTGCTGATGTACTCGTCGGCGCCGGCCTGGAGCCCTTCGATCATCTCCTCGCGCCCGCTCTTCATCGTGAGCATGATCACCGGGATGTCCCGCGTCCGCGTATTGAGTTTGAGCCTGCGGAGCACCTCGTCTCCCTGGATGCCGGGCAGCACATGGTCGACGATGATGACGTCGGGCAACAGCTCGGCGACCCGTTCCAGGCCTTCCTCGCCGCTCTGGGCCGTGTGGACCTCATGGCCGTCGCCGCGCAGGAGCTTCTTGATGCCGTGCAGGAACGTGAGGCTGTCGTCGATGACCAGCACGCGGCCGGGTCTCACGGTGGTCTCAGTCATGGCGGCCTCGCTCTCGCGGCCGGGTCGGGGGGGCGGGTAACCCTCTGCGGGCCAGCGTCACCCTGGAGAGCACGCGGGCCAGTGTCTGGAGAATCTCCCGGTGGCCGGCCTGCTCCTTTACCAGATAGGCGTCGGCGCCAACGAGCTCGGCGCGCTTGAGGTCCTCGTCGCGGTCCTTGAAGGAGAGGATGACCACGGGAAGGTCGGCCAGCCGGGGGTCGGACTTGATGCGGCGCGTCAGGCCGAGGCCATCCAAGCCGGGCATCGTAAGGTCGCTCAGCACCAGGTCGAAGGCGCTGGTGGCGAGCCTGTCGAGGGCCTCCAGACCGTCGGAGGCCGTCGTCACGTCGTAGCCGGCGCCGGACAGCAACCGGCGGTTCACCTCCCGGGTCGTGCGCGAGTCCTCCACGACCAGCACGCGGTAGCGACCGCTGGCAGCAGCCGGAACCGGCTCGGAGACCAGTCCGTCGGAGAGCTCGTCCATCCGTCTGACCAGCTCCGAGACGTCCAGCGCGAGCGCCACGTCGCCCGAGCGGGTGACCGCGGCGCCCATCACGCAGGGCACCTTGCCCAGGCGTCCGTCGAGCTTCTTGACGATGACGTCCTCCTCCTCGATGAAGCGGTCGACGGCCACGCCGACCCGGGCGCCGCCATCGGAGAGCAGCACTACATTCTGGTCGTAGGCGACCGTGCGGGTCAGGCCGGTCGGCGCGAGCTGGTCGGCCAGCATCACCAGGCGCACCGATTCCTCGTCGAAGGCGAGCGTCTTTCCTCCCGGGCCGTCCTTGATACGGGAGTGCGGCGTGGTGAGCAGGCCTTCGAGGTGATCGACGGCGAACGCCCAGAGCACGCTGCCGGCCTTGGCCAGCAGCACCCGGGTCACGGCCACGGAGAGCGGCAGGCGGATGGCGAATCGAGTTCCCGCGCCTTCTTGCGAAGTGACCTCGATGTCGCCGTGGAGGCGCTCGACGGCCGACTTGACGACGTCCAATCCCACACCTCGCCCGGAGACGCCGGTCAGTCGCGGCGCCGTGGAGAACCCGCGTCTGAAGAGGAGGCCGAGGAGCTCGGTCGGGCCCATCCGCGCGGCTCGCTCGGCAGGCACGAGCCCCCGGGCGACGGCCTGGCGGCGGATCTCCTCGAAGGCCACTCCGCGCCCGTCGTCCTTGACCTCGACGACGAGGCGATCGCCCAAGTAGCGGGCCGACAGGACGACCTCGGCGCGCGCGGGCTTGCCTGCCTGCAGGCGTTCCCCGGGTGGTTCGACGCCGTGGTCGACGGCGTTCTGAAGCAGGTGGAGCAGCGCCTGCCGCAGCCCTTCGAGCACGTCGCGGTCGACGCGCGTCTCGGCGCCTTCGGTTCGGAAGGTGACCTGCTTTCCGAGCTCCAGAGCCAGGTCCCGCACCAGTCTGGGAAACGGATCGATCAGGTAGTCGAGCGGCAGCATGCGAGCCTGCATGACCTGTTCCTCGAGGTCCTGGTGGAGCCGTTCGAGCTGGCCTAGCGTGTCGTCGAGGGCGTCCAGGTTGCCCTCGAACTCCTTGCGCAAGAAGCCGCTGGCGCGGGCGTTGGCGCGCACCAGGGACTCCAGGCGGCCGCGGGCGAGCTCGGTTCCGTCGGCACCCAGGGCGGCTGCCTGGCGCCAGTCGGAGTCGAGCTGGCCGAGCGGCTTGCCCATGGCCTGGAGCTGCCGGTAGACGCGCAGCAGGCGCATGTGGACGATGTGGAGCTCGCCGGCCAGGCCCATCATGCGGTCGAGCCGCTCGACGCTCACGCGCGCGGAGCTTCCGCCCGGTGCCTCTATCGGAGTGGAAAGAGCGTCCGGCGTCACCGGCTCTTGCGGCTCCGAGGGGCCGGCCGCCCGCGCGGGAGCCAGCTCCGCGAGCGCCACGAGCAGCGCCTCCAGCCGTGGACTCTCGGCCTCTTCCCGCGCCAGCAGCTCGCCCAGCAGGTCGACGGCCTGGAGCACACCCTCGTGCTCGCGCGGCGTCAGCGCTCGCCGGCCCCGCGCAGCGGCCTCCAGTACGCTCTCCATTGCGTGCGCCAGCCGTTGCACCGTTGCCAACCCCACCAGCCGCGCCGCCCCCTTGAGCGTGTGCAGATCACGCATCATGCGCGCCGTCGCCGCGCCGTCGGGCGCGCCGCCCTCCGGGCCCAGCGCGTCCCGCCTCAGGTTCCGCAGGTGCTCCTCGGCCTCCAGCCGGAACACCTCCAGCGTGCTGAGATCGTCGAGCTCGTCCATCGCCGGGTCAGCCGAGCTTGAACTGCTGGACCGCGTTCAGGAGCTCTCCGGCCATCGTGTTCATCTCGCGGGCGATCTTGGCCGTCTCGGAGGTGACCTCCTGCGTGAACGCCACCGACTCTTGGATGCGCCGGATCGCCGCCGCCAGGTTGAATGCGATCTCGGCCTGCCGATCGATCGTCAGGTTCATCTTCTCGATCTGCGGCAGAATCGATTGCACGTTCTGGTTCAGGTGGCTGATCATCGCGCCCGCCCGGCTCACCTTCTCGGTGCCGCCCGAGACCTGCTGCGAGCTGTTTTCCATCGACTGCAAGGCCGAGTTCGTCGCGATCTGGATTTCGTTGATGAGCCCCGCGATCTCCTGCGTGGCCAGCACCGTCTTGTCAGCCAGCCGCCTCACCTCGGAGGCGACCACGGCGAATCCTTTGCCCTGGCTGCCCGCCTTGGCGGCTTCGATGCCGGCGTTCAAGGCCAGCAGGTTGGTGCGATCGGCCACGTCCGAGATGGTCTGCATGATCTGCTCGATCATCGCGTGCTCCTCGGTGAGGATGGAGAACTTCTGCGAGGTGAGCCGGTTCGACTCGGAGATCCGCTGGATGGCCCCGAGCGTTTCGCTGATGGCGGTGGCGCCATCCTGCGACGTGTTGGATGACATCGAGACGATGTCGAGCACCTTGATCGAGTTGCGGTTGAGCTCGCTGGAGCTGGAGGCCAGCTCGGTGACCGTGGCCGAGATCTCGTTGATCGAGCGCACCTGCTCGGAGCCCGCTACCTTCTCGCGCTCCGCGGTGCCGAGAATGGTGTTGGCGGCGGCGCTGATCTTGAGGGCGGAGCGCTGGATGCGCTCGGCGAGCTGCGCCAGGTTCCGGCGCATCAGGTTGAAGTTGTGGCCGACCTCCGCCAGCTCGTCGCGGTCCCGGACCTCGATGTCCCAGCGCAGGTCGCCCGTGCCGACGCGGCGCGCGCCGCGAAGCAGCTGGTCCAGGCTCATCGACACGCGCTTCGGAATGTAGATGGCGATCAGTAGACCGAGCAGCAGGCTGATCAGGCTGGCCTGTCCGACCACCGACCGGACGTGCGCCGCCAGATCGAGCGCCTCGGCCCGGTGGGCCTCGGCCTCGGCCTCGTTCTGGGTCCGCAGGTTGCTCGTGAGCTGCTCCATCCCCGCTCCGCGGCGCCCGAGCTGCGCCAGGGTCTCCTCGACCGACGAGCGCAGTTGCGCCTGTCGCGTGAGCCGCCGTTCGGCTTCTTCGAAGAGCCGGGCGTACGCCATCAGCTTCTGTCTTGCCTCCGAGAGCGGCCGGCCGGGGGTGGCCCCGAGCGGCTTGAGGAGCGCGTTCAGGGCGTCCAGTGCGGCGCGCGTCCGGTGGGCGGAGGCGCGCGAGCTGCCCAGGGTCTCCGTCGCAAACCGAAGCTCGGTCGCTCGGCTGGCCAGCGTCGCGCCAACGGCGGGTCCGGGGCCGACGGCGGCCTGATCGATTGCCGCGACTGCCAGCGTTTCAAGCTCCGATGCCAGCTTCAGCATCGCATCGGTTGTCTCCAGGCTCCCGGGTAGGGCCGCGAAAGCGCGCACGTCCTCGGTCAGCTTGCTGAAAAGCCCCTGGTAGGTCTCGACCAGCTCGCGCAGGCCTTCCCAGTTGATGCGGTCGCGCATCGAGAGCAGGCGCGAGACCTGACCCGAGTTGGAGAGATCCTGCCCGCGCAGGATCAGCCGCCGCACGGAGTCGAGCTCGTTTGCGACGGCTGTGAGCGGGGCCTGCTGCCAGTTGTAGGCGAAGGCCTCGAGGTTCTTGTTGATGCGGAAGATCTTCGCGCGGATCTCGTTGGAGATCTCGATGTGCTTGGTGTCGTACTGCAGGATGACGCGCACGAGATCGTCGACGTCGTTGATGCTGCGGTAGGAGACGTAGCCGACCAGGGCCAGGAGCAGGACGAACGTGAAGAAGCTGATCTGGAGCTTCTGGCGAAGCGAGAGGCCATCGGAGCGGCCGGTCGAATCGAGCGGCGGGGAAGGCGGCGCCCCGGAAGTCTGTGGTGCCGGTTCGGCGAGCTGGATTTCGGCCATCGGAAGAGGAAACGGTCAGGCTCGCTGGCCCAGGATCGTGTCGATGCGCGCCAGCACGGAGGGGACGACCAGGCGAAGGACGGTCCGGCCCTGGTGCGTGACCGCGCCGTCGCAGAGGCTGGCGATGGGAGCGGGCGGAGGCTCGGGAGCGGCCGGGGCGCCGTCGAGGTGGAGGATGCCGACGACGGAGTCGACCATCAGCCCGGTGACGTGCTTGCCCTGCCGGATCAGCAGCAGCCGCGATGAGGGGCCTGCGCTGGCGCGGCGCCGCTGTTGCGAATCGGGCGGCCCGGGCTCGAGCAGTCGGCCGGCGTCGATGGCCACGATCAGCTCCCCGCGGTGGTGGAAGAGACCGAGCACAGCCGGGGGGGTGCCGGGCAGCGGCGTGATCCGGCCAACGGAGATCACCTCGCTGACCTCGGTCGGGCAGGCGGCGCAGGCGAGCCGGCCGGCTTCGAACACCAGATGATCGCCTTGTGATGGCGCCGCTTCGTCAGGTGCGGCATCGAGCCCGTAGAATTCGGAGTCGAAAGGGAATCGAGTGGCGGGCATGCGAGTCCTCCGCACCGCTCGAGCCGCTCATGGCGTGATGGACGCCGTCGACAGCCGGCGGAACCCGACGGGATGGAGCCGCAGGCCCGACACGCGCGAGGCCCGGAACACCAGCGTTTCCAGGAGGTGGACCAGCGGCAGCAGCGGCGCGCGGGCCGCGGTCAGCTTCTCGGCGCGCGCATAGAGCCGCTCGCGCGAGGCCCGGTCGGCGGCGCCCTGGCCTTCGAGCAGTACGCGCTGCAGCTCCGGGTCGGTGAAGAAGGAGAGATTGGTGCTGTCCGGGGGGCGGATCGAATCGGCCGAAAGCAGCGTGTAGAAGCAGTTGTCCGGGTCGCCCGTATCGGCGGTCCACCCCATCAGGCAGGCCTCGTAATCGGCATCCTGCACCAGCTCCTGGTAGGCCTCGAAGTCGAGAACGCGAACGCGCACGTCGATACCCAGGCTCGTCAGGTCCTTTCTCACCCGGTGGGCCAGCTTGCGCGGCTGAGGCAGGTAGCTCCGGGGACGGTCCAGCGTGAGCAACTCGATGGAGAAGTTGGATTCGTAACCCGCCTGCTCCAGGAGCTGGCGCGCCGACGCGGGGTCGAAACCGGCCTCTTCGGATTTTTCGGCGTGTCCCCAGAGACCGGGCGGCATCGGCGACATGGCGGCCACGGCGAGGCCCCCGTAGACATCACTCGCAATGGCAGACTTGTCGATGCCACGGGCCAGCGCCTTGCGGATGCGCGCCGAGGCCAGCCCCTTTCGGGCCCGCGCTCTGAGCGGGCTGGAGGTCGCTCCGGCAGGTGTGGACGTGGAGCCGGCCGTCGGCTCTTCGGGCTCGTCGTTGCCCGAGGTGTTGAAGGCGAGGTAGATGGTGTTGAGGCCTGGCGCCTTTTCGACTTTCAACCCGGTCTTGGCTGCGAAGGCGAGGTCCTCGGAGGCGATGCCTTCCATGGCGTCGAGATCTCCGCGCGCCAGCTGCAGCAGCCGGGCCGCGGGATCGGAGACGCCCCGGACGATGGCCCCATCCAAGAACGGCTTGTCACCCCAGTAGGTGGCGTTGGCCGTGAGCGCAATCGACTGGCCGGCGCTCCAGGCAACCAGCCTGAACGGACCGCTGCCGATGGGGTTCCTGGCGAAGTCGTTGCCGAGCTTCTTGACGGCCTCGGGGCTGACGATGGCGCACTGCGGCATGGCGAGGGCAGCCAATAGCGGGCCGTAGGGTCGGTCCAGCTCGAGCGCCAGCCTTTCGGAGTCGAGCACCCGTATGCTCCGCACCGGGTGCATCAATCTCTTCCAGAAGACGCTTTCGGCCGCTCGATAGGGGTGAGACGGGTCCATCATCCGGTGGAAACTGAAGGCGACCGCGTCGGCCGTGACCGGCGTGCCGTCATGAAACTTGACGCCGCTCCGGAGCTGGAAGATCCAGGTGAGCTCGTCCTTGGTGTGGTCCCAGCTTTCCGCCAGGCCGGGCTCGATGTCGGTGGAGTCTGCGGAGTAGCGGACCAGGGTGTCGAAGAGGTTTTCGCAGACGACGAGCGATTCGTGGTCGACCGCCTGGGCCGGGTCGAGGGTCAGCGGGAGATTGGCCAGGCCCAGCCGCATCACCCCGCCCTTGGCTCCTTTGGGCAGGGAGGCTGAGGGCGGCGGTGTCTTCGGGGTCTCCGGCTCGCTCGGCTCTGGCTTTGCGGGCTCCGAGCTCTGGGTCGGCTCGTCGGCGTCCATCGGCTCGACCTTGGCCGAGACGCTACAGCCGGTAAGCGTCGCCGCGGCCAGGCCGGCCACCAGGCCAGCCACCAGCAGTCGTCTTCCGATGGGAAAAAGTTCGCGCATGAGGTGGCTCCGGACGGCCAGTTAGTTATTCTGCCACATCCCGGGTGTCAACCGGCCCGGGTGCTACAATGGGGCTTCACCTGAAGACGAGGGAACCTTGCGGCCCGCAGCAGGTCGAATGTTGCCGGAAGCCGCTACGATGCTGATGACCGGGGTAGTGGTCTTACCGCAGAGTGCCAGCGACGTGGAGCTGGTGGAACAGTTCAAGGCCGGCGATGAGCAGGCCTACAACGAGATCGTCCGCCGCTACTCGTCGAAGGTGCTCACGCTCTGCGGCTACTACCTCAAGGACTCCGACGAGGCCTACGACCTGTCTCAGGAGGTGTTCCTGAAGCTCTACAGGGGCCTCAAGGACTTTCGAGGAGAAGCGAAACTGTCGACCTGGATTCATACGGTGGCCATCAACGCCTGCAAGAACCGCCTGTCGTCGCTACGGAGGCTGTTCTTCCGGCGCAAGGGCTACGACGCCGATCCCGAGCGGCGCCGTCAGGCCCCCGGGCCCGACGAGATGGTGTTGCGCACGGAGCGCCGCGCCGCCGTTCTGGAGGAGATCCGCAAGCTGCCGGAGAAGTTCCGGGAGATCATCATCCTCAAGGACATCCAGGACACGAGCTACGAATCGATCGCCAAGATCCTCGACATCAACGACGGTACCGTGAAGTCCCGCTTGCACCGCGCGCGGCTGGCGCTGCAGGAGCGGTTGAAGGCCCGCGGATTCTCCTAGCCCGCGTGCCCGGTGAAAGAGCCATGTCTACCCGAAACGAATGCGGTTTCTACAGGACCCAGCTCAGCGCTTACGTCGACGAGGAGCTGGGCCGCTCGGAGCGCGCCTCCCTGGAGGCGCACCTGGCTTCGTGCCCCGGATGCGGCGCCGAGCTCGAGGGCCTTCGTG
Source organism: Candidatus Wallbacteria bacterium (assembly GCA_016190005.1). Lineage (GTDB taxonomy): Bacteria > Muiribacteriota > UBA6191 > JACPRK01 > JACPRK01 > JACPRK01. The sequence goes on along the minus strand of JACPRK010000135.1, from coordinate 12,340 downwards.
GGCTGGTCCGGGAAGTCCGCGAGATGCCCCGGTGCGAAACGGGCCCGCAGTACCTGATCGAGTTGCGGCGGCGAATCGAGGGCGGCGATCAGCCGCAGTCCCAGCCGTGGCTCGCGGCTCTTCCATGGTTCCGCGTCAACCTGGCCGTGGGGGCTGTGATGACGGGCGTGATCGGCGTGGCGGTCTTCCAGAGTGGCGCGATCCGGCAGGCCGCGCGGCAGCCGGAGGTCGTCCCCGTCGTGATCAGCGACGCGGCCCTCGACGCGGCCACCGTCAAGCAAGACGCCCCGGCGTTCGCGGCACCGCAGGCCCTGCCGGCACGGACTGCCGCTCCCGTCATCGTGGAGGCCAAGCGGCCCGTTGCGGCCGAGACGTCCGCGCGGGTGGAGGCAGGCAAGGCGGAGGTGTCCGGCGCCCTCTCGCGTTCCGAGGCGGTCGCGGAGAAGCCGGCGGCCCGGGCGCGCGCATCGGCGAACACGATGGCGGCAGCAGCGCCGGCCCCGGCACCGCCAGGCTCCCTTTCTGGCCTGGAGTCGGAGAAGAAGCGCCAGCCTTCGGCCGAGCGCCCCAGCGTTCGGGCTGGACCGGCCGCGCCCGTCGACACGAAGCGGGACAAGCTGCTCGAGCCGGTGGGGGGCTCCGTCGTGGCCAACAAGCTTCCCTCCGAGAAGGAGAAGGATCTGGGCTCCGAGTTCATGTCGGAAGAAGTCGCCGCCGGCTTGCCGAAGACCGGACTTTCCGTGGGTCGGCTGAGCGACGCCTCGCCTTCCGGAGTTACCCCGCTGGCGCGGCCGGGACAGGTTGTCCTCGGCTCGACTCCGCCCGTTCCCAAGGATGCCGAGGGAGGCTTGGCCACGGCCGATGAAGTCGACGACGGCGTCGAGGTTACCGCCCGGTCGCCCGCGCCGACGCCCGGGCCGGCCAAGCCCGAGCCGGAGGTCGTCCCGGAAGGCGGGAGCGTGACGCACGAGGTGCTGCTGCAGTACCTGGAGAAGCGGGTGCTCTCCTCCCCGGAAGGTGCAGTGCGCTCCCGGCCCGAGGGGACGATTCTGCTGAAGGTGACGCGCTTCCATGCGTTCCTTCGTGAGCTGCGGACCAAGGCCGACGAGCTTTCCGTCGCGGACGTCATCGAAACCTCTTCCGGAAGCTTCGAGATGAGCGTGCTGGGGCGCGGCGGCAAGGATGGCCTGGAGGCGCTGGCGAATCGGCTGGCTGGTCTCCCGGGCGCCCAGCTCTCGGGTCTGATGTTCGAGAAGGTCTCCGAGAAGGGCGAGTTCGCCTGTCGTGTGATGGTGACGGTCGAGGACTAGCCTCGCGTCAGCTCGCGGTCGATCCGGCTGGCAAGAGGGCCCTGCTGCCCGGAGTACTTGTTGCCGGGCTTTTGTCGGTACGGGACCCGCGAGGGGGACGTGAGCGTCTCGAAGGTGAAGGAGCAGACGCGCATCCCGGGGTAGAGCGCGATCGGCATGCGGCCGAGGTTGCCCAGCTCCATTGTCACGCGGCCGACCCATCCGGGATCGAACACGCTGGCGGTTCCGTGAACGATGATGCCGAGCCTGCCCAGGCTAGAGCGGCCCTCGAGTCGGCCGACCAAGTCGTCGGGCAGCTCCAGCGTCTCGACGGTGGCGGCCAGGACGAACTCGCCCGGCTGCATCACGAATGGCTCGCCCTCCTTGACCACGATCTCCCTCATGAAGCCCTCGGTGGCGGCACCCGGTTTCAGGTCGATGAACGGCACCTTGCTGTGCTCGAAGACGCGAAACACATCTCCCAGCTTCAGATCGATGGAGCAGCTGCCGAGCTGCGTCGCCAGGTCGGGTGCGGGTGTGATCTTGATGCGGCCCGTGTCGAGGGCTTGCTCGATATCGCGATCGGAGAGGATCATGGCTTGTGCGGGGCGGGTCGGTTCAGTTCACCGACGCGGTGCTGAACTTGGCGATCCAGGACTTCAGCTCGGAGATCTGGAACGGCTTCTTCAGGATTCCCGAGAACGATCCGGGCGGGACGTTGGCGAGCATGTCCTCGTCGATGAGGCCGGTCATGATCAGCACCGGCGTGCTCTGGTCAGTCTGACGGATCCGGGAGAGGGTCTCGGCCCCGTCCAGGTTGGGCATCTTCAGGTCCATCAGCACCAGGTCGTAGGTGCCATCCCCCAGCCGCGCCAGCGCCTGGACTCCGTCCTGGCACTCGATGACTTCGTGGTTCATGCGCTCCAGCGCCTCCCGGCAGACCATCCGGATTCCAGTCTCGTCGTCCACCACCAGGATTCGCATCCGTGCGCGGCGCGCGGGCGAGGGCCGCGGGGCCTCTCCCGAGATCGGCTTGATCGCCGCCATGGGAGTCTGGTCGGCGGCCAGCGGCAGCCACAGGACGACATCGGTCCCCTGGTCCACCTCGCTGGAGATGGCAATGCGACCGCCGTGCTTCGCCGCGATCGTGTGGGCGATGGCCAGTCCCAGGCCCGTCCCCTTGCCCGGGTCCTTGGTCGTGAAGAAGGGGCTGAAGACCCGGTCGAGGTTCTCCTTGGGGATGCCCATGCCGCTGTCTTTGATCGAGACGCCCATCTGCCCGCCGGATTGCCGGATGTCGATCGAGAGCGTCCCGCCTTTGGGCATCGCATCTCGCGCGTTGGACAGCAGGCTGAACAGGACTTGCTGAAGTTCGTCGGGGCTGCCGATGATTAGGCCTAGGCCGGTGGCGTAGTTCTCGTCGATCTTGATGTTGTCGAGCTCGAGCTGTCGCCTCAGGAGAGCCAGGGTCTCCTCGCAGAGCCGGCGGATGTCGATCGGCCCGCTGCCGTGCTGGGTGCGGCCGGCGAACTTCAGGAGATTGGCCACGATCTCCTTGCACCGAAGGGCGTGCCGCTTGATGGTCTGGGCCTGCTTGGTGAGCGGGTTCTGCTCGCCCAGGTCTTCGATGAGAAGTTCCGCATTGCCCAGGATGATGGCGAGCGGGTTGTTGATCTCGTGGGCCACTCCGCCGGCCAGCTCGCCGACCGCGGCCAGCTTGGTCGACTGGGAGAGCTGCATGTGGAGCTCTTTGCGCTCCGTGACGTCGTAGAGCGTGAGCAGGGCGCCGCTAATCTTCTGGCCTTCGCCGCGCAGCGGGACGAACGAAAGATCGCAACACATCCACCGGGCCGAGGAGGTGCCGGAACGCGTTACGTTGCTTTCGAACTCCGTGTGGGAAGTGAACTTGCCGGTGGCCAGGACGGTGTGCAGCTCGGCGGCCAGCACCTCGCGCTGCGACAGCGGGACCACCTCCTCGAAGGGCTTGCCGATTGCGTCGGCCCCGCTGAGGCCCAGGAGCTTTTCGCAGGTGGCGTTCCAGGTTGTGACGAGAAGCTCCGTATCCACCGTCAGGATGCCGACCTGGCAGGTCTGGACGACGCTGTCGGAGAACTGCTGTTGGGCGGAGAGCTCGTGGGTACGCTGCTCCACTCGCCGCTCCAGCTCCTGCTCGCGAACGGCGAGCTCCGCCTTGTAGACGGCGAGCTGGCGCGAGAGCCAGTTGAACGAATCGGCAAGGTCGGAGATCTCGTCGCCCGTTTCGACCGTGACGACGCGGATCGGCTCACCTCGCGCCAGGTGCCGCATGCCGTCGCTCACCTCTTTGATGGGCCGGACGGCCAGCCGTAGCAAGAGGACGCCCAGCAACATCAGGATCGCGTTGACGAGCGAGGCGACCAGCACCGCCATGCGGCTGCTGTCGAAAAGTCGCTGCAGAGCTATGACCGGCGAGATCGGGGCCGCGGCGTTGAGCGCGTTCAGAAGCTCCATCTGCTCGGAGCGCAGGATGAAGTACGGGATGAGCGCGTAGACCGCCAGGATCATCACCGCGTAGGCGAGGATGAGCTTCAGGTAGAGCCCGAAACGAAGCCCCCCACTGCGGGTCGGTTCCTCCACGCGCGCCAGCGGCGTGGTCGAAGTGCGCGCGTCGGGAGTTTCGCTCATGGCAGCGAGCTCAGGTAGTCGAGGGCGGCCTGGTCGGTGTCGAGGAGCTTCAGGACGCTCGCCAGGCGCGTGATCTCCAGCAGCGTCTGCACCTTGCGCTGCACGTTCACGAAGACGACCTCGCCCCCGGCCTCCCGCGCTCGCTTGTGCGCCTTGACGATCGCTCCCAGGGCCGCACTGCAAATGGTCTTCACGTGAGTGGCGTCCAGCACCACTTTCGAAAAGCGCGGGGAGACGTTCTCGGAGAGAAAGGCGTCGAACTCCTCGTGGTTGTCGAGGTAGATGTCACCCGAGATGCGGACGAAGGCCACATCGTCTCGGGATTGCAGGCTGCAAAGCGCGCCGTGATCGTCCACTGTTCCGCACCCTCCGGGAAGACGCAGACAATACCACGCTCAGCGAGGGGTTGCAAGGATGCCGCCTTTTTCCCTGGAGAAAATCCCCGGGGAGGCTGGCTACTGATCGGCGTCCGCGGTCGCGGCCGCCTCGCCGCCGACCTTGGCGCGCTGCTCGGCCACTCGGCGCTCCAGCCCCGATTGCTGGCTCGTGCGCGCGTAGTAGAAGCCCTGGACGTCGGTCGGTGCGCCATACGCATTCATCATATTGAACGCCAGCTTCAGGTCCTTGCGGGCGCCGGCCAGCTTCTCTTCGAGCTCGGTCACGGCGGACTCGTCGGCATCGCCTCGGTCCTCGAGCTCGGCAAGCGACTTCTCGACGGCCTGTTGGACCTTCGTCGCCTTGCCGATCAGGCCCTGGATGGCGGCGCTTTCGGCGGCGGCGCTGGAAAGCGCGCTGAGCGGCAGGCTGTCGCGAAACGCCCAGAGCCCTCCCGAGAAGAGAGCAAGCGCGAGAAGGGTCAGGGCGCTCCTGGCGGTCTTCGATAGCTTCATCATGTTCCTCCCAAAGGTTGCTCCCGAGCTCATGATACGCCTGCGGTCGGCGCACGGGCGCGCCCTGACAAGCAATTGACCGCGACCGCTGGATGGGCCGGCCACCGATGCCGATGGCGGAAGATACGGAGCCCGGCCTGCCGGCCGACTCCCGCATGAAGAGCCCGAGATGAGATTGCCCGCCCCGTCCTCGTCGGTCGCCGTGACGGCGATGTTCCTCGTGTCCGGCGCCACGGGGCTCGTCTTCGAGTTGCTCTGGAGCCGGCTTCTGGTGCCGTGGATCGGCGCGGGCCCATTGACGAACGCGCTGGTGATCGGCTGTTTCATGGGGGGGCTGGCCTGCGGGGCCGTGCTGGCACCTCGAGCGCGGATCCGGCCGCTGTCGGCCTATGGCCTCTGCGAGCTCGGGATCGGCGCATGGGGGCTGGCGACGCCCGTCTTGCTGGGTTTGCTCGAACCGGTGTTCGCGGCAGCACACGCGGCCGGAGATTGGAGCCCCGGTGTCCGGATCGTGCTGCAGGCCGCCGCCGTACTGGCATTGACGGGGCCGCCAACGGCCCTGATGGGGGCCTCCTTCCCTCTCCTGGCCCTGGAAGCCGAGGCCAGCGCGGGGCTCCTGTACGCGGTCAACACGGCGGGGGCCGTGGCCGGGTGTCTCATTGGCGGTCTCGTGTTGCTGCCGGCTGCGGGAGGCGCCTGGCTACTGGAAGCCGCGTCGGTTGCGGACCTGGGCCTGGGCACGCTGGCGATCCTCCTCGCCGTCCGCCGGGCTCCCTCGGCCAATGGCGGGCCGGCGACGGCTCACGGGGCCCCCGGTGCGCGGGCGGATCGCCGGCTGCTCCTGACGGTCGCGCTCTGGGGATTCGCGACCATGGCAGCTGAGCTGGCTTGCGAGCGCGTGCTGGCCCTGGCGCTCGGATCTTCGGTCTATTCGCTGACGCTGGTGCTGGCCGTCTTCATAGGGGGGCTCGCCGCGGGGGGCGCCTTCTTCGCGCGGTTCGGGCCCAAGGATGGCTGGCTGGGACTGGCCACGATGGGCGTCCTGGCGGCCGCGGGAGTGGCGGCGGTCGCGCCGGTGCTGGGCTGGCTGCCGGCCTGGATTGTCCCGGTCGTGACGGCGCTCTCGCCGTACTCGTTCCTGGCGCTGCTGGCCGGCCAGGGCCTGGTGCTCTGCCTGGTGCTCCTTGGGCCGGCGTTCGTCATGGGCGCCGGGATGCCGCTGGCCTGCAGGCTGGTGCCCGCCGCCGCTGCCGGCGAGGTCTATGCGGCCAGCACCTTCGGCTCGATCTTGGGAACGCTCGCTGCAGGTCTGGCGCTCATCCCTATGTTCGGGATGCGGACGACCTTGGTGGCCGCCGCAGCCACTTTCATCGTCGCCTCCCTGCTCTCGGTCCGCCGCCTGCAATCGCAGTCGACGCGGCGCGCCGCGACCCTGGCGGCGCTGCCGGCGCTGGCTGTGCTGGTCGTGCTCCCGTCCTGGGAAAGCTCCGTGCTCTCCAGCGGCCCGTTCCTCTACGCCGGCATCTACCGAGGCGCGGCGGCTCGGGCCGGCAAGTCCGTCGCGCAACTCCTGGAGACGTTCGACCGGGTGCTCTTCCACAAGGAGGGGGCACTGGCCACGGTGACCGTTCGCGAGGACCGCGCCGGCTTCCGTTCCCTGGCCATCAACGGAAAGGTAGACGCTTCGACCAGCCTGGACATGGCGACCCAGCTGCTTCTGGGCCACTTGCCGATGAGCTTTGCGCCCGCCAGGCCCAGCGTGCTCCTGGTGGGGCTGGGCAGCGGTGTCACGTTGGGTGCGCTCCAGGCGCACGACGTGCGGACTATCGAATGCCTGGAGCTCTTGCCGGAGGTGGTGGAGGCCTCGACGTGGTTCGCGCCCGCGAGCGGAGCCCGGCTCGATGACCCGCGGCTCTCACTTTCGCTCTCGGATGCGCTGACTCACATGCGACTCTCGCCCCGCCGCTACGATGTGCTGTGCCTGGAGCCGTCAAACCCGTGGGTGGCCGGGATGGCCGGGATGTTCACGGTGGAGCATTTCCGAGCGTGCCGGGAACGGCTCAATCCCAGCGGCATCGTCTGCCAGTGGCTCCAGGCCTACTACCTGTCGCCCGACGACTTCCGGAGCGTGGTCAGGACTTTCCTGGAGGTCTTCCCGGAGGCTAGCCTCTGGGAGGCCATCGAGGGCGTGGACTATCTGTTGGTTGCGAGCCGCGACGGCGCGCCGATGACGCTGGCCGGCGCGGAGCGGGTCTTTGCGTCCGGCCGGATCGCCGCCAGTGTCGCCAAGGCCGGCATCAAGAGCGGTAACGACCTGGCGCGCAGGTTTGTGATGGGACCGGCGGCGCTCCGACGATTCGCCGTCGGAGCGCCCATTCAGACAGCGGACCGGGGACTGCTCGAGTTCACGGCGCCGCTCGCGCTCTACAACGACACGGGCACCGAGCTGCTGGAACGGCTGGAGCCGCTGCGCGAAGGCGCCGAGATCGTGCTGGGGACACGCTCTCCGCAGGAGGCCGCGCGGTTGGCACGCCTGCCGCAGGCCCGCAGAGCCCGACTCGGCGCGCGGGCGCTTGCGGCCAAGGGCCAGCTCGAGCCTGCCGATCGCGTGCTGGTCGAGGTCCTGCGCGAGTTCCCCGAAGACGCTTCCGCGCTCGAGCTCTTGCGCTCCATCCGGACCGAGGTAGCCCGGCGGGCCCGTGAGCGGGAGGACTTCAGGGCCGCCGTGGGCGCTTTCGGCCAGGTGCTCGAAGTCGCCCCCGACGACACGAACGCGCGCAACGACCTGGGGGTTAGTCTGGAGAGGCTCGGTGACCACGAAGCGGCGGCCCGAGAGTACCGCGGTGTGCTGGCACGCGAGCCGCGCCATGTCGCCGCGTTGCGTAACCTCGCCCTGGCGGCCTACCTGGGCGGCCATCTCGACGAGGCGATCGACGCCTACGAAAGGTTGCTGGTCCTGGAGCCGCGCGACGCCCGGGCTCTGGGGAACTTGGGGCTTGCCTACATGAAACAGGAGAGCTACCCGCAGGCCCTCGACCGGTGGCGGCGGGCGCTGGCACTCGACTCCGCGGTGCCGAGCGCGCGCGAAGGGCTTCGGATGCTGGAGTTCCTGGGCTACCGCTGAGGTGCGCTACGTCCGCGCCGTTCCATTTCGGAACAGCGGCCGGTCTGGTCCGAAACTCAGCGCTCGTAGATGTCCGGCACCAGATCGACGATCGTGACGCGCGAGCCGACCGGCTCGTCGTCAGCTTCGGAAGCGGGCTCCAGCTCGTCGGGCAGGATCTCCAAGGTGATGCGGTCGCCGATGACGACCTCGATGGTCTTCATACTCCACTCCTCCGTGGCCTCTCGAGTCCTCAGGGGCATCCGATCACGGAGCAGCAATTCGCATGCCAGCGACAGACGCACGGACACTGGCGGGCTCGCCGTCAGCCGGGCCGGGAGTTTGGGGTGGCGGAGATCCATTGCGGTCAATATATCGACAGAAATCGCACGTCGCACGTCATCGCGTAAGCTTCGCGAGCGCCTCTGTCTCCGACTGCGCAACCTCCAGAATCCTGTCGAGCCGCGTCAGCTCCAGAAGCCGCCGAACCTCTGGCTGGCACTGCATCAACACGAGGTTTCCCCCGCGCTTTCGCAGCACCGTGTAGGCGCTGATGATCGCGCCCAGCCCGCGCGATGTCAGGTAGAGCACCCGCGCAAGATCCAGCACGACCGCAGCCGTCCCTCCATCGACCAGGCGGTCGAGAAAGGTCGTGAAGTCCCGGACCGTCTCCTGCGTGACGTCCTCGCCGACCGTGACGACCTGAACGGAGCCTGAAGCGCGTGACGAGATGTTCATGAGTGAATCTCCCGTTCTCCTTGCAACGCCTCCCCCCCGAGTGGCAAGCCGCCAGTGACCAACGCCCCGCCCCGCTCCCCGCGCCGGCCTGATAGGATGCCAGGGCATGTCCGCCGCAGCTGCCCCCGAAGAGTTCGACGTCATCGTGGTGGGGGCAGGACCGGCCGGACTGAGTGCGGCTCGCTCTGCTGCCCAATCCGGGGCGCGCACCCTGCTGCTGGAGCGCAACAACGAGATCGGCATACCGGTGCGCAGCAGCGGCGCGAGCTGGCTCGAGGACATGCGCCGCCTGGGCGTTCCCGAGCGCTTCTGTCACCCGACGCGTCGAGTGGTCCTGAGCAGCCCGGGCCGCCGCGTGGAGTTCGCCTACGATCCCCCCGTCAACTGCGTTCTGGACATCCGAGGCCTCTGGCAGCATCTGGCCGTGGAAGCGTCCAGGGCCGGAGCCGCCGTTCGCGTGCGCAGCAAGGTGGCAGCGCTGGCCGACGGGTCCCTCGAGGTTTCCGGTGTCGATGGGCCCCGGATTCTGCGAAGTCCGGTGACGATCGACGCGACCGGGGTGGCCGCGGTCGTCGCCCGCGCGCGGGGACTGGGCTCACCCGGTCGGCGCGCGGGGATCGGCGCGGAGCTCGAGCTCTACGCACCGAACTGGGATGAAGAGCTCTTGCTCCTGGCCGTAGGAACGCAGGTAGCGCCGTCGGGCTACGCCTGGGTCTTCCCGGCAGGCCAGGGGCGGGTGCGGGCGGGTGTCGGCTTGCTGGCGCCGGATTCGGGGGTCGATCCGGCGCCCTATCTGCGCCGGCTGATCCGGGAGAGCCGGGAGCTTTCGGGGGCGGCCGAGCTCGAGTATCACAGGGGCGTGATCCCGAGCGAAGGGCCAATTCCGGCGACCGTGGCGGATGGCCTGCTGGTCGTTGGCGATGCGGCTGGCCAGGTGCTGGCCACGGCCGGAGAAGGCATTCGATTCGCGCTCGAGCTGGGCGAGCTAGCGGGCAAGGTGGCCGGCCAGGCCATCCGAACGGCCTCGTTCCAGGCGGAAGGGCTCCGCGAGTACGAGGCGGAGTGGAGCCGCCGGTACCGGGGGCTGTTCACTCTGATGGACCGCGTCAATCGGAAGCTGGCGACCTTCGACGACGCGGCCTGGGGCCTGGCGCTGGCTGGACTCGAGAAGGCGGGCCCGCGGGTGGCGGAGCTCGTGATGCGCGGGGACGTGTTCCAAGGCAGCACGCGCCAGAAGCTGGCCGAGGCCGTCTTCCCGATCCTGGGTTGGCTGTTCTGACCTGAGCCGTCAGGCCCCAGGCGGCGTGGAGGCCGCCGGAGCTGCCGGCGCCGCTGCGGGCGGTGCTGCTGCCGGCGCCGGCTTGGGGGGCGGAGGCGACTTCTTGGCCTGGACCAGCAGCTTGGCGTGCTCCTCGGCGCTGAGCGGGATCTTCACTTTCGGGATGATGATCGCTTCCTTGATGCAGACCTGCTCGCAGAGCTTGCAGCCGACGCAGGTCTTGTCGTTGACCGCGACGATCCGGCTGGAGGGCATACCCTCGATCTTCGGCTCGGTGAGCTCGATGCAATCGAAGGGGCAGATCGGGATGCAGACCTCGCAACCGGTGCAGGCTTCCTCGACGACGACGGCCTTCGGAATCTCCTTGTGCTTCAGACCCTTGATGAGGATGCCCTCTCCGTCTTCGATGCAGCTCACGGGACAGAAGAGGGAGCAGACGCCGCAGTCGATGCAGACCTCCGGGTCGATGGTGTGGAGATCCTTCTTCTCGCCGGAGATGCACGCCACGGGACACTTCTGGGCGCACACCGTGCAACCGATGCAGGTGTCTCTGATGAAGTAGGCCATGTCTCCTCTTCGCCCGTCGGGCGAGCGCGGTGATGCGAATCACAAGATATCACAGCCGCCGGCACGTCGCAAAGGCTGGTAGACTTGTCACCGCATGCTCCGCATCTGCACGGCGTCGCCCGAGGCCAAGTTCCGGGAAGGCATCTCGATCAAGGAGCTGAGCCGGCTTCTGGAAGAGCCCCGGGGGCGGACCTGGATCGATTTCTGCGAGCCGACCGACTTCGAGAACGAGATCCTGGCCAGCATGTTCGGGCTGCACCCGCTGTCGATCGAGGACTGTGTGCAGGAGGTCCACCACCCCAAGCTGGAGGACTACGGGGACTACATCTACTGCATCGTCCACTGGATCGTTCACAACGACGGCAGGGACCTGATCAGCTACGACGTCGACGCGTTCCTGGCCAAGAACTTCCTCATCACGTACCGAAAGGTCCCGATGAGCAGCATCGACGAGCTCCTGGTCAACCGGGAGCGGCTGGAGGACGCCGTCACGCGCGGGCTGGACTACCTGCTCTACGTGCTCTTCGACGGGCTGGCGCGGCAGTACATGCCGCTGCTCGACTCCATGGAAGACCGCATCGACAGGCTGGAGACCGAGATCTTCGAGATGCTCGACACGCGGCAGCTCGGGAAGCTGCTGGCGATGAAGCGCAACTTGCTCCAGCTGCGCCGGATCGCCGCACCGCAGCGGGAGATCTTCGCGGCGCTCTCCCGGCAGAACACGCGCTACATCGACCACGAGGCCGCGCTTCACTTCCGCGATATCTACGACGCCTTCTACCGGATCATCGACACCACCGATCTGCTGAAGGACCTGGTCAACGGAGCGATGGAGACCTATCTGACCGTCTCATCCAACCGGCTCAACGAGATCATGAAGTTCCTGACCATCCTGTCGACCCTGATGATGCCGCCGACACTCATCGCCGGAATCTACGGGATGAATTTCGAACGGATGCCCGAGCTGAAGTGGAACTATGGCTACCTGTTCGCGATGTTGCTCATCGTGGGGACGATGGCGAGCTTGCTGGCGTTCTTCCGGCGCAAGGGTTGGCTCTAGGGTCTGGGGCGCGTTAACCAGAGCAGGCGTGAGACGCCTGCCGGCATCCGTGGGGCTCGCCTCCATGCTCGGTGTTCTGCTGAGCGTTGCTGTGTGCGAAGCTTCCGGGGCGAAGATCGACCGCGTAACTCTGCTCCGGACTCGAAAGAGCTGGGACATCCTGATGGTGCTGTCGCACGAGGGGCCCGGCGAGCGCTTTGGGGTCGACTCCTGGCAGGTCGCCACCGACCGCGGGGAGCGGCTCAAGACCGTGCACCTGAGCCGGCCGCGTTCGGCGCCCGAGACCTTCGAGAGCTGGATGACCGACGTGGAGATTCCGCCCGACGCCAAGACGCTGACCATCCGGGTCCACGACAAGGTCCACGGCTTCGAGGGCTCCCAGCCCTTCGTCATCGATCTCGCGAAGCCCAGCGGCGACCGCTACGAGCAGACCGAGGAGGTCAAGCCGCTTCCCTACCGCCGCTTCTTCGGCGAGCACATGAAGCGCCAGCTGAGGCGCAACGGTGGCTACGTTCCCTACGAGTGGTAGGGGGGCGAGAATCGAGAAGGGAGAGAGAGTAGCCAGTAGCCAGTAGTCAGTAGGGGGCCACACGAGCCCGGAGCGTCCGGTCCGGCCCTCGGGCCTAACTCCTGACTCCTGAAGCCTGACTCCTGAAGCCTGACTCCTGAAGCCTGACTCCTGAAGCCTGACTCCTGAAGCCTGACTCCTGAAGCCTGACTCCTGAAGCCTGACTCCTGAAGCCTGACTCC
>JACPRK010000023.1 GCA_016190005.1 Candidatus Wallbacteria bacterium | reverse complement strand
GCTCGAGCGAGGCCGAGACTGCTATGTTGCCCTTGCCCGGGATGGCGTCGGCCGAGTTCTTGATGAGGTTGATGAACAGTTGCTCCAGCTCGGAGCCGTTGCCGAGGATGGACGGCAAGTCCGGCGGCAGGTCGGTAGCGATCTCGATGCCTCGCTTGCGGACCAGATAGGTCATCAGCTTGACGGCCTCGGAGACTGGCCGGGCCAGCGGGAGCGACACGAGCCCGGCGGTGTCACCCTTGTGCGAGTAGTGGAGCAGGTTCTGGACCAGCCTGGAGCAGCGCGCCACGGAGTGGTGGACCATCTCGAGCTGGTCGAGCGCCGTCGCCGGATTGACGACGGTGCCTCGCAGGCGCAGCTCGTCCTTCAAAAGCTCGGAGCACATCAGGATGCACTGCAGCGGATTGTTGAGCTCGTGTGCAACGGAACCGGCGAGCCGTCCGAGCACGCTCATCTTCTCGGATGCCAGGAGCTGCTCCTGGGCCAGCTTGAGCCGTTCGTAGGCCTCCCGCTGCTTCTGGTAGAGCGCCAGGTTCTCGATGTTGACGGCCACGTGCGCGCAGACGGTGGCCAGGAAGCTCAGGTCCTCGTGATCGAACCAGGCCCCGCCGGAGCGCCGATCCATGTAAAAGACTCCGTAGGTCTTTTCAGGACTCTTGAGCGGCACGCAGATCACGGAGCTGATGCGCTGCGCCCGCACGCTGGCGGCGCCAGACAGGTCCTTGGCGGCGTCGGCGACCAGCAGCGCGTCCCCGGAAGCGAAGACTCGATTGACGACGGTGGAGGTCAAGACGATCGCCGGTTCGGCGCTGGCGCCCCGGGCGCGGTGCGTCACGATGGGGGTGAGCTTGGCGCCTTCGGAGGCGAGCAGAAAGACCGCCGTGTCGGCCTCGAGCTCGCCCAGAACCAGCGTCAGGATCTCCTCCAGGAAGGTCGCCAGGTCGCTCTTTACGAAGGCCGTGCGGGAGACGCGCCAGAGCACCTTCAGCCGGCGGGCCTGACGGCGGGCCAGCTCGTCGGACTCAGCGGCGGGCGCCGACGGCAGAAAGTCCTCGAATCCGGGCTGAGGCATCGGCAGAGTGACGCCCCCGGCCGGAACGGACTCCGCCGTGACCACGACCGTCAGATCGGGCGGGCCGGGCAGGTCCATCTCGTCGGCCTCGAAGACGAACTCGGTTTCGCCAATCGAGATCGCGTCGCCGAACGCCAGCAGGGCCTCCGTCACGGCCCGGCCGTTGACGTAAGTCTTGTTCGTCGCGCCCAGGTCACGGACCATCCAGCCATGCGCGGTCGGCACGATCTCGGCGTGGAGCCTCGAGACCTTCCCGTCGAGGATCGGCACGGTCCGCGCCGGGTCCCGGCCGATGGTCACGGTCTTGTCGTCGACCGGGTAAGAGTAACCAGCACGCGGCCCCCGTCTCACGATCAGTCGAGCCATGGCTCGGGATCGTAGCAGCCGGGCCGCGCGCCCGCAATTGCTCACGGCCGTCGCGCGCGCAACCAGCGGAAGAAAGCGCCCCCGGGGAGAAAAATGGCCAACAGGTACAGGTGCAGGCGCGTCCAGGCCGCCAGCAACACGGCGACGATGCCGAGCCGGAAGGCCCGGCGCGCGGCCGGCCTCATGGCTCCTCCGTAGGGAGATTCCGGTGTCGTCCAGGCCTCTGCGGGGGGGCGCTTGAGGCCGAGGAGCGGCGACGCAGGCAGATCCGGGCCGCCGGTGGCGCCTGGCCCGCCGCCCGCGACTGCCGGCCCGCTGGTGAGGGCGTCGAGCCGAGCCAGCAGCTGTGCGTAGCGCCCGCGGGCCAGCAATCGCAGCGCGCCCTGGACCGGATTGCGTTCGTCCGAGTCGAGCCCCCCGGGCGAGTCCTCGATCGCAGCGTGGCCTCCGTCCTGCGCCCGACTGGGGCCGCCGAGGGCGGCCGGCTCCTGCGGTGACTGTGCGGCCAGTCCAGCGAGCGGGACTCGAGCCTCCTGCCAGCGGCGCGTCGTCAGCAGCATCGCTACATACCGTCGAGCGAGCTCCTCGCGGCCGGGTCCGAGGAGCTTCGGAATGCCCTTCAGTGCCGCCGCTTCGCACGCCTCGGCACGCTCCCTGACCTCCACGCCTGCGGCCTCCGTGAAGAGGTACGGCACCGAGGCGAGCGTCTCGACCGCTTCGAGAAACTTGCCGCGCCGGACGAGCTCCTCGGCGAACACCAGGGGCCCCTCGCCCGGGCGATCGGGATCGATCTGCACGCGCAGCACCAGCCTGGGATCGCCGAGCTGGCGGGCCCGGTCGAGCCAGCGCTGGGCCATTGCGTAGTTGAAGGCCTCGTCCGGGAGGATGTAGGCCAGAGACCGGCCCGGAGGCAGTTCGAGCAGGGAGCCTTGCTGGGCAGCCCGCGGCGCCGGCCCCTGGATAAGCCGCTCGGCGGCCCAGATCCAGGGGGTCCAATCCTCGCGGCCCGGGGCGAGCGCCTCGAGCAGTCCCCGTCCGGCGCGCAAACGTCTAGCCGCTTCGGTGCCCTCGCCTCGGGCCAGAGCCGCCGCAGCGGCCAGCGTCCACCACCGGGCGCGCTGGGGCATGGCGCGTCCGGCGCGCCAGTAGAGCGCGGCCTCGAAGGCGACGAACCACTCGTCGCCGGGAAACTCGGCCCGGGCCTCGCGGCCGAGCGCGGTGACGGGCCGGGCGCCGTCGCGGGCGCGGCAGCTGGCCTCGCAGGCTTCGCGGAAGAGGGCCCGTGCCGCCCCTCGGTCCCCGGCGCGCAGTTTCTCCCTGGCGCGCTGCAGCGCCGGCATGAAGGCTGGGCCGGCGCTTGCCAGCTCGAACCATGCGGCCGGCAGCAGCGCACCTTCGCTGGCAGCGCGGGCCAGGCAGCGCTCGTAACCCGGGCTATCCCGACGCTCGAGGGCCTCGAGGCGCGCCGAAAGGAGCCAAAGCATCGCTCGGGTCTCTTGCATCGACGGCCTGGCCGTCGAGGCCAGCGGAAGCTCCACCGCCAGCTCGAACTGGTGGGAATCGGCCAGCTCCAGCCACCACGCGAGCCGCTCGCGCGCCTGGGGCGAGTCGGGCTGCAGGGCCCAGGCGCCGGCCATCTCGACCACGGAGGGCGTGGAGCGGTCGGGCTGGGGCATGAGAGTGGCGACGGGCGTTCCGAGGGCACCGGGCTCGCGCAGCCGGAGGACGAGCGGGTCGGCCGGCGCGCGCGCGCTGGCGATGTCGAAGAGCTGGCGCCTGAGCCAGGGGAGCGGCGCGGCGCCCTCGTCGATGACTGCCGCGGCGGCCGAGGCGATGCGGCCGGCGGCCAGGCTCTGCTGGACCGCGTAGCGGCGGGAAGAATCGGAGGCCGCCGCCGCCGGCCCCCAGGCCAGCCAGAGTGCAGCCCCCAGGGCGATGGCGCGGCGGCGCGTCCGGGCCCGCATCAGGAGCCCCCTCGCAGGTAGAGGAGAACCATCGCCGAGTTGTGGAGCGCATGCGCCAGCATGGCCGGGAAGAGCGACCCGCGCCACTCGACGAGCAAGGCCAGCGCGGTGCCCATGGCGAAAAGCACGGGAAAGTGGACCGCGGGATGCAACAGGCCGAATGCCAGCGCACTGGCGAGCACGGCGATGCGGTAGTCGTGCGGCTGCAACCGGCGGATGCCCTGGTAGAAGAGCCCGCGGAAGAAGCCTTCCTCGGCCAGCGGCGCCAGCACGCCCATCAGCCCGAAGACCAGAAGGGGGGCCATCGGGAGGTCCTTCAGCAAGCCGCGCAGGAGCTGAACACCGGCCGAGAGATCGGAGGTGCGGACCCAGCCCAGGCGCGCCACGGCCCAGCTGTAGGAGAGCGAAAGAGAGACGGTGCATCCGGCGAGTCCGAGAGCCAGCGCCACGTCCTTCCAGCGCCCTCCGGGGGCAGGACGCTCCAGCGGCGCTCGCAAGACTCGCAGGTGGACCCAGGTGAGCCCGGCCAAGACGACCGGGAAGAGCGCCGTCAGCAGGTAGGCGCGCAGCGCGTTGACCGCCGCCGTGCCGGCCCCCATCGCCTGCGCTTTCAGCGCGACGACGGCGACCAGCAGATAGGCGAAAAGGAAGACCAGGACGGAATCGGCGAAGGTGGTCTGATCGTTGGCGACTTCCTCGAGCTCGTGCTGGTGCGCCAGCTGGACGCACGCGCGCTGCCAGAGGGCCAGCACCAGCAGCAGGTCGAAGAAGAGGCCTCCGAAGATGGCGTAGCCGCTTGTGAAGAAGACCTGCGCCACCATTGCCGCGCAGAGCCCGAGCCACATCAGCGCGCCGAGCAGCGGTCCCATGCCCGGTTGGCCCTGGCCGGAAAGATCGCGCAGCAGCGCCCCGATCGCCACCCCGGCGAAGGCCGCCGTGAAGACGAGGAAGGTCAACACGAGCACGCCGCGGACCAGCTCCGCGAACGGCTCCGCGTCGGCCAGGATTCCGACCAGCGCGAACGGGACGACCAGGCTGGCCACGCCCACCAGCGCGGCCCACCGGGCCTTCGCCGCCAGGATCTGCCCCGGTGTCAGCGGCAAGAGCTGGCAGAGCGTCAACCCTCGCCGCTCCCAGGAGAGCGAGTCGCCCGCCAGACTCCCGACCATCCAGGTGGCCATTCCCAGGAGCTTGGCCGCCGCCAGCACGGAGTATCCCTTGTCCAGCAGGTACCACGTGGTCCAGCCGGTGGCCGCCGCCAACGCCAGCGGACCCGCCCAGAAGTGGCCCCAGAGGGCGAGCTCCTTGGCGTCCAGCCCTGTAACTCGGCGGTCCGAGAACACTTCTATTCGACCCGACGCATCTTCCGAATCCTCCGGCGACGGGCAGGTCAGCGCCAGCCAATCGCGCCGCGAGAAGGGCTCCAGCAGCGCCAGCAACCCGAGCGTCACGACGCCCAGCAAGGCCGCCACCGCCAGCAGCCTCCACCAGCCGGCCGCGTCGCCGCGCGCGATCCGTTCGGCCGCAACGTAGAGCTGGTAGGGCGGAAACAGCTGCGCCAGGGGCCTGAGCCGCTCGAGCGTCGTGAGGAGCGGCTCCAGCGAGCCGACGGTCCTCTCCAGCAGCGTCGGTTCCGTCGCCGGCACCGGGCGCTCTACCCATGCCAGCGCAAGGTCGGGACGGTCGATCGCAGGCCCCTCCCCCGCCCCCGACCAGCAGAGCACGAGTGCCAGGGCCGCAAGAGCCGCCATCGCCAGCCGGTGGCGCGGCTCGTAAAAGCGGTGGAACAGCAGACGCCCCACGCCCAGGGCCAGAAAGACCGCCCCCACCATCCAAAGCGCGAGGACCGCCACCACGAGCCCCAGGGCGGCGTTGGCCCGGATCGCCTTCAGGAACCCACTCATCAGAGCGGCCGCGCTCAAGAGGACCGGCAGGTCCCCCAGCGTCCAGACGGCCGCCGCGGCCAGCATCACCCGGCCCAGCGGAAGCGGCAGCGCCAGGAGAAAGTGGAAGTCGTGCGTGACCCACGCCCCCATGCGGCTGGGCATCTGGTAGATGCGCTGCGAGAAGAGAAGCAGCCAGAAGCACGGCGCCAAGGCCGCCAGGAAAGGTGCCAGGAACCGGCCGTCGTAGGCCTCGAGTGCCGCGTACAGTTCCGGCGCCAGCCGCATGCAGCCTATCCAGAACGCTGGCAGGAAGACGCTGTACGCCGCCAGCACCCAGGGGCGCGTCGTGGCGATCATGCGCACCCAGGAGTCGACCAGCCGGACCCAGGCCAGGCGAACGGCGCTCATCTCATGCGCCTGCGGGTACCGGCGCCCCGGCCGATGAGCTCTCTTCGGCCGTCAGCTGGAGGAACACGGATTCCAGGTCGCGGCCGGCCGCCCCCGCCTGGGTCCGCAACTCGGTGGGACTGCCGACGGCGATGATCCGTCCCTGCCGCAAGATTGCCACGCGATGACAGAGCTCCTCGGCCACGGAGAGCGTGTGAGTCGACAGCAGCACCGTGCAGCCCGACTGGGCCAGGTCTCGGATGAGGTCCTTCATGACCCGCACGCTGCGAGGGTCCATCCCGGTGGTCGGCTCGTCCAGCAGGAGCACCTTCGGCCGGGCGACCAAGAGCGCGGCCAGCGTCAGCTTCTTCGTCATCCCCCACGAATAGCCGGAGAGCCGGCTGTCGAGGCGCCCCGCCAGCTCGAAGCGCTCCAGGAGCGGAACGACGGCGCCGACCGCCTCGCGCGGCGATAGCTCGTGGACCTCCGCAACGAAGCCGAGGAACTGCCGAGCCGTCATGAACTCGTAGAGGAACGGCGTGTCCGGCATGAACCCAGTGATCCGCCGTACGTCGAGAGAACGCTCGACGATGTCGAGCCCTCCAATGGAAGCCCGGCCGCCCGTCGGTTTGAGCAGCCCCATCAACAGCCGCTGGGTCGTCGTCTTGCCGGCTCCGTTGGGCCCCAGGTACCCGAAGATCTCGCCCGGGGCGACCTCGAACTGGAGCGCATCGACCGCCGGCCGACCCGCGAACGACTTCGAGAGCGCCTCGACTCGGATCATCGACATGCCTTGGTCCCCTTTCGGAGGAGTGAATCTACCCGGTGTAGCCTTCGCATCTGAGTCTCGCCCGCGTGGCGAGGCCTGCCCGGACCTGCCGCCAGAGCATCATAGCAGCGCGAGCCGGGAGAGTAGTCAGTAGCCAGTAGTCAGAAGTCAGTAGGGAACAGGGTCACGACCTCCCACCCGCCCCGCTCATCCTGAGCTTGTCGAAGGGTCATCCTGAGCAGACCGCGAAGCGGTCGTGTCGAAGCCCCGCTCATCCTGAGCAGACCGCGAAGCGGTCGTGTCGAAGCCCCGCTCATCCTGAGCAGACCGCAAAGCGGTCGTGTCGAAGCCCCGCTCATCCTGAGCAGACCGCAAAGCGGTCGTGTCGAAGGACGCCCCCTTCTCGATTCTCGATTCTCGATTCTCATGCTAGAGTCGCGGCCGTGCTGCAGCAGCAACAGCCATTCCGGCTCGCGGGGGGGGACGCAGGAATCCTCCTGATCCACGGGTTCACGGGGTCGCCGGCCGATATGCGACCTCTGGGCGATTTCCTGAATGCGCGGGGCATGACCGTGCTGGCTCCGCTCTTGCCCGGGCACGCGTCGGAGCCGGCAGAGCTGAACAAGGTGACGTGGCAGGAGTGGTACCGGACGGTCCGCTGTTCCCTGGAGGAGCTGCGTAAGGACTGCGGCCGGGTCTTCGCCTCGGGGCTCTCGATGGGCGGCGCGCTGGCGCTGCACCTGGCGGCGCACCATCCGGTGGATGGCGTCGCGACCCTGGCCACGGGCCTTCGCCCAAAGGACTGGCGAGTCCCCTTCGTCGGCTTCGTGAAGCACGTGATGCCGTTCGATCCGAAGCGCGGGGGCGAGGACATCAAGGACCCGACCGCCAAGGGAACCTTTACCGGCTACGACGTCTGGCCGACCTGGGGCGTCCACGAGTTGGTGCGGCTCAACCGTCACGTCCGCGAGGACCTCCCTGAAGTCGACTGCCCGCTCCTGGTCATCCACGCGAAGGACGACCACACGGTTCCGGTGGAGGACGCTCAGATTCTGATCGAGGAGTCCGCCTCGCGATCCAAAAAGAAGCTGGTACTCGAGAACAGCTACCACGTCATCACGCTCGACTTCGAACGGGAGCGGGTCGAGAACGAGGTCTGGTCCTTCATCTCGAGCGTCCTCGAAGGCGCCGACGAGTACTTCGCCGCCCCCTGAGTCGGCCCAGGGGGGGAATCGATCAAAAACGGGCGCCGCGGGGGCGATCCGGGAAGACGCGGTCGCATCGCGAACGGCCGGATTTGTGCCGTCCGCGGCGCCGTGCCCGTGCCGATGCCGCTTGCGGCCAGACCCTCCTTTGGGCGCGGAACTGGCCGGTTTCGCCGCTGCTTTGACGCGGAGGCCAAGGCTCATTAATGAATCGCACGACGACAACAGGGCCATGGCACTCACTGCGTGTGGTCCGGGTCGTCGACCCGGGTCGGTCCATCCGATTCGGCCGGTGAAAGGAGGTGTGAGCAATGAATCCGGCAGGAGCCAACCAGGGTAACCACACGGGAATCTCAATCGATGATGAACGCCAGCCTCTCGAAGGACGAAGCGACCGAAGGAAACGTGGACACTTCGCCGCCGACTCCGTGACCAGGGGCTTGCCACTCAACGGAGGAAATTTGATGAAGCGGTTTACCAAATCCATGATCGTCGCCTTTGCAATGTCGATGGCGACACCGGCCTTCGCGGCGAACCCGTTCTCGGACGTCCCGAAGGACCACTGGGCCTACAAGGCCGTCGAGCGCTCGCTCGAGGCCGGAATCTTGTCGACGCACGACAGCAAGTTCGGCGGCGGCAAGACCGTGACGCGCTACCAGATGGCCGTCATCGTCGCCCGGATGCTCGACAAGATGGGCTCGGGCGGCGGCAAGCACAGCAAGAAGGACATCCAGAACCTCGAGGCGCTCGTGATCGAGTTCGCCGACGAGCTGGCGCTCCTCAACGTGAAGGTCTCCAGCCTCGAAGAGGGCCTGGCCGACATGAAGAAGGACGTCGACGGCCTCAAGAGGGACTACGCGGCCGGCGGCGCCAAGGCCGGAATCAGCGGGTTGCTGCAAGGCCGCCTGGTGATGACCGGTGACGACCCCACGGCGGCCCAGGGCCGCGGCGCGGCTCCGGCCGCCACGGGCCCCATCCAGCGCTACATCGGCCGCGTGCCGAATGGCGGCGCCGGCAAGGGCAAGAGCCGCACCTTCTTCAACATGGCGCAGACATCCGTCGGCTTCGATCGGCACTTCGACGATGACTACTACCTGCACCTGCAGATGGACTTCGACGCCGACCAGGACAGCGCCTTCGCCAGTGCCAACAACGTCCAGATCAACGAGGCCTACGTCGACATGGAGCGCTGGCTGCTCGACGGCGACGTCCGGGTCAGGGTCGGTACGTTCGCCCTTCCCTTCTCCCGGGAGCGAAATCCCGAGATGGTCGACTACCCCAACCAGCTCCGGTTCGGCTCCAGGTCGCTCGATCTGACGATCAGCCCGTCCTTCCAGGATGCAACCTGGGAAGCCGTGCGCAACGTCGGCGCGTCGCTCTGGCAGCCCAAGGACTCCTGCTTCCAGTGGCAGGTCGGCGCCACGAGCTCGCCGTTCGTCGGCACCACTCGTGACGGTTCGCTCCTGGCCTGGCGGCAGCTCTCCGGCGGCGCGGCCGTCCTCGGCCGGGCCGTCTACGGCGACAGCCCCCAGAGCATCGACAACAACGGCACCGGCGCGGCGATCCAGGACAACATCGGCGCTTTCGTCTGGGCCGGCGACAAGTACAACGGCGGCTTCCGGTGGGATGCCGGTTACTTCACCAGTGGCTCCGACCTGCGCACCGACGGCGTCGCCAGCAACTCCTGGCAGGGCCTGCAGTTCAACGCCGGCTGGTGGGGCTGGGAGGACTGGGGCTTCATGGGAAGCGTCTACCGGGCCAGCAGCGACAGCGCGACCGCCACAGCAGTCGGCGGCGCTCGCGTCGGTTTCGGTGCGGCGGCCTATGCCAATCCGCTCCTTCCGGCCCTGGCGGCCACGGGGTCGTTCCCGAGCCTCGACAGCAGCGCCTACAGCCTGCTCGTCAACTACCGGTTCAGCGACGACAACAACGCCACGGTCCGATACGAGGACATCAAGGACGACTTCGGCGCCGCTGAGCTCACCGGTAAGGTGTTGACTGTCGGGTGGAACCACCACGTCAGCTCCAACAGCATGCTCCAGCTGGAGTACTCGACTCCCGAGACCAAGGGCAAGGCCGTCGCTGGCTCCGCAGTGGCCGTCGCCACGGGCAAGACGATCAACAACGTGGACGTCGACGACGACCTGGTCCAGCTCAACTACAAGGTTCGCTTCTAGTCTCGTCCTCCTGAAGGACCGCTACTGTCTCCCCCGGGACTCGCAAGAGCCCCGGGGGTTTTTCCTTTCTCGAGAATCGCGAATCGAGACGGAACACGCCTGGGGGGGCATCCTTCGACAAGCTCAGGATGACCCTTCGACAGGCTCAGGGTGAGCGGGGGGCAGCCGCGCCCGCGCCCCCCTACTGTATACTGTCTACTGTCTACTGTCTACTCCCCCCCCCGCCCGGTCCCGGAAACCAGAGCCGGAAGATACTGCCCCCACCCTCCCGGTCGTGCACCGACACGGTACCGTTGTGCGCGCTCACGACCAGCTTCACCAGGTGCAGCCCCAGGCCGACCCCGCGCCTCGATGCGGTCATCCAGCCCTCCACCGACCCGAACTTCTCGAAGAGCGAACCCTTCAGCTCGTCGGGGATGCCCGGGCCCCTATCGAGCACTTCGATCACCGCGCCCCTCCCCTCTGGACGCGCCAGCACCAGTACGGCGTCATCCGCGCATGAGTAGGTGAGCGCGTTGTCCATCAGGTTCTCCACGCACCGCCGGGCCAGCTTTCGGTCCACCATCACCACCGTGTCGCCCTCCACCGCAACGCGTATCTCGGCCCCGACCCGCTCGGCGGCCCCGGCCATCGCCTGCGACGCTTCGTTGAGAATCAGCTTGACCGGAACTTCCTCGGGCGCCAGGGCCCTCTTGCCCTCCTCCAAAACGTAGACCTCGGCCACCCCCTCCAGGATCTCCGAGAGATCCGCGGTCCCTTCCAGCGCCCGATCCAGGTAGTTCCCCAGTTCCCGCTCGAACCCGGCCGGCAGCTCGTCCTTCAGCAGCTTGAGGAACCCCTCCACGCTCGCCAGCGGGTTCCGCAAATCGTGCACGATCAGCTTGAACAGGTAGTCCTTGAGGTACTGGACCCGCTTCAAGTCGGCCAGCTGCCGGCGGATCAGCCCGGCCTGCTCCCGAATCTTCAGGAACGCAGCCACACGCAACAACAGCTCCCGACGGTCGACCGGCTTGGAAAGGAAGTCGTCGGCCCCGGCCGCCAGCCCCTCGTTGCGGCTCTCTTGCTGGTCGAGCGCCGACAGCAGCAGCACCGGCAGAAACTCCTCTGCCGTGCGCCCCTTCAGCATCCTGCAGAGGTCGTAACCGGACATTCCCGGCATCTTGACGTCCAGCAGCACCAGGTCCATCGACTGCTGCAGCATCAGGTCCAGCGCCTGCTGCCCTTCCTCGGCTTCGACTACTTCATAAGTGATTTCGAGGTAAGCGCGCAGGACCATCCGGACGCCGGGATCGTCGTCGACTACCAGGATTCGCGGTCTGGCCTTTCCTGCGCCATCTGTCGATGGGTGCACGTCGCGCTTCTCCAACCCCACCCCATGCCATCATACACCCGCAGTACTGCCCGCATGGCAAGCAGGTCGATTGTAGAATCGAACCGTGGTCACAATCCCCGGATACGCGATCGAGACCGAGCTGGCTTCCGGGGCCTCGGCCACCGTCTACCGCGCGGTTCAGACGGGCCTCTCCCGGCACGTGGCGATCAAGGTGCTGGCCCCCGGCCTCTTCGACGCCGAGGAGACCCGTGTCCGCTTCCTCCGTGAAGCCCGCATCCAGGCAGGCCTCTCCCACCCGAACCTGCTGGCCCTCTTCGACGCCGGGTTCACCGAGGACCGGCCGTACCTCGTCTGCGAACTGGTGACCGGCGGGTCCATCCGGGACCGTCTGGAGCGGCTGGGAGCTCGCCCCCCTCGAGAAGTCGTGTCGTGGATGGGCGCCGCCGCCGCCGCGATGGCGCACGCCCACAGGGCGGGCATCATCCACCGGGACCTCAAGCCCGAGAACCTGCTCTTGACCGGCGAGGACGTGGTCAAGGTCGCCGATTTCGGTCTCGCCAAGTCTGGGGGCGAGGGCGGCTCAGTGAAGACGGCGGTCGGCGTCCTGCTCGGCACGCCGGGCTACATGGCGCCGGAGGTTCTCCGGGGCAGACCCGCCACCGCGGCCGCAGACGTCTACGCGCTGGGCGTGATCCTCTTCGAGCTGCTGGTGGGCCATCGTCCGTTCGCCGCCGCCGACATGCAGGAGGAGATATCGGCCCAGCTGCGACGCGATTCCCAGGATCTGGGACCGCTGATCTCGCCCCTTCCACCGGCGCTCGGGCAGCTGGTCGCGCGTTGCCTGGCGCCTGAGCCGTCCGACCGCCCCGCAGCCGAGCAGCTGGCCTCCGAGCTGGCGGCCCTGACACCCCAGTCGCTGAAAGCCCCCAGGGCCGTGCGCGCGGCCACGCGGGTGAGCCGGGGCAGCGGCCAGCTCCGGAGCGCCGTTGCACGCACCCGCTCCTCGCGCGAGCTCCCGAGTGCGACGCCGGCCGTGGGAGCTCCCAAGAGCGGAGCGCGCGCCCGGATGGCCGCAGCCGTGGCGCTCGCCCTGCTGCTGGCCGCGGCGGCCGCCTGGCCCCGTCGCCAGGAGCCTCCTCCCCCCGCCCCGGCGCCCGCTCCACCACCCGTGGCCAGGCCGGCGCCCACTCCCCCGCGCGTCTCCCAGGTCTCGACTTCCCACGACCGCGCCCGCATCGGGCTCACCGGCGGCGTCCCAAAACAACTCATTCTATCCTTCGGACCTTCCGGCTCCTCGACACCGTCCTGGTCCCGCCTCCCCATCAACGAAAACGCGAAGAGCGCCATGGTCGCGGGACTGAGGCCCGACACCGCGTACTCGGGCGCGCTCGAGTGGCCCGGAGGCCGCGCCGACCTCTCCTTCCGGACCCGGCGCGTCGCCGACCACGGCGGAGGCGCGGCCACCTATGTCGATTCGGCCAAGCCCGACAACGCCTGTGTGATCGCAGCCGCCGGCGAGACGATCTACGCCGCCTGGCGCCAGGACCTCGAGACCAAGAAGCTCATCTGTACGGCCGAGAGCCCAGACGGCGGCGTCACCTGGACCGAGCCCCAGACCCTCCCCGATGACCCCGGCGCGAACAGCAGGATCGCGCTGGCCTCCGACGGCTCGAGCGCCGCCATAGCGTGGGTGCTCTCCAAACCGGCAGGCGAGAAAGTGCAGGTCCGCTTCCGGCGGCCGGACCAGCCAGCCTGGAGCCCGCCCCTCGAAACTTCCGGCTCGCTCCACGATCCCGGCCTGGCGCCCGCGGGCGGCGGTCGCTTCGATCTGCTCACCTTCGGCCCGTGGGCACCTGGCAACGACGTGAGCATCCGATGGGCCGACGTCGACTCCGCCCGCAGAACGATTCGCTCCGGCAAGGCCTCCACCCAGCTCGTGCACCGGCACGCCTCCCGGACCTGCGCCGTCCTGCTGCACAGCGGCCGCCGCCTGCTCGCTTTCTCCCAGCTCGAAGACAACGACGACAGGAAGACGCTCCTGTGGACTCACACCCTCGACCCCGATCAGGGTCCGTGGGCGCCCGTTCGAAGTCTCGTCGCCTACGACGAAGGCATGAAGAGTGACGTCGACGCCGCCGCCGCCAACGGCACCGTTGCCCTCGCCTACTCCGTGCCCGCCGGCGTGCGGCTCTGCGTCAGCCAGGACGACGGCGCCGCGTTCCGGACGGTCGCGGTCCCCTTCCGGGAGAAGTACCTCCAGTGGGAGCCCGCCGTCGCCATCGCCGGCGGCACCGTCTACGTCGCCGGCGTCACGCTCGACATCACCCATCCCGCCGGCCCCGCCATCGTCGTTTTCTACCGCTCTCGCGACCTGGTCTCCTGGGAGCCGGCCGGAAAAGTCGTGCTGCCGATGCTGGTCCCGAAGGTCGTCCGCTTCGTGGTCCTGCCCGAACGCATCGTGGCCCTGATCGTCAACCACCGCGAAGGCATCGGCGCCTTCACCCTCCCCCTGCGGAAGTAGCACCGCCCCCGCCCTCTCAGTTCAACACGCCGAAGCTCTTGCGCAGCTGCTCCACGCGCGCCCGGACTTCGTCGGTGTCGTCGGCGTCGGGCGCCAGCTTCAGGTAACGCACGTAGTCCGTCAAAGCGGCCGGCCCGTGCTGCAGCCGGTCGTGCAGGGTCGCGCGGTCGCGGACTTCAGCGGGCACATCCGGGGTCGCCACCAGAATCCAGTCGGCGGCGCCCAGCGCGCGCTCCAGGTCGTTGGCGCTGGTGTAGATCGCCTTCAGGTTGCGCAGCATCCGGGCCAGCACGTCCCTCTTGCTGGCCGATACCAGCCACTTCTGCACCCGCTCCTCGGCCGCCGGCAGCGGGCTGAGCGCCTCGTCGATCTGCCGCTGCAGCGCGTCCTCGTCCAGCACCATCCCCCGATGGTACGGATCGAGGATGAGATCGCCGTCGGGCAGCCGCAGCTTCACCAGGAAGTGGCCCGGAAACGAGATCCCGTCGAGTCGCACTCCCAGCCGCCGGCCGACCTCCATGTAGAGGATGCAGAGCGTGATGGGAATCCCCAGCTTCCGGTCGATCACGTCGTTCAGGTAGCTGTTGCGCGGATCGTAGTAGTCGGCCGCGTTGCCCTTGAGGCCCAGCTCTTCGAAGAGGTAGCGGTTCATCTCGGAGGTGATCCGGTCCGCGCGCGCCCCTCTGGGCAGCCGGGACCGGACGGCGTCCGCCATCCCGTCGATCCGCGCCATGTAGGCCCCGACGTCCAGCCCCCGATACTCCCGCTGGGCGATCAAGAGCGCAGCGCGAGCCAGGTCGATCGCCTCGTCGCTGCACCCGACAGCCTCCGCAAACGCCCCGCGCAGCCCGTCCGCGTCGCCGTCCACCCCTTCATTATAGGAGATTGCCCTCGATTCGGCCCTTCCGACACACCCACAGTCGGTACCGCGGTTGACGCAGCCTGCGCCGCTCTGCTACGAAGTGTCGAGCCGGCAATCGTGGCAAGCCTGCTCAGGAGGTTCTCAAGCCGATGACCGATGGCGCGCGCACGCTGAAAATCCTCGTCGCTGACGACAGTCTCCTCTACCGGACCCAGATGACCGACCTTCTCTCGGCGGCGGGCTTCCAGGTCCTGGAGGCCGAAGACGGTTCCGTTGCGGTGGATCTGGCCAAGAAGGAGTTGCCGGACCTGATCCTGCTCGACGTGATGATGCCGAAGATGGACGGCTACACTGCCTTGATGACCCTGAAGGGCAACGATTCCACCAAAGGAATCCCCGTCATCATGCTGACGACCAAGAACGAGCAGACCTTCCGCGACATCGGTGCCGGCCTGGGCGCCGCCGTCTACATGGACAAGCCTGCCGACGAGGCTGCCCTGCTCGGCCACATCGCCCGCCTGACGCAGAAACCCTGACCAGCGATGACGAACCTGCCAGCGCGGCCAGACCTTCCCCCGCTCCTGCTTTCCAGGGGCTTCCTTTCGCAGGACCAGCTCGACGAGGCCAAGAAGCGCGGTGCCGAGGGCCCGAAGTTCGCCGAAGTCGTCATCGGCCTCGGCATGATCACCGAGGACCAGATCCACTTCGCCGTGAGCGGCGAGACCGGCCTGCCGTACTTGCACCTGTCCGCCGACATGGTCGATCGCGATCTGGCGCGGCGCTTCTCCGGCGGCGCGCTCGTCAAGCACGGCGTCGTGCCGCTCTTCGAGGACGCCGAGGAGCTCAGCGTGGCGATGGTCGATCCCTGGGACCAGGCGGCCCACGAGATGCTCGGACGGGTCTCGGCCAAGCCGCTGAACGTCTCCATCGCAGCCAAAGGCAACGTGAGTGAGATCCTGCGAGCCATCCTCGGACGACAGTCCGCGGAGGCCGAGGCGACGGCCGTGGCGGTCGAGGACGGCACCGGAATCGCGCTGGTCTACCAACAGCTTCTGGGCGCCGCAGCCGAGGGCGCGCGCCAGATTCACTTCGACTCCGGGCCGGAGGGACTGCGCGTCCGCTTCCGCGTCGGAAACCGCTTGCTCTCCAAGGCCACCCTCCCGGCGATGATGGCGCTCTCCGTGTTCACCCGGCTGCGCGTGCTCGCAGGCGTCGATCCGTTCGACCTGGGCGAGTACCTGAAGCCCGGCGTCCGCTCGCAGCTCGGGGGCAAGGACGTCGAGATGACCTTCTCCTACGCCCCGACGGCCGGCGGCGGATCCGCCGTTATCCGGATCGATCCGGTCGCCAGCGGCGCGGGCTCCCGGTCGGCCGCAGAGATCCTGGGCGACGAGTCGCTCGCGGCCCGCATCGTCGCGGACCTGGGGCGCGCCGGACAGCTGGTCGGACTGGGAGCGCCGCGCGGCATTCCCGAGTGCGCCGGGCTCGGCACTGCATTGCTCGCAGCCACGGCCGCAGCCGGCCTGAAGGTCGTCACGCTGCAAGCCGCTTCCGCCACGGGCGTGCTGGAGCTGCCGGCCTCGGATCGCCCCTTTGCCGAGCGGCTGGCGAGCGCGCTGGCGTTGGCGCCGGACGTGATCCACCTGGCGCCCAGACCCGATGAGCTGAGCGAAGCGCTCGAGGCGTCAGTGGCGGGTCCTTGCATCATGGTCGAGCTCGGCTACCGGCGCGCCGCGGACGTGCTGGCGCAGCTGTTCTCGACCGGCGAGAGCCGCCGGGCCCTGGTCGCCGCAACCGCCGGGACAGCCGTCGCCGTGCGCGCCGTGGCCCAGCTTTGTGAGAGCTGCCGGACCCCGGTCGATACCACCGAGAAGCGCCAGCTCCTCGGACATCTCGAGGAGCTCCACGCCTCGGCACTCGCCGAAGGCGGCTGGTTCGAGGCGCCCGGATGCGATGCCTGCAAGGGGACGGGCCACGCCGGCCGCCTGCTCCTGGCCGAGCGCCTCGCCGTCACGCCCCGCGCCCGCGCAGCGTTGCGCGAGGGTCGCCTCGCCGACGCGGTACGCCTGGCCGACCGCGACTGCGCCGAGCTCACCTGGGTCACCTCGGGCCAGATCGGCCTGGAGGAGCTGTCGTGACGCTGAAACTCGCAGACCTCCTCACCTACACCAAGACCTCCGGCTCCTCCGACCTCCACATCTCCTCCGGGGCGATCATGGTCACACGGCTCAACGGCCACTTGACCCCCGTCGAGATGGCTGGCCCGGACCCGCAGTCGCCCGAGGCGGTCAAGGGAATCCTCGTACAGGCGCTCACGCCCGAGCGGGCCAAGACCCTCGAGACGAGGAAGGAGCTCGACTTCGCTCTGGAAATTCCCAACGTGGCCCGATTCCGCGGCAACATCTTCTGGAACCGCAACGGTCTGGCGGCCGTCTTCCGCGTCATCCCGACGGAGATCAAGACCTTCGAACAGCTCGGCCTGCCGGAGGCCTGCCGCAAGCTGGCCGCCCTGGAGAAAGGCCTGGTCGTCGTGACGGGCCCCACCGGAAGCGGCAAGTCGACGACGCTGGCCGCGATGATCGACGACATCAACCGCAACCACAAGCGCCACATCATCACGGTGGAGGACCCGATCGAGTTCGTCCACCCGAGCCGCCAGAGCCTCATCAACCAGCGTGAGGTCGGCAACAGCACGCTCAGCTTCGCCAACGCCCTCAAGTCAGCGCTGCGCGAAGACCCCGACTGCATCCTTGTGGGCGAGATGCGGGACATGGAGACGATCAGCTTGGCGCTGACGGCCGCCGAGACCGGCCACCTCGTGTTCGGAACGTTGCACACGAACAGCGCGCCCAAGACCGTGACGCGCATCATCGACGTCTTCCCGGCCGGCGAAAAGGGCCAGATCCGCGCGATGCTGGCCGACAGTCTCCAGGGCGTCGTGGCCCAGCTGCTCATCCCGCGCAAGGACAAGCCCGGACGAGTGGCCGTGCAGGAGATCATGGTGTGCACACCGGCCATCCGCTCCCTGATCCGCGAGGAGAAGCTGCACCAGATTCCGACGATCATCCAGACCGGCTTGAAGTACGGCATGCAGAGCCTGGAGCAAGAGCTGCGCAAGTTCCTGGCGCAAGGGATGATCGACATCGAAGACGTGGCCAAGCGGATCAACGACCAGGACCTGCTGGCCAAGCTCCTCTAGGCGGCGCACGATGGCGAGGCGCGCGGCCACGAGATCGTCGAAGTCCCCGGCGGCGCGGCACGTCACCCAAATCGAGCTCGAGCTCAACGGGCGCGTCACGCGCGCCTCGGTTCCGGACCACTGGACCCTGCTCGAGTTCCTCCGGAAGTCGGCCGGACTGACGGGTGCGAAGGAAGGATGCAACGCCGGGGAGTGCGGCGCGTGCACGGTACTGCTCGACGGAGTGGCCGTCTACGCCTGCTGCGTACTCGCCGCAGAGACCTCGGGAAGGCGCGTCATGACGATCGAGGGACTGGGCACGCCGGAGCGGCTCGATCCCCTCCAGGAGGCCTTTCTGGTCGATGACGCGCTTCAGTGCGGGTTCTGCATCCCGGGGCAGATCCTGGCGGCCAAGGCGCTGCTCGACGCCGAGCCGTCCCCGGACCGGGAGTGCGTCCGGCGGGCGCTTTCCGGCAACCTCTGCCGGTGCGGTTGCTACGTGAAGATTGCGACGGCCGTGCTGCGCGCGGCGGCGATCAGGCGGGAGCCTGAAAGATGAGCGACGACTGCGCCGAGAAAACCGTCGAGACCGAGCTCGAGATCGAGGGGCGCAAGGTCAAGGTCCGGGCACAGGTGGAGCGGCAGCTCCCACCGTGGGGCAAGACGACCCTCGTGGGCAAGTCGATGCGACGCGTGGACGGCCCCGACAAGGTGACAGGCGCTGCGCGCTACACGCATGACGTGCAGCTTTCCGGGATGCTCTACGGCAAGGTGCTCCGGAGCCCGCACGCCAGGGCCCGCGTGGCAGAGCTGGGACTGTCGGCGGCGGCAAAGCTGCCCGGCGTGCTCGCCGTGCTCGGCCCCGGGGACGTGCGCGGAGTCCGGCTCGGCGGGCAGAAGGTGCTCTCGGCAGAGGCATCGTATGCGGGCGAGGAGATCGCCGCGCTGGCCGCCACGGACGAGGAGACGGCCGAGGAAGCGCTCTCGCTCATCCGGGTGCGCTGGGAGCCGCTGCCCCCCGTTCTGGAGCCGGAGGATGCGATGGCTCCAGGGGCGCCCGCGCTCCAGCCCGGAGGCAACGTCCTGGGAGGCGGGTTTGGCCCGCAGACGCCCGGAAAGCCCGAGGTTTACGAGCGGGGCGATGCACCGGCAGCGCTGGCAGCGGCGGAAGTCGAGCTCGCGCGGGTCTACGAGACCCCGGCCGCCCAGCACACCTGTCTGGAAACCCACGGCGCCGTCGCCGCGTGGGACGGGGACGGCCTGACTGTGTGGGAATCGACTCAAGGGGTCTTTTTCGTCCGAGCGGCCCTCTGCGAGGCGCTGGGGTTGCCGGCCTCCCGGGTGCGGGTCCTCTGCCCGTTCATGGGCGGCGGGTTCGGAAGCAAGAACTCCGCAGACCGCCACACGCTGCTGGCCGCGCTCCTGGCGCGCCGCTCCGGCCGGCCGGTCCGTATGGTGCTCTCGCGACGGGAGGACTTCGAAGCAGGTGCTTACAGACCAGCTTCGCGCCAGCAGATGGCCATCGGGCTGACCAGGCGAGGCCGAATCGTGGCGCTGACGTCGCGCGCGGTCAATCCCGTGGGCGCTGCCCTCGAGGGACACTACTTCGGAAGCTGCGTCGGCCCGGTGCACGACTTCTACGCTTGCGCAAACGTCCGCACCGAGAACTACGCCATCCTCACCAGCTCGCCGCCTCCCAGCGCGTTCCGAGCGCCCGGCCATGTGCAGGGCGCCTTCGCGCTCGAACAGCTCGTAGACGAAGCCGCCGACGAGCTCGGGCTCGACCCCGTCCGGCTCAGGCTTGCTAACCTGAGCGCCAACGACCCGGACTCCGGACAGCCTTTTGCCAGCAACGGGCTCGCCTCCTGCCTGCGGCTCGGGGCCAAGGCCATCGGCTGGGACAGCCGGAAGCCGCCCCGGGCCAAGGCCGGCCGCTTCCGCAGCGGCCTGGGCGTGGCCATCGCAACCTGGGGCGCCGGCGGCGGGCCGCCCGCCGTCGCCCAGGTCGTGCTCCACGAGGACGGCAGCGTCGTCGTGCTCACGGGCGCCTGCGACCTCGGCACCGGCACGCGAACCGTCATGACGCAGATCGCTGCCGAGGAGCTCGGTGTCGCGGTCTCGACGGTGCTCGTCGCCAACGCCGACACGCGCACGACTCCCTATTGCCTGCCCAGTTTCGGCAGCCTGACCGTCGCCTCGACCGGGCCTGCGGTGCGACTCGCGGCCGCAGAGGTGAAACGCCAGCTCCTCGATGCGGCGAGTCCCATTCTCGAGGCGCCCGCGTCATCGCTCCTCGTCATGCGCGGCAAGGTGCGTCATGCAGTCACGGGCAAGAGCGTGGCCGTCGCCTCGATCGCAGCCAGCCTTCCGGCGAGGATGATCGTGGGCACGTCCCAGCGCGGGCCCAACCCCGACGGCCTGGTCCTCGCCAGCTTCTCTGCCCAGTTCGCGCAGGTCGAGGTCGACTGTCGGTTCGGCACGGTACGCGTCAAGCGTTTCGTTTCGGCCCACGACTGCGGCAGGGTCCTCAACCCGGCCACCTGGTCCAGCCAGATCCAGGGCGGCGTCCTCCAGGGCATCGGCTATGCGCTGCTCGAGCAACGCACCCGCGACCCGGGCACCGGTCGCCAGCTCAACGCCGGCCTCCTCGACTACAAGATCCCGACGGCCCCCGACTCCCCGCCCGAGATCGAGGTGATCGACGCAGCACCTCCCTACCCGGCCAACAACATCGGCGCCAAAGGCAGCGGCGAGCCCCCGATCATCCCGGTCGCCGCGGCCATCGCCAACGCCGTCGCGAACGCGACGGGCAGACGCCTGCGAACGGCACCGATCACACCGGCCCGCCTGCTGGCGGCGCTCAGCGCAGAGCCATGAAGCCCTTCAAGCTCCTGACTCCTGAAAGTCTGACCCAGGCCCTGGCCATGTTCTGGGGCTCCGAGGGAAAAGCGGCGGCCCTGGGCGGGGGCACAGAACTGCTGAACCTCGTGCGGACGTCACTCGCCGCCCCGGGGATGGTCATCGATCTCAAGAAGCTCAAGCGCCTTCGCGGCGTTCGCAGCGGCAAGTCCGGCGTCTCCATCGGCGCCACGACCCAGCTCTCGGAGCTCTCCCCGCAGTGCCGGCCGCTCCAGCCGTTCGCCGCGCTGACCCAGGCCGCAGCGGCCGTTGGGACCCCGCAGATCCGCAACCGGGCAACCCTGGGCGGCAATCTTTGCCAGCGGCCGCGCTGCCTCTACCTGCGTTCGGGTTTCGACTGCTGGAAGTCAGGTGGAAAGCAGTGCCCCGCGCGTCACGGGGAGACTTCCGGCCTGGCCATCCTCGGTACCGAGCGAGCGAGCTGCCTTGCGGTGCACCCGTCCGACCCGGCGGTCGCCCTGAGCGTCTTCGACACTCGCGTCAAGCTCGTCAGCGCCAGCGGCAGCCGGCTGGTGCCCCTGGCGCAATTCCTAGCACCGCACGAATCGGATGCCGGCAGAGACACCGTGCTCAGGTCCGATGAGCTGATCACCGAAGTCCGGATCGCCTTCCCTCGCCCGGGAACGCGCAGCGCGTTCGTCAAGGTCGCCGACCGCGCCGCCTTCTCCTTCGCACTGGCCAGTGCCGCCGCGGCGTGCGTCATGGATCGGGGCACGCTGCGTCATGTGCGCCTCGCGCTGGGCGGTGTCGCCGCTGCGCCCTGGCGCGCCCGCGTCGCCGAGGAGGCACTCGAGGGCCGCAAGCTCACCCCCGCCCGCCTCGAGTCTGCCGCCCGCGTCGAGCTCGCCGCCGCTCGCCCCTTCGAGCGGAACAGCTACAAAGTCGACCTCGCCATTGGCGCACTCCAGGAAGCCCTGGAGCGGGCCGTAGGGGGGAAGCTGTAGGCCGCAGGCGGCAGGCCGCAGATCGAGGGTTTCGGGAGGGGGGGCTCCCCCGGGGGCCAGGGCCAGGGCAAGGGCCGGGGCAGGAGTGTAGCCTCGGGAGTCGTCGGCACGCCTCCCTACCGTCTACTGTCTACTGTCTACTGGCTACTGACTACTCTCTTCCCTTTCTACCTTCCACCTTCCCACCTACTCCACCGGCGGCCGCCTGCGCACGAAACCCCGGATGAGTGCGGCCTGTCGATCCACGGCAAGCACTTCTTCCTGGAAGCCGTACTGACGCGCCTCGGCCAGCGCTCTTTCGGCGGTCCAGCCACTCTCGATTCTCCAGAGGGCGACCATCGTTCCGGTCCGGTGGGCTCCGGCGGCACAGTGAACGTAGACCTTGCCGCTTGCGGCGGAGTGCATCAGGCCGAGAAACTCGTTCACCTGACCATGGGAGGGCGCATCCGTGTCGGGCACGGGCAAGTGGACGTACTCCATCCCGGCTGCCTTGACCAGCGGCGCCTCCGAGTTGTCCTCCAGGCGAAGGTTGGCGACGGTCTTGATCCCGAGCTGAGCCAGCTTTCGAACTCCGGCCTCGCTCGGCTGGCCACCCCGATAGAGCTTCGGGTCGACCTGCGCGAAATTGGCCAGGTCGACTCCCGCCGCGCGCTCCTCGTCCAGGAACACGCGGTTCATGATCGCGTCGAGATGGCCCTGGTTGGCGTTCAACACATGGGCCACCCGATGGCGGTAGTCCGGGTTGTCCCAGAGAGGCGTCACCAGGGAGAGCAACCGCTCGCCCGTCTGCTTGGAGTACTCCGGACGACGGGCGGCCATCTCCTGGAGCTGCCGGAAGAGCTGAGGCCGATCCTGGGGTGCCTCACCGCCGAATGCGTGGCCAGCGGCGATGCCCGCCGCGACCAGCGTCGTCAGTAGCCGAATCCTCGGGCGCGTCATCAGTCGCCCGCCCCCGGCTCGCAGTCGCTTTCGACTTGCTCGGGCAGAGTCTCGTTGTGGTACACGTTCACGTCCTCGTCCTGTTCGATGTAGTTGGTGTGGTGGCGGTAGTGATGGACCGTCTGGTCCCGGGTCACGTTGTGGTGGACCCGTACGTTCTTGATGTAGACGTCCTGGTTGACGTCGTGCACGACGTGGTGAACGCGATTGAGGTTGTGCGTGACGTGCTCGTAGTTCACGCGCTGCCGCGGGATCACCTTCCGGACGTGCCGCACGGTGGCAAAGGTGCGCGTGTCCTCCTCGCCCGCGTCCGAGCTGGTCTCCACGTACGCGGGCTGCGGGTCGCAGTCCCCGCCCGTGCTGAAACCGTCCTGGTAGGTGCTGTAGCTGAAGCCGCCGGACGAGGCGGTCCGGCGCGCGCCGTAGAAGTAGCTGCTGGGCGTCCATGCCGCTGCAACAGCGGGCAGCGCAAGCGCGATGGCTCCCGAAAACGCCAGCAGGCGCAGTCTTCTGTCCACGGTTCTCTTCCTCCTCCTGAGGCGGGCTCTGGTCCCCGCTCTCTGCAGCTCCCTTAGCGCGCGGCGCGCCCGGTGTAAACCCGCCTCCACCTCCACTCCTCGACGGCGCAGAGGCGGATTCTCGCATTCCGTGCGCACCCCGCATTTCTTCAGCAGTTGTCGGCGAGTTCGAGGTCGTGGTATCCTTCTGAGCTGGGTTATCGTCGTGATTCGCAATGTGCTGATAGCGTTGCTCGCAATGGCCGTATTGGCCGTGGCGGTGTTGCCAGCGATGGTGCCGCGTTGCGGCGAGTGGTGCATGCCGCAGCTCGCGCGCGAACTGACGGAGCGCCCGTGCTGCGCGAAGACCGCCTGCGAACGACCCGTTTCCCCGCACCAGATCGCCAGGGGTTGCGATTGCCGCCACAGCTCGACCGGCGACGCACCCGCCGCCGTGCTCCAGTCTACCGAGAGCAGCCGATCCGCGGCGCCTCACGCCTTCCACGACGGAGGCCAGGTCGCGTGCGTGGCTGGAGCTTTGTGCAACCCGGAGCTCGTCGCGCCACGTCAATCCGCCTGGATCGCTCCGGGAGCGGCTGGACTGGCGACGCTCGTCTGCTGGCGAAAATAGCCGGCCGCTGATGGCCGGCCATCGTCGCTGGCGCTGGCCGGAAGGGGCTTGCTGCGTGACGCCGTCATGGCGCGGCGTCGTGTCCGGTTCGAACGCCGGTCCCCGCGGACCGCACTGAAAGGATCTTCATGTCCAGGTTTCGATCGCCCATCGGCTGCCGCATTGGCGCCCTCGCATTGATTCTGCTACTCCCCGGCGAGCCTCTGGCCGCGGGGCTGCCGGCCGGCTACTCCGAGCTGGATGCCCGGGTCCGGGAGGCCCTCGCTTCCGTCGATGCCGCCTCCATGAGCACAGGCGAGACGCTCGCGTCCCCGCTCGATCCGAGGCAGATCGGCCGTCTGGCTGCCCGAGTGAATCCGGAGGCAATCGAGGCCTTGACTCGTGTCCGTAGGCAGCTCCTGGCCGTTCGAAAGGAGCTGGGGCTGCCCGACGTGGAGCTGAAGCTCGAGGCCTCGGACTTCACGCGAGTGCCCGAGTTCAACAGCATGCAGGGCAACATGCTGGCCATCTCCCGCGTGTTCCCCCTGGGCGGCAAGCTCTCGGGCCGGGCCGCCGCCACGTTCCACGGCGCCAGGCAGGCCTACCACGAGTACGAGGGCATCGTGCTCGACTTGATCAAGGACGCCCGCGCGGCAGCTGCCGAGCTCTACTCGGCCGAGCGCCAGACGCGCATCCTGAACGACAACATCGCGCTCTCCAGGCAGATGGCCGAGGTGGCGCGCATCAAGTACACGACTGGGTTGGTCATCCAGCAGGACGTGTTGAAGGCTGAAGTCGAGGCCGCTCGCTACGAGAACGAGCAGCTCGAGACAGTGAGGATGGCCGACGTCGCGCGCTCGATGCTGGCGACACTGCTGGTACGGCCGGTGGACGCTCCCATACCCCCGGCCTCGCTGCCCACGGCGACCGCTGAGACCGCGACCGTGGAGCAGCTCGAATCGATGGCTCGCTCGACCCGGCCGGAACTGCTGGCCGCCGCCGCCGCCGCCGCCAAGGCGCAGGCCGAGCTGCGGATTGCCAACGCGGAGCGGCACCGCCCGGACCTGATGGGACAGGTGGGCTACATGCAAAACCCCCTGGGCGATATGTCGTCGTGGCAGGCCATGGTGGGAATCAACCTGCCGTGGTTCAACTCCCGGCGCAAGCACGAGGTCGCAGAGGCGGCAGCCGGCGCCGCGGGTGAGGGCAGGCGTCTCGAAGCTGTCTGGAACAGGACCCGCTTCGTGATTCGCGAGGCCCATCTTCGCGTGCGAGAGTCCGCGGCGTCGGTGGCGCTGTTTCGCGACAAGCTGGTGCCGCAAGCGAACCAGACGTTCGATTCGGCACGCGCCA
The DNA here is from genome assembly GCA_016190005.1 of Candidatus Wallbacteria bacterium. GTDB lineage: Bacteria > Muiribacteriota > UBA6191 > JACPRK01 > JACPRK01 > JACPRK01. The sequence continues at coordinate 31,613 of JACPRK010000023.1, read as the reverse complement.
ACTACGAGACCGACCGGGTCGACTTCCTGACCCTGGTGGATGCCCAACGGATGCTGAAGGAGTCGACGATGGGCCAGGTTCGGGCCGAAGCCGAGCTCGAGCGTCGCCGGGCCGATCTGGATCGAGCCGTGGGAACGAGGGCCCAGACTCCCGCCGGACAGGAGGCGTCGCGATGAGCACAGAGAATTCACAGATCCGACCCGACGCCGGCACTCCGCGGGGCGTTCTCTCGAAGATCATCTGGGGCCTGCGCGTGCTCAACACGCGGCTGCGCTTCATCTACCTGATGGTCGCAACTGGACTGATCGTCGGTTACTGGGACACGATCATGAACTACTACGACCGCTGGACGAGACCTGTCGTGACGCCTGACGCGCTCGCCGGACAGGAGTCGATAGAGTACTTCTGTCCGATGCACACCAACGTCGTTCGCTCGGAGCCCGGCAAGTGCCCCATTTGCGGCATGCCCCTCTCGAAGCGAAAGAAGGGGACCGAGGTGAAGCTGCCCGAGGGCATTCTCAACCGCGTGCAACTGGCGCCATATCGCGTGCGCCAGGGAGGGTTGGCCACGGCTGCAGTGGAGCACCGGCTGCTCACGAAGCAGATCCGCACGGTCGGAACCGTCGAGTACGACGAGCGGCGGCTGGCCAAGATCACGGCCCGAATCGGCGGTCGAATCGACCGCCTGCAAGTCGACTTCACCGGCACGGTCGTCAAGGCGGGGCAGACGCTGGCGTCGCTGTACAGCCCGGAGCTGGTCAGCACGCAGGAGGAGTACTTGCTTGCGATCAGGGGCGCGGGAGGCGTTCCGCTGGCGGGCGCCGCGCGCCGCCGCCTGCTGCTCTGGGGTATCACCGGGTCGCAGCTCGATGCCATCGCTCGCGCGGGCAAGGCCCAGATGCACTTGGAAATCCTGTCTCCCATCGCCGGCACGGTCATCGACCGCAAGGTGCTCGAGGGCCAGTACGTGGAGACCGGCATGGAGCTCTACGAGGTGGCCGATCTCACGAATGTCTGGCTCTATGCCGCAATGTACGAGGACGACATCGCGTGGCTGAAGCTGGGACAGGCCGTGGAAGTGACGACCGAGGCGTACCCGGGCCAGATCTTCGTGGGGACGGTGTCGTTTCTGCATCCTATCCTCGATCGCGAGACGCGCACGCTGCGCGCCCGGATCGACATCCCGAATCCCGACGGGAGGCTGCGCCCCGGCATGTACGCCAACGCCACTCTGCGGATTCCTGTAGGTCGGATGTACGAGCTCGACACGCCGCAGGGCCGCGAGGCACTCCAGGCGCGCACAGCAGCAGCGAGCCTGGACCTGGACATCTACACCTGTCCCATGCACCCGGAGATCACCGCCGACAAGCCAGGTTCATGCCCAAAGTGCGGCATGAACCTCGAGAAGACGAAGAGGCCGGCGCCGCGCTTCACCTGTCCGATGCATCCCGAGGTCGTCAGCGACAAGCCGGGCCAGTGCCCCAAGTGCGGCATGAACCTGGAGCCCGCGGCGGCGGCGGCGCCGGCCGGTCGCTTCGGCTTGATCTGTTCGCTGCATCCCGACGTGGAGCCCGACGCCAGTGGCTACTGTTCCAAGTGCGGCGGCCGCATGCAGATCCCGGGCGTCGCTCCATCTGCCGTGGCGGGCTTCTGCTGCCCGGTGCATCCCGACGAGCTCCGCAAGTCGGGCGGTGCCTGTCCGATCTGCCGCACGCAATGCCGAGCGATGGTCATCGAGAAGGTGCTCGCCGTGCCGGACGAAGCTGTAATCGACACGGGGACTCGAAAGGTCGTTTACCTCGACAAGGGCAGCGGCATCTACGACGCCGTCGAGGTCGTTTTGGGGCCGCACACGGACATCTACTATCCGATTGAGAAAGGGCTGGAGGCCGGCAGCAAGGTCGTGACGGCCGGCTCGTTCCTGGTCGACGCCGAGGCGCGGCTGTCGCCCGCGGCGGGCGCGGCTTACTTCGGGGCCGCCGCCGGGCCGAAGCGTCAGGAGGACTCGTCGGCCACCGTGGCACCCCAGCAGCAGGGAAACAAGCCAGACCGGCCCGAAGCCGAACAAGAGGCCGGCTCGGCCCACTCCGGCTCTGCCCACTCCTCCAGCTCACGTCCCACCACAGGCTCGGGTGATGGCCGATGATCGAGAAAATCACCGATTATTCGGTTCGCAACCCGCTCATCGTCATCATCGTCACGGCGCTCGTGTCCATCTGGGGAGTCTATTGCCTGGAGCGCACTCCAGTCGACGCGATCCCCGACCTGTCCGAGAACCAGGTCATCGTCTTCACCGACTGGATGGGCCGAAGCCCACAGGAGATCGAGGACCAGATCACGTATCCGCTCTCGGTCAATCTCCAGGGTCTCGCCGGCGTGAAGGCCGTGCGGTCGACCTCGGAGTTCAACTACTCGATGATCAACGTGATCTTCGACGATAAGACCGACTTCTACTTCGCGCGCGTCCGCGTGCTGGAGCGGCTGTCGATCGCGTCGACCTTCCTGCCTCCGGGGGTGGTGCCGTACCTGGCGCCCGACGCCACGGCGCTGGGGCAGATTTTCTGGTACACGGTGGAGAGCGACAGCGCCGACCTCGGTGAGCTGCGCGCGCTGCAGGATTTTTACGTGCGCTATCAGCTCAACAGCGTCCCCGGAGTGGCTCAGGTGGCGAGCGTCGGCGGCTACGTTCGCGAGTACCAGGTCGACCTGGACCCCCAGAAGCTGCGCGCCTACGGCGTCACCCTCGGCGAGATCTACAACGCGGTCGCGCGCAGCAACTCGAGCGTCGGCGGCAACGTGTTCCAGAAGAACAACTCGGAGTACCTGATCCGGGGCGTGGGTTGGATCCGCGACGTCAAGGACGTCGAGAACGTCGTCGTGGCCTCGCGTGGGGGAGTGCCCGTCTACGTGAAGACCGTCGCCACCGTTCAACTGGGCCCGCAGGCACGCCGGGCCGTGCTCGAGAAGGACGGGCGCGAGGCCGTGGGAGGCGTCGTGTTGATGCGTTACGGCGAGAACCCGCTCGACGTGACGCAGCGCATCAAGGAGAAGATCGTCCAGCTCTCGAAGGGCCTGCCGTCCGGCGTGCGCATCGTCCCGTTCTACGACCGCACGAGGCTGATCACCGAGGCGATGCACACGGTCACCGGCACACTCAAGGAGGCGATGATCACGGCGTCGCTGGCCGTGATCCTCGTGATGCACCACCTCGGCGGCGTCCTCGTGATTTGCCTGACGCTGCCGCTGGCCACCCTGGTCAGCCTGATCCTGATGTACTACCTGGGCGTTCCCTCGAACATCATGAGCCTCTCGGGAATCGCAATCTCCATCGGCGTGCTCGTCGACAGCTCGATCGTGATGGTCGACAACGCAACTCACGAGCTGACGCGCGCATTCGGGAAGGAAAAAGTTCGGGGCGACACGACCGAGATCGTCGCCAAGGCCTGCCGGCTCGTCGGCCGCCCAATCTTCTTCTCCGTGGCCATCATGCTCATCAGCTTCCTGCCCGTCTTCGCGCTGGGCGGCATGGAAGGCAAGATGTTCCATCCGCTTGCCTTCACCAAGTCGTTCGCGCTCCTCGGCGTGGCGTTCCTGGCCATCACGCTAGTGCCCGCGCTCTGCCCCCTGCTGCTCAGAGGGCGACTCACCAGCGAGGACGAAAACTGGATCGTCCGCAGCTTCATCAACATCTACAAGCCGCTGATGCAGATCCTGATGGACAAGCCGCGGCTCGTCTCATGGCTGTTTTTCATCATCCTGGGCATCGGTTGGAACCTCTCGGGCAAGCTGGGGCGCGAGTTCATGCCGCCGCTGGACGAGGGCAGCATCCTCGACATGCCCGTGACGGTGCCCAGCGCCTCGGCTACTCAGGCCTCCGACGACCTGAAGCAGCGCGACGCGTTGCTGCGGGCGTTTCCGGAGGTCGAAAGCGTCGTCGGAAAGGCTGGAAGGGCCGATACGGCCACCGACCCGTCGCCGCTCGACATGGTCGAGACGGTCGTGAACTTGCGGCCCCGAGAGCACTGGACCAAGCGCAAGCTGCTGTTCGACGACGTGACGATTGTTGGCCGGGAACTGCTCGGAGTGTTGCAGGCGAAAGGATTCATCAAGGCCGGCCTGAAGCCGGAAATGCAGGACAGCATCCTCAACCAGGCCGCCATGGACGCCACCACGAGCTTCGATCGCATCATCCGCGAGCTGGTACTGAGGAGGCAAGCCGAGTTCCAACCCAGGCTCGCCGAGGCCCTGATGAGAGGGCTGCTCGAGGATCTCGTCGCGTTTCTCTCGAGCAAGCGGGCGCTGAAGGCGGCCCCTGCGCCGAGCGCCCTGAACGAAATCTCGGAACACCTGGCGCGCCGCCACGGCGAGAAGCTCGCCCTGCAGCCGCTGGCAGTCGAGCTGACAGACGCCGTCGACGAGCTGGTACGGCAGCTTGCCGCGCGCGGCCTCGTTGCACCGGGCCCTGAGCTGCTGGCGCTCGAGCAGGGCGGCGTGGGCGCAATCGTCGCCCAGGTGAAGGAGGCCATCGGGGCACCCAGGCAGACGCTGCAGACGCGGCTGCTGGCGGCGTTGGAGCGGCGCCGCGACGAGCACTGGCGCGACCGGATCAAGACCCTCAACTGGGAGCTGTCCGACCGCGCGCCGGCCGTGCTGATCTGGCACCTCGGCGAGGGCCTGCGTGACGGCGCCCGCTCGGCCGAAGCGCTGGCGCGCGACGTGACGGACGCCGACCTGCGGGAGCTGGCGACGTCGCTCGAGGGCGCCTACCGCAATCGGTTCTTTCTCTGGACCAAGACGAAGGCAGACCTGGTGCAGGAGATCGACACCGAGGTCCGAATGCCGGGCTGGAGCAACATCTGGACGCAACCGATCATCAATCGCGTCGACATGCTGGCCACGGGTGTGCGCACGATGATCGGCGTCAAGATCTTCGGAGACAACCTGGACCAGATCCAGACCGTCTGCAACCAGGTGGCGGACGTGCTGCGGCCCATCAAGGGGGCAGTGGACGTGTTCCCCGACCAGAGCGTGGGCGAGAACTATCTGGAGATCGAGATCGACCGGGCCAAGGCAGCCCGTTACGGCATCAACGTCGGCGATATCCAGGACGTGATCGACGTGGCACTCGGGGGCCGGACGATCACGATGACGGTGGAGGGCCGGCGCCGCTTCCCGGTGCGGGTGCGGTACGCCCGAGATTACCGGGAGGATGAGGAGCGGATCCGCCGCATCCTCGTGAGCACGAGCGTGAGCGCCCCGGGCGGCATGGGCGCCGCTGCAGGGATGGGCGCGGGGATGGGCGCGTCACCGGCCCCTTCCGGCTCCGGCTCGGCAACAGCCCCTCTGCAGATCCCGCTGGCCCAGCTCGCGAAGGTCGTCGTCAAGCCCGGCCCCACGATGATCAAGAGCGAGAACGGGATGCTGCGGGCCTACGTGCAGTGCAACGTCCGCGACCGCGACATCGTGGGCTTCGTCGAGGAGGCGCAACGGGCGGTCGACGCCAAGGTGAAGCTGCCGCAGGGGTTCTACATCGAATGGAGCGGCCAGTTCGAGCACCAGGTCCGGGCCAAGAAGACGCTGCAGATCGTCTTTCCGATGGTGATCGTTCTGATCTTCGTCGTGCTGTATGTGACCTTCGGCTCGCTCGGCGAGGCTCTGCTGGTGATCCTTGCCGTGCCGGGCGCACTCGCCGGCGGCGTGATCTTCCAGTACCTCTTCGGCTTCAACTTCAGCGTAGCCGTCTGGGTCGGCTACATCGCCTGCTTCGGCATGGCCACGGAGACCGGGATCGTGATGGTGGTTTACCTTCGTGAGGCCATCGAGCGCCACGGAGGACTCGCCAACATCGCCTCGGTGGAGCAGTTGCGAGAGATTGTCCTGGAAGGGGCCGTGCATCGGCTTCGGCCCAAGCTGCTGACCGAAGGCACCACCATCATCGGCCTGATGCCCATGCTGTGGGTCACCGGCACGGGCGCCGAGGTCATTCGGCCGATGGCGGCGCCGGTGCTGGGCGGGATCCTGATGGCCGATGAGGCCATCGATATCTTCCTGCCCGTGCTGTATGCGTGGATGAAGGCAAGAGAGTGGAACAGACTTCGCGGCGACCCGGGCCACGAAGGCGGCAGCGGGCACAACGACGGGGAGCACGATCACGGCAAGCATCCGCATTGAACGGCATCTTTTCGCGTAACGCCCAGGTCCCGCCGCGCTGCAGCGTGCGGACCTCCCGCATTCGCCTTCGGTCTTGTCTGTCAGCTCTGGCTTGCTATCATGCGCCGTGGTCGCGTCGATCGAGGCCGTAACAGCGATAGCCCCCGCGAGCTCGGGGCCCAGGGAAGCGGTGCTGTTCGACTTCGACGGGGTCATCGTCACGGGCAGCAACGAGGCCTACTTCCCGGTCTACCACGCGGCCTTCGTGAGCGTGGGGTACCGGCTCTCCCCGGAAGAGGAGCGCGCTCTGGTCCTGCGCTATTGGAGCTGGCCTTCGATGCACTTCTTCCAGCACCTCTTCGAAGAGGACCCCGAGCGCGCCCGCCGCGCCACCGACGCCTACCGCGAAGCGCTTTTCACGCGCGAATTCTTCGACGCCTTGCGAGTCCATCCGGAGCTCGACGCGATGCTGGGCCGGTTGCAGGGGCGCGGGCTGCGGCTCGGCATCGTCAGCGGCGCCAGCGGCGAGATGCTCCGGCGGATTCTCGAGCACTACGGGCTGGCCCGCCACTTCGGGCCCGTGCTCTCGGGCTACGACTTCGAGCCGCAACACCAGAAGCCTTCGCCCCACATGCTGCTCGAAGCCTGTGCGGCGCTCGGGTGCCGTCCCGAGAACGCCCTGTACGTCGGCGACACCGATTCCGATCTCGAGGCGGCAAGGCGCGCGCGAATGCCGTTCTGCGCCGTTCTCACCGGTAACCTTACGCTCCAGGGCGCAAAGAGCCTGGGCGCCGACTGGGTCATCCCGGGCGTCGAGGCGCTCGAGCAGGTGCTCGACTTCGCCCCGGCCCCCGCGCCCGACCCCTCCCCGCGCGTATGAAAGGCCGTCTGCCCTACGACAGCATCCTGATGGTCGGCTTCGGCGGGCCGACAGAGCCCGGGCACTCGCTGGAGTTCGTGCGCCGAGTGTCGGCCGGCCGGGGCGCCTCCGAGGAGCGGCTGATCGAAGTGGCCAGGCACTACGACGACCTGGGCGGCGTCAGCCCTTACAATGAGCGCACCCTGGCCCAGGCCCGCGCCCTCGAGGAGAAGTTGCGCACCCGTGGGATCGACGTCCCGGTTTTCGTCGGGATGCGCCACTGGCAGCCTTTCGTGGCCGACGTGTTGCAGGCAATGGGGGCCCAGGGCACTCGCAACGCCATCGGTATCGTCCTCTCCGTCCACCAGTGCGCCGCCAGCTGGGATGCCTACCTGCGGGCCGTTGTCTCGGGAATGGAGAGCCTCGGTGACGCCGCGTTCCGCGTCGACTACCTGGAGCCGTTTCACATCTCCGAGGGCTACGTCGACGCCGTGGCCGACAACATCCGGAGTCAAGGCCTCCGTGAGCTCGGACCCGATCGGTACCGCAGCGCATCGCTCATCTTCACGGCACACTCCGTTCCAATCCCCGTGGCCCGAGATGCCCCCTACGTGCAGCAGTTCGCCGACACGGCCGCAGCCGTCGCCGACCGTCTCGAGCGCGACCGCTTCGCCCTGGCCTACCAGAGCGCTGCCGGCGGCCGCGTCCCGTGGCTAGGGCCTGACATCTCCGACGCACTCCGGAGCGCGCGCGATTCCGGCGCCTCCGACGTCCTCGTCAGCCCCGTCGGGTTCCTCTGCGACCACGTCGAGGTGCTCTACGACCTCGACATCGTCGCCCGCGAAACCGCTCGCCAGTGCGGACTGAACTTCGTCCGCGCCCGCACCGTCGAGACCCACCCCCGCTTCATCGAGCAGCTCGCCGAGCTCGTCCTGCACAAGCTCGACGTCTGACCCCCCGATTCTCAATTCTCGATTCTCAATGCTCGATTCTCGAGTCTCGATTCTCGAGAACCACCTTCTGCCCCGTGCGAATGCTCTCGTAGCACGCCTCGACCAGCGTCATCGCCTTGAAACCCTCGGAGGCCGGGAAGGCGCTCGGACACTCACCGAGCACAGCGCTGACGAAGGCCCTGTCTCCGCCCTCGTAGCCCCACTGCGCAGGCTTGGTGACCTGGAAGTAGTCGTACCAGATGGCCGGCTTCGCCACGCCCGGCGCGTGCATGACTCGAAGGACCTCTTCGGTCGCAATGGCCTCGTGGTCGCCGACCAGCTCCATCCGTTCCCACGGGTAGAACCATGTGGCGTGCCCGGACGTCGTGATGCTGGCCATCCTGCCGCCCGCGAACTTGAACGCCACCACGAAGTCGACCTGGTCGGCGTAGCAGTTCGCCTCGCCCAGCGCGAAGACTTCTGTCGGCTCCCCGACCAGCCAGCGGAGCATATCCATGAAATGAATCGTGTTCTCGTTCAGGTAGCCGCCCGTCCGGGCCCGGTCCGTGATCCAGGGCCGGTTGGTCATTTCGCCCTCGTTCATGCGGATGTTGACGACCATCGGCTCAAAGCCGGCCTCGACCCGCTCGCGACAGAACTGGTAGACCGGCGCGAACCTTCGATTGAACCCGAGCTGATAGATTTTCCCGGACCGCTCGACGGCCTCCATCACCAGCCGCGCATCGGCCAGCGAGGTCGCCATCGGCTTCTCGCTGAAGACGTGCAGACCCGCGGCCAGAGACTTCGTCACGGCCTCCAGGTGGGTCCAGTTGGGGCTGGTCACGTAGACGGCGTCCAGCCCGAGCTCCAGCAGCTGGTCCAGCGTCGAGAGCGCCTTCGCGCCGCACTGGTGCGCCAGCAGGTCGGCCCGCTTTTCGTCCAGGTCGGCCACGCCCAGGATCTTCACCCTGGGGTCCTTGTTGAGCATGTCCCCGTGCATCCGGCCCATGTCGCCGGCGCCCAGGATGCCCACCCTGACGCTCATCGCGCCGCTCCGATCGCAGCCTCGAGGGTCGCCTTGCTGGCGAACACCTTGCGGATGGCGGCCACGTACTTCTCCATCAGCTCGAGCGGCTGCGGGAAGAGCGGATACGACTCGGCCCCGATCAGGATGGTCTCCTCGAGGAGCCGCTTGGTTTCCGGGAACTGCGCCACGTCGTAGCTCACTTCGCCGTCGTAGTGGCAGCTCCAGGGCGCGCCCTTGCCGTAGCCCTTGCGCTCCTGGAAGAGCGCCTGCCCAGGCAGCGGCTTGGTCTGCCAGAGTGCGACCTCGACCCCTTCGAAGGCCAGCGCCTGCATCACGGCGTCGCGGAACTTCACTGCGGGCACGTCCAGCCCCGCGGCCCGAGCATCCAGCCGGATGCGGTACTTATGGTAGACGCTGGTGCGGTCCGACGGTACCTGCGGCGGAACGATCCCCTTGATCTCGGAAAGATGGCCCGACAGGTACTCGCCATTGCGGCGAGCGTTGGCGTTGTTGGCGTCCAGCCGCCCGAGCTGGCTCCGGGCCAGCGCCGCCGTCATCTCGGTGGAGCGGTACATCCAGCCCATCATGTACGCGTTGTACTCGCGCGGGTCCTCGAGCGGATAGTCCGGGTCCATCTTCGACTTCAGGTCATCGTGAATGTTCTCGCCGAACATGCGGACCATGTTCGCGGTGTGGCGCATCTCCGTGTTGTCGGTGCAGAACAGGCCACCCTCGCCCGCGGGAAGGTTCTTGCTCGCCTGCAGGCTGAAACAGCCCATGTCCCCTATCGAGCCGGTCTTCTTCCCTTTGTAGGTTGCGCCGTGGGCCTGCGCTGCGTCCTCGATGACGACCAGGCCGTGCTTACGGGCGATCGCCATGATCTCGTCCATATCGCAGGGCAGCCCGTGGATGTGGACGGGGAGGATCGCCTTCGTGCGCCGCGTGATCTTCTTCTCGATCTGGGAGACGTCGATGTTGTAGCTCTTCGGGTCGATATCGCAGAAGACCGGTACGCCGTGATGCTGGAGAACGGCCAGGGCGCTTGCCAGGAACGTGAAGCTGGTGGTGATGACCTCGTCGCCCGGACCCACGCCGGCTGCGGCCACCGCGATATGGAGCGCGGCCGTCCCCGAGTTGGTCGAAAGCGCGTGCTTCGTGCCGACGTAGCTCGACCAGTCGGCCTCCAGCGCCTTCACCGCCGGGGCGTAAGGCCCGCAGAGCACGCCCCTGTCCAGGACTTCCATGACCGCCTTCTTGTCCTCGGCCGTGATCACGGGCCAGCGTACCGCCGCGCCCTTGGGAACCGTGCGCTGGCCGCCCAGCATTGCGAGCTTCTCGGACATCTCGTCTGTCTCCCTGCCTTGTTGGTTCGAGTAAGGGAGCGCAGTCTATGTCAGGCTGGCGGCCGAGTCAAGGCGCGGCGCAGGCCATCCCGCCGCGCGCGACACACGACGAAGACAAGCGCCACGACCCAGAGCGTCACCGTAGTCGCCCGCAGCCCGGCCCAGGGCATCGCGGCCGAAAGCCGCCGGGAGAGCTTCGCCACGCCGGAGGCCGCGCGCCAGCAGAATCCCACGTCCCCGCCTGCCTCGCCCAGGAACCAGACCGCAGGCCCCGCGCCGGAGGGCCACCGCTCTACCCCCGCCGGGTACCAGCCATTTCTCACCCGGTCGCGGTACTCCAGCCACCGGTCGCCCAGCGGCGAGGTCGGCAACGGCGCCACGAGAGGTGTGACGTCGATACGCCCCCCCGCGCGGGCGGCAGCTCGCAGCTGCTGGAGCGACTGAAACCCCTCGGGCTTGCTGAAGAGCAGCCCCACGACCGGGTCGAAGACAGCCCAACCACGCTGCTCGGGGAACCAGACTTCCACGCCCGCAAACGCCCGCGCTCCTGCTGACTTGCCGTCGTCGCCGATCGCCAGCCGCGCAGCAACCCCCGAGGACGTGAGGAGTTGCACAGCCAACCAGGCCGTGGACAGCGCGTCGACTTGCTCCCCGGCCCGCCACCGCGCCAGCATCCGGGCCGCTCCAAGCGGCCGATGCCTGAGCACCCGCCCGCCTTGCGACGTAAAGCCGGGCCGCACGACCGGGAGCGCCGCCAACCGGCCGCACACCAGCGAGAGCTTCCCCAGGACATCCTTCGCCCGCGATACCTCCGCCACGAGCGCCATCATCGCGATCGCTCGTGCCGGCCGGACCCTGACCGCTCGACGCTCGAAGATCGCCTCAGGATGCTCTGGTGGCAGTGCCATCCGAGCCTCGCCGACGAGCTCGACCGGCACGCTCAATCCCTCGGCCACCCAGGCGCAGAAGCAAGCCAGCACGCCCCAGGCCAGGCACCGAACGACCCGTTCGTGCCTGTCCACCGCGCTCACGAGGTCCGCTTAAGGTCGATGGCCGCCCGCAGCAGCCGTGCCGCGACGCCGGCAGGAGCCGGCTTCTCCAACCAGCCGTCAGCTCCCGCGCTGCGCGCGTCCTCCTCCCCCAGCGGATACCCGCTCATCAAGAGCACCGGCAGCCCAGGCGAAAGCTCGCGCAGCCGCCGCAGCAGGTCCATCCCGCCCATCTGCGGCATGACGACATCCGTGAGCACGGCTGCCACTCGATCGGGGCGAGCCGCGTACAGATCCAGCGCCTCCTGGCCGTGAGCCGCTCCCAGCACCTGGTAACCCAGCGACTCCAGCAGGCGCGAAGTCGTCACCCGGACCTCGTCATTGTCCTCGACGAGGAGCACGGTTTCGCCCTGGCCTCTGGGAACGGGCGCCTCGGCCTCGGCCTGTGCTTCGGGCTGGGCCGTCACGGCCGGCAGGTAGACGGTGAAGGTGCTGCCTTCACCGACCCTTGTCACGACCCCGACATGCCCCCCGTGCTGGCGCACGATTCCATAGACCTGGGCCAACCCCAACCCGGTCCCCTGCCCCGGCTTCTTGGTCGTGAAAAACGGCTCGAACATGTGCTGCAGAACATCGGCCGGGATGCCGGTGCCGCTATCCCGTATCGCCAGCACGATCCAGTCGCCGGGCTCCATGCCGGAAAGCGGCACCGACTCCGTCGATTCGAATCTGGCCTCAGAGAGCCGGATCGAGAGCGATCCCCCTTCCGGCATCGCGTCTCGCGCGTTGACCGCCAGGTTCGTCAGCACCTGCTGCATCTGCGTGAGGTTTGCGACGGTCACGCTGCGGGCCGTTTCGATGCTCGCTTCGACCGCGATCGACTCGGGAAGCGTCCGCTGAAGCATCTTCAGCGTCTCCTTCACGAACGGCACCAGATCGACCGGCTGGCGCTGGACCACGGACTTGCGGCTGAAATCCAGGATTTGCCGCACCAGCTGCGCCGCGCGGCGGCCCATCTTGACGATGCGAGCGGCGTCCTCGCGCGCTTGATCCGAGATCTCGTCGGCCTGGAGCAGCTCGGCAAAGCCGATCATGCCGGTCAGCAGGTTGTTGAAGTCGTGCGCGATGCCGGCGGCAAGCTGGCCCACGGCCGCCAGGCGATCCTGCTGCTGGGCACGCTGGGCAGCGTCCCTTTCCGAAGTCGCATCGCGCATGACCAGCACGAACCCGCCGGCCAGCGCTCCGACCCGGATCGGGTTGACGCGGATCTCGAAGAGCGTGCGCGTGGGCCGGGCCGACAAGACCTCGTGCGGCATCCCGTCCTCGCGCGGCCGGAGGAATTCCTCGAGTGGCCGCTCCCCGAGCCGCAACAGCAGATCTCCGCTGCGCCCGGGCGCAAGCTCGTCGAGGATCTGGTTGCCCGTCGGATTCGCCAGCACGACCCGCTGCCCGGAGTCGAGCAGGCAGACCCCTTCCGGCAGGTGCTCGATCAGGTTCCGCAACTGAGACTGCTGGATCTCCAATCGCCCCAAAAGCCAATCCTTGGAGAGAGCCAGGCCGACAATTCCGGCAAATCGTTCCAGGAAGCTGCGGCTCTCGTCGGAGAGCACGAATCCCGCTGGCACGACCACGTCCAAGACACCGAAAAGCTGGGTGTCCCGGAGCGCGACGGTGACGATGTCGAGCTCGAGCCCCGTTCCGGCGGCGCGCGTGCAACGGTGGAGCCGGATCGTGTCGACCGACTTGCCGGCGGCCAGAGACTCGACGCACGGGCACTGGCCCGCGAAGAACTCGGCCTCGCGTTCGGGAGGCACGGGCACGCTGCCGTGGCGGGCCAGCACCCGATAGCCGCGTTCGCTGGGCATCCTCAGCAGCACCCATCCGCCGCTCAGCTCGAGGTGCTCGCACACGTGCTGCACCACGATGGATAATCCCGTCTCCAGATCGCCTGCGGCGAAGCAGGTGAGCGACCTCTGGAGCAGCTCCGCGTGGATCTTCTGCGAAAGCTCCACCGACTGCTGCTGGTACAGCCGTTCCAGCATTGCATTGCGATTGCGCAGGGTGTCCCCGATGTCGTCGTTGGGGATGCACTCGTCGGCAATGCGGGCCCCGAGTGGGCCGCCGCGGGCGACCGCCATGTCGGATTCGTGAAGCGCCCGGACATGCCGTAACACCCAGCGTTCCATGGCAATCCAGAGTGGAACCAGGAGCATCCCGTAAATCAGCGCGAGCAGGGTCAGCGTCTTGGCCGAAAGCGGGATCGCATGCCCGACGAGGTGGTGGTGCGCAAAGGCCCCGGTGGCCGTTGCGGCCACGCACGTCACGGCGCCTCCAGCCAGGAGCTTGAATCGGACGGTGGGTCGCATACTCGTCGTGAGCATCGGAGCTTCGATTGCGCCTGCGCCCGGTCAGTGGCGCCGGCTCGTCGGGCTGGCCCCCTTTGCGACGCAGTTTACTGCAATTCGAGGACCACTTGTGAAGGTGTTGTTCGTGATGGCAACAGCACCCGTATCGAGCCTCTTTCTGGTATACTTGTGGGTCCGATGGTGGAGAACTGGGACAACCTGGCTTGCCTGATTTCAGCCACGACCGTCTTGATCCTGGGGATCGAGGCCTTCTGGAGACTTTTCGCCGAGCCGCGCGGCTGGCCGCACGAGATCGGGCGCAAGGCGCACCATATCGGCATCGGACTGCTGGCGGCCATCATGAACCGGTGGCTGCTCAGCCGCTGGACGGGCCTCTGCCTGGGGCTCGGGTTCGGCATCTTCTTGCTGGTCGGCTACAAGCTGGGACTCTTGCACTCGCTCTTCAATCCCCAGGCCAGGCGGGATGGCCGGGACGCCATCCGTTCCTGGCGGCTCTCCTGGGTCGGGCCGGCCGCCTTCAGCGTGGCCATCGCCCTGCTCAGCCTGCTCTTCTGGGACGACGTGCCGATCTATCGGGCCAGCGTGCTGATCCTGGCGCTCGGCGATTCGTCGGCGGCGCTCTTCGGACTGGTGCTCGGCCGCCACTGCTACGAGATCTTCGGCGCCCGACGTTCCCTCGAGGGCAACATGGCGCTGGTGGTCCTCGCAACGGCGGTCTGCCTGGCCTCGCTGGCGGGCCGAGGGGGCCCAGCGATGATGTTCGCCTGGCTGATGGGCGTGTTCCTTTGCCTGGCCGAGACCATCTCACCGCTCGGGCTCGACAACATCACCCTGCCAATGGCGGCGGCCGGCGTGCTCTGGCTCTTGCGGACGCCGGGCTCCACCGGACCGCTGACGGTCGACACAGGCCGACTCGAGTTGATGGCCCTCGTCACGGCCGCGGCTACCATCTTCACCGTTGCCCACCTCAATCCTCGGTTCCGAAGCCCCGCCGTTCTGGCAATGGGGGCGGCCGTCATGTTGATCGCCGAGATGGGTGAGCCACGCGCCCTGGCGCTCCTGGCCGGGTTCGTCGCCCTCGCCTTAGGGGCAGCGGCCGTAACTCCCGAGACCCTTCCCACGACCTCGGCCCCAGCGCGCGACATCCTCACCCAGCTCGTGCCTTGCGCCGGATTCGTCGCCCTGTCGGCGGTGACCGCAGACCCCAACTTCCTGATCGGCAGCCTCGCGAGCCTCACCGTGGTCGGCCGGCGCTGCTGGGCACCAGGCGCACGCAGCGGTGCAGAGCCCGGGCCGCCGGCCGGGATGCGGCGGCTGGCACTCGATTCGCTTTCCGGTATGGGCGCGGCTTGGGGGGCCTTGCTGCTGGCCGGAGTCGCCGCGCTGCTCTTCGACCTGGGCCGCGTGGAAACCTCCATCCTGGCGATCCTGCTCGCCTCGGCGGCGGGCGGCCTGTTCTCCTGGATGTTCCAGCGCCCGGTCGGCGAAACGGTGCCCGAGGAAGAGCCGCTCATCCATCAGCTGGCGCCGGCTGTGCTGGCGCTCACTGCCGCGCCGATCGTGAGCGTGCTGCTGGTCGGGCTTTCGGGGTGAGCCGGCCATGTTCATCGTCGATTTCACCATCGCCGACTACCTGACGCTCATGGGCCACCTGCTGGTCTGGACGGGGCTCTGGTGCGCACTGGCGATGAAGGTGGAGCTGGCGCTGGCAGCCCTCACCCTGGCGATGTTGCTCGACGCACTGGATGGCAAGGTCGCCCGCTCGCTCGGTGTGGCCCGCCCCTTCGGCCGGTACCTGGGTAGCTTCGTCGACCTCGTCAACTACACCGTCTGCCCTCCGCTGGTGCTGCACGCGCTCGGCTACCGTGGGTGGCTGGCGGCGGCGGCGATGTTCATCTTCAGCACCTGCGGCCTGCTGCGGCTGGCCCGCTTCAACGAGGTCGGCAATATCCAGGACTCCCGCGGGGAGCTGGCCTACCTGGGGCTCCCGGTATTCTGGATTCATTTCATCCTGGCGCTCCTTTACGCCATCCGCTGGGCGGCTGGACCTGCCGCCTTCCACGCCGCCGCGACCGTCAGCCTGCCCGCGCTCGGGTTCTGCTTCGTGCTGGACCGACCCTTCTGGAAGCCCCAGAGCTACGCCGTCATCGCGGCGACCACCGTCGCGATGGCCATTCTCTTCCTGTGGCTCGGCCTGCGATGAGGAACGCGAAGAGATGACCTCCGCCAGAATCGCCCCCAGAGCCGCCCGGCCCGCCTCGAAGTCCGCTCATTCCGCCTCGAAGTCCGCTCATCCTGAGCTTGTCGAAGGATGCCCATCCAGGGGCCACTCCAACCCCGATCTCTCCCGCTGGCTCGTACTGGGCGAAGATCGGGGGCAGTTCCCGCCCGGCTGGCAGGCGGTCCGCGCGCGCGGCGCCCGCGTCAGGTTGCGCGAGATGGCGTCCGGACGCGAGCGGGTCTTCTTCGACCTCATCGGCGGCTACGGAGGCAACAATTTCGGCCACGGCCACCCGGCCATCCGCGCGGCCTTGCGAAAGGCGCTGGAGGAGCTCGACCACGTGGCCGTCTTCCCGTCGGGGCAGGCCCAGGAGCTCGCCCGAAGGCTCGTGAAGAAGTGCGGATTCGCGTCGGGGCGGTGCTACTTCACGGTCGGCGGCTCCCAGGCCGTGGAGATTGCGCTCCGGATAGGCCGTCTGATGACCGGGAAGCCGGGCATCGCGGTGATGGAGGGCGCATTCCACGGGTACGGCGCCGAGACGGTGGCGCTCTCCAGGGACTACGTGCCGGAGGAGCTCATGCGCGTGACGCCGGCGGCCGCGCCCGTGACCCGGCTGGCGTGGAACGACGAGCGAGCATTCGCCCAGCTTTCGGCCGCCGCTCAGACGACGGGCACGCTGCTCTTCGAGCCGATCCTGGGCGCCGCCGGTTTCCGGGTCCCGGATTCCCGGTGGCTGGGGCAGCTCCTGGAGCTGGCGCGGGAGCTCGGGGTGCTCTCGATTGCCGACGAGATCCAGGTCGGATGCGGCCGTACGGGTAAATTCCTCGCGATCGAGCATCTCGTCGGGGCACGGTCCCGGCGCCGGAGCTGGCTCGACGGCGTGCTCCTGAGCAAGAGTCTTGCTGGGAGCGTCTACCCGCTCTCGGCCGTCGTCCTCAACGCCGATCGCACGCCGGGCCTCGCGACGATCGACGAGACCGCGGCGCTGGGAGAGAGCTTCACCAACTCCCCGCTCGGGTGCGCGGCAGCTCTGGCGGCCATGGATCTGCTGGAAGCCGGCGGCGGGGCGCTGATGTCGAAAGCGGCCCGACTCGTGGGAGCGCTCAGGCGCCAGCTCGAGCGCGCAGCCGCAACCCGCCGGTCGTGCACGGTGCGGGGTCTGGGAGCCACCATCGCTCTGGATTTCGGTGACAAGCGCTCGGCCACGCAGTTCGTCCGGCGGGCCTTCGACCAGGGCGTGCTCTGCTACGTCTGCGGCGGCCACAGGTGGGCGACGGTGAAGCTGATCCCGCCGCTGACGTTGACTCCGCAAGAAGCGAAGGAAGTAGGCGGGCGGCTGATCCGCGCGCTGGAGCTGAGGTCGTGACGGCCGCAGGGCCGGTCGGACGAGTCCTCGCCGTCTGGGCGGGCCTCCAGCTGGTCGGTGCGCTGCTGGCCGTGCTGGTCCGGCGCAGTGACCGCGGGCGCCCCGAGCGGCGCACGGAGAGGCTGGCACAGAAGTTCATGAGCTACATCGGCATCACGCTGGCCGTTCTGCTGCTCGGCTTCCTGCCGGACGAGACCTTCCGGATGGCGCTTCTGACCTGGATGACGTTCACGATCCTCGAGTATCACTCGGCCGTGGAGCGAGCCCAGGCGGAGCTACTGAGAGACGAGCCAACGCTCGAGGGCGGCGGTCCGCTTGCGATCGCCGCCGCCTTCGCGGCCCTCTTCAGCGTGCGCGCGCTCGATCCTTCCGGCGGAGCGTGGGGCTTCCTCTGGCTGGTCGTCGGAACGACCGATGCGTACTCGCAACTCTTCGGGCAAGGCTGGGGCCGCCATCCTATGGCGCCGGTCCTGAGCCCCTCCAAGATGTGGGAGGGATTCGTGGGTGGAACTCTTTCCGCCATCGGAGCCGGGGTGGCGACGGCCTTCGTGTTCCCGACGCTCTCATTGGGCCAGTCGGCTCTCCTGGCCCTGATCGTCTCGCTGGCCGCATCGGCAGGCGACCTCGGGGAGAGCGCGGTGAAGCGCCACCTGCGCATCAAGGACTTCTCGGACTTCCTTGGGACCCACGGCGGTCTGCTCGACCGGTTCGACAGTCTGCTGGCCGCGGCGCTTGTGTTCGCGCCGATCCTGGCGCTGCTGCCGCGCTGAGCGAAGGGGGCCAGGTCTGGCTCAGGACGCGCGCCGCAGCGGCAGCGCGGACCTCTGAGCGCGAGCCGTTTGGGCGATCGGGATCGGACTGGCCTTGAGCTCGCTTCCGCCGCAGGCGTAGACGCCGCAGCCTGAGTTGTATCGGAAGCAATCCTCGTGGTGAGGTGTCCAGCAGTCGGCGCATCTGACGGGTACTTGGGTAAGCTCTTCGGCGCAGACCGGGCAGCGGGAAGGCCCCTCCGAGTTCCACGCGAGGACGTCTACTCCCCGCACCGCCGCGGCGGCGGGCTCTGCGGGCGGTAACCTGAGGTGTCGAATCCGGGGCAGTGAAGCACTCTGGGGTCTGGCCAAAAGCGCCTCGACCCGGCCCAGCGCAAACGCCTCCTGGGCCAGGAGCACCAGCCGCGCCCCCAGGATGACCGTGGCTGCGGGCGAAAGCGTTCCAGCCCAGGGGGAGAGAACGAACAGGATTCCGGCCACCGGCATCCCCATCCAGGCCGCGTCGAACGTCCAGTCGGTCTCGAGCAAGTCGCGCTGGATGCGGCGCCTGCAGTGGGCGGCTGCAATGCCACCCAGCAGCACGCCTTCGGCCATCGCCCAGATATGGCCTGGGCCGAAGGCCACGGCCCGGCTCATCAGGAGCAGCACGAAGAGGAGAGCCACGAGCAGGACGCCCGAAGCACCGCGTGCCAGCAGCCGCCGGCGAAAGAGCTCCAGATCGGGACGGGAGACCGTCATCGCACGGCTCCTTTCAGCGTCAGCTCGGGTACCAGGACGGGCGAAAGTCGGCGGAATCCGGCGATCCCCAGCCGGATGGCCGTGGACACGATGCCGACCATGACCATCAACTGGAGCAGCGCGGCGCTCAGCAGCGTCGTCTGGAAGGCCGGGCCGCTGGCGAGCCAGACGCCCGCGTTGAGGACGACCAGGCTCCGTCCGATCCAGGCGAAGAGGCGAGTGCCGATCGGCACGCGTGGCGCATAGTGCCTGCGGTAACCCCAGCAGAAGGCTTCGTTCAACGCCAGCGCCGCCAGCGCGAAGAGCATTTCCAGCGTCCAGAAAGGTGGGCGCGGCTCCGGCGGGAGCTCCTCCCAGGCGGCCGCTCGCAGGACAGGGTCGTCAATTCCGAGGCCGGCCAGCTGCTCGCGAGCGGGGCCCTCGCGAGACCAGGTCCCGTGCGCAATGCAAAAGATGCCGTCTCCGCCCGCTGTGACGTAATAGCGCTCGTACTCCGGAGGATTGGAGCCCGGATCGGCCATCTTGGACTGCAGGTAACCCTCCTTGACCAGCGTCTCCTGCAGCTCGGCGGTGACCAGGCGAGCGCCGCTTGTGAGGAAGCGCTCATTCCTATCGAGGTCGCGCATTTCGATGGCGCCGGCCAGGGTCTTCATGTTGGCGAAACACGAGCGCCTCATGGCCCGGCCTCGTCCGTAGAAGTGGGGCCCGGGACACGCGGACAGGGCGGTGGCCCCCAGGAACAATGCCAGGATCGAGGCGGCGAGCGGTCGGTTCATCATTCCTCCCGGTTCCTTGCCGCCCGGGTGCCCGGGGGCGGCGTCCGGACTCTCAGACGGCCGCCGCCGGCCGATCGTTCAATCGATTTTGGCTTCCATGAATCGGCCATCTCGTGTTATAAGTTACCGAACCGTCACCGGATAGGCGGCCGGGGGTTGGGCGCATACGGCGTCTGGCCTGCGTAAAAGGAGGAATCTGCCCATGAACCTCAGGAGATTCGGTTTCGTTCTGGCCATCGTCGCGGCGGGGAGCCTGACGGCAGTGGCGCAGGACATGTTCGGCGGACTGGAGAACACCCCGCGAAAGGCGCCCTCGGCCAAGGACGTCGATATCCCCGAGGTGCAGGGCGTTCTGGTCCAGGCTGATTTCAATACTGACTGGAAGGACGAATCCGACGCGGCAGCCCAGGCCGAGCTCAAGGACACCATCGAAGGCAGCGTCAGCTTCATGATCGACGTTCCCTTCAAGAAGATCGTCGCCAACATGCTCAAGCCGGGCACGCTGGGCAAGATCTCTCCGAACATCTCCAAGTACGAGGCCAAGGTCGCCAGCGACACCGATGACGCCATCAAGTACAAGGTCCACGAGGAGCTCGTGCCGTTCAAGCTGCCGTTCGCCACGCTCGGACGCAGCTCGGTCAACCTCGACATGTCGATCAACAAGCGCGCCCTGAAGGCCGGCCGCCTCGTCGTCGACTACCAGCTCGACAAGGAGCTGACCAGCGACTGGAAGCGCTTCACCGGCAGCATTTACGCGCTGGACCTCCACAACGGCCGCACGATGGTCATGGTCGCCACGAGCACCAAGTCGAACTACACGATTCTTCCCGGCCTGCGACTGAAGCTCGCCAAGCACTTCCTGGCCAAGACCAAGGACAACATCGTCAACTGGATGAAGGACCTCGAGACCACCAAGTAACTCGGCTCACCCAGCCGTAGGAGGATTGAGTATATGAAGTTCAGGACAACCGTTCTCGCGCTGGCCCTCGTTGCCAGTGGCTCGTTCGCCGCCCTCGCGGAGGACGCCGCTCCCATGGGCGGCAAGATCGACGTCGATGTCGACGGCGTTCTGGTCCAGGCCGATTGGAACAGCTCCTACCTCGACGAGACCGACGCCACCAAGCGCGCCGCTCTCAAGGATTCCATCGAAGGCAGCGTCAGCTTCATGGTCGACGTGCCCTTCAAGAAGATCGTCAAGCACATGCAGGATGTCGGGACCCTCGGCAAGATCAGCCCGAACATCGTCGCCTACAAGGCCGACAAGGTCTCCGAGAACGATCGCGAGATTACCTACAAGGTCACCGAGACGCTCGCCCCGTTCCGCTTCCCGGTCCTTTCGGACCTCGGCAAGACGAAGGTCTACCTGGACCTCTCGATCA
The DNA here is from genome assembly GCA_016190005.1 of Candidatus Wallbacteria bacterium. Taxonomy (GTDB): domain Bacteria; phylum Muiribacteriota; class UBA6191; order JACPRK01; family JACPRK01; genus JACPRK01. Next base: position 10,697 of record JACPRK010000023.1, on the reverse strand, counting down.
ACAAGGCCGCGATCAAGGACGGACGCCTGGTCGTCGACTACCAGCTCGACCCGACCAAGGAGAATGACTGGAAGCGCTTCGAAGGCCACATCTACGCTGTCGACACCCACAACGGCAAGACGATGGTGATGGTCGCCACCAGCACCAAGTCGAGCTACAACATCATGGGCGCGATGCGCCTTCGACTTGCCAAGCACTACCTGAACAAGACGAAGGACAACATCGTCAAGTGGCTCGAGGGCCTCGGCAACTGAGCCTCTGACCTCGGACGAATCCAGACAGGGGCACCGCGATTCGCGGTGCCCCTGTTGCATGAGGCGCATTCCTCATGTCCGCCCGGCAGGAGTACCCTCATGACGACCATGATTCACGAATTCGATCCCGCGGGGTTTGCGAGCTGGGAAGGCTTCGCAGCGCTAGGCGACGTAGAACGCGCCCGGCTCGGCCCGAGTTCGCGCTGGCTTGCGGAGGGGCGGATGCGCCACTTCGTGCTCCATGACGGCGGGAGGCCGATCGCGCGGGCCACCGCGTTCATCAACCCGCGGATGCAGGACCAGCCGGTGCCGACGGGCGTGTTCGGCTCGCTCGACTTCGGCGCCGCTTTCGCAGAACGCGAAGCCGAGCTGCGGGAGCTGGCTGGCCGGGCCTTCGCCTGGCTTGCGAGTCAAGGGATGCAGCGAGTCCGAGGGCCGATCGATTTCTCGACGTGGAACCGGTATCGCTGCGTCACCCAGGACTGGGGTTACCCTCCGATCCTCGGTGAGAACGCTTACGAGCCGCGATACGCACGCTTCTTCGAGGGGCTGCTGAAGCCCGCCGGGACCTACTGTTCCAACCTCATCACCGACATCGAAGGGGGCAAGAAGGTCGCGAAGTACATCCGGATGGAGGAGGCCGCGGAACGCTGGGGTGTGCAGGTCGAGGAGATCCCGCTGGCTGAAGTGGAGAAGCATCTTCCGATGTTCTATGAGCTGGCCTCGAGGATCTTTCCGCTCGACTGGGCTTTCACCCCCATCGGGCCCGAGGAGTTCGCCGAGATGATGGTGCCCGTGGCGCGGCAGGCGCCCGACTTCCGGCTGATGATAGCCCGCGACCCGCAGGGCGTCCCGATCGGGCTGGTCTATGGCTACCTGAATCCGACGTCACCCAAAAAGACCGGAGTCATCAAATCGATGGGAGTGGTGCCGGAGTACCAGGGAAGAAAGGTCGCCTACCTGCTCACCTACCGCTACCACACAGCGCAGCTGGAGCGCGGCTACGTCAACTTCCTGCACGCCATGATCAAGGAGGACAACCTCTCCCGGATCATGTCGATGCACTTCGCCACGAAGGTCCGCGGCTACTGCATCTACGAGGGCGAGCTGTAGGCGAACGCAATGAGATGGCCGGATCGTCCTTCGACACGGTCCTTCGACACGGCTGCTTCCGCAGCCTGCTCAGGATGAGCGGGAGGGGGGGGAGGAGAGCCGTTCGGGCTGAGGCGTTCGAAGCCTGGCCGCGCGCGGATGTGGGGGAATCCCGAGGAGGCTAACGTCCTACGCTCTCGTGGACCATCCGGTCCACGTCCTCGGAGAACCGACGGCTCTCGTCGGCGGTCAGGGGGCGGTCACCTGCGCGCTCCAGGAGGCGGGCGATGAGCCCGTCGAGCTCGTCAGCTCCACCCGAGGCTCCCAGGAAGCGGCGCACCCTGGGATAGAGCCGAGGATCGATGTCGAGCGCGCGCCGAGCGTGTTCGAGCATCTTGCTGGAGTAGTCGGATGCGTCGAGCCCCGAGTAGGCCGAGGCCAGTCGAATCCGGATCTCGGCGTCGTCCGGGTGGCGCACCGCCAGGTCCTCCAGAAACTCGATGTCCAGCTGGAGCCGGGCATCCTCGTCATCGAGCGCGCCGAGCAAGTCCTCTCCTTCGACCGAGGCCTGATCGGAAGCCCGGATGGCCTCGTCGCGCTGCCGGGCCAGCTCGATGAGCTTTTCGCGCAGCATCTCGATCCGCGCCAGGCCGCACCGCTCGCGGGCCTCCGTGTGACGCAGGGCCTGCCGAGCGGCCAAGAGCTGCTGACTCAGCAGGCCATTGCGCTCTCGCAGCTCGTGAAGCCGAGCCGTGACGCCAGCGCGCATCCGCGAGTGCATCCTCGAGCTCTCATGGTCCGCATACGCTCCCAGCAGCAGCAGCATCAACGCGATCGCGCCGACACACCCCATCGACCACGGACGCCCGCACCGGCGCTCGGGCCGTATCTGGTGCCCACACGAGCCGCACTCCACCATGAGCGACTTCGCCGCCAGCTCCTCGCGGCACTCCGGACACTTCGGCACTCCATAGATCTCGAAGGACATTGCGCGCCTCCTCGACGCCCCCCGAAGAACCTTACCACCCCGTTGCCGGCATCGCCACGGGGGCGGCCGAAGGGCAATGACACGAAGACTCGCTTCCATTCACGCGGCCTGCAATAGGCATGTCCTGAGCCCTTCGGCAAGCATGTCCTGAGCTTGCCGAAGGGCTCAGCCCAAGCAGTTCTTGGGGGGACTTTGGATTGATTCACAGCCTCCGAGGGCTCAGTCGCCGCCACCGCGCTGCTGCTCGCCTTCGATGCGCCGGAAGTCCATCCCGACCTTGCCGACGGGGATCGGGAACTTCAGGACTCGCCGATTTTCGGAGCGATCGACGGCGACCACCTCCATCTCGTAGACGCCCTCGGAGCGGAATACGTGCTCGAAGGTCAGGACCGGCGCCTTGGTGAACTGGGAGGCATCGGCGAGCTGGGCCTTCGGGACATCGACGATCGTCGCCTTGTAGACCTCGTCGCCAGGGTTGTCCTTGCGGTAGATGCGAGCCGAGAGGTGCGACATCGGATAAAGGAACCTGGGCGTGCCGCCGGCGCGGTCGAGCCTGGGCGCCACGTTGTCCTCGGCGCTCACGGTGATACGGAACCGGCTGTCCTCGTTGACGATCGGCGCGTCGGCAGCAGAGCGAATGGCCAGGAAGCTGGCCGCCTTGGCGTCGGTCGGATTCTGGAGCGTGCCGGGCTTGGCCCCGGCGTCCCACGTCTCGGCGTTGTTCCGGAAGTTGCCGTACAACCGCTCCGAGGGTGAGACCTCGGACATTTTGGGCAGCCGCGAGTGGGGTCTGGAGACGTCGTATCCACCCACCGGATCGCCGGCCCCTCCGATGTCGTTCGGCACCGTCACGACGTCGACGATGCGCTGCTCCTGGCCCGGCCGCGTGTACATCTCCTCCAGCACCACCTTGGGGTTGGGCCGCAGGTTATCCCGCACGCCGAACGTGCCGGCGCGGAAGATGGTCGTGTTCCCGCAGCCGTCACCCGCGTTGATCTGATAGAAGTTGTCTGCGGCATCCAGCGGGTTGAGCGGCCCGCCGTTCAGGCTGGCCGGTCCCTGATGGTTCATCGTCTTGGCATCCAGGCTGGCGTGGAAGCTGCCCCCTTCGAAGCTGGCGAAGCCGACCGGCGGCAGCAAGCTCGCGGGATTGACCTTGAACTTGAAGTCGACCACGCAGCTCATGTGGGCGTCGCAGGTCGACTTGTTGTCGAACACCTCGCATGAAATGCCCTGGACCACCTCCCGCTCCTCGGCCATCGCGATGCCCGCGACACGCGGATAAGTCGCGCTGGAGTAGTCGCGCGTCCCGTCCGTCTTCGGCCGCAGCCCCTGTTGCACCTCGACCGGGTTCCTGGAGTAGAGGAAGTCGACGGCCTGCTTCAGCTCTGCGTCCGAATCGAAGGCGACCTCCTTGTAGAACGGGTCGAGCACGGTCCGGAGCGGCACCGGCTGGGCCTCGCCTTCGATCTGGAGCAGCTCGTCCCGCGGCTCGTAGGGATCGTCCTCGGCCGTCTCGTTGGGCGCCGGGGCCTGGCCCACTCGCCCACCGTACGGGCCGACCATCGTGCCTTCGAGCCTCTCGGGCAGGACCAGATACATGTAGCGGTAGCCGTCCCCGTCCCGCACCTTGACGCGGTTGCCGAGCGAGAGTCCGGTCTCGTAGTTGAAGCTCACCTTGATGTCCTGGGCATTGGTGTTGGAGTTGCGATCGATCACGTGGACCGGCTCGAAGGCGGCGTCGTTCTTACCGTCCCCGTTGGCATCCTCATTGGCGGTCGTGCTGGGCCAGCCGCCGGGAGCTCCCGGTTGGGCCTCGAAGTCCCCGGTGTAGGCGCTCAGGATGAAGTCGTGCTTCGGAGGCACTTCTGCGCCGGCGGCTGCCGGGGGGAGCTCCAGCTCCACGGGCGATTGATTGATGTCGACGTCGGAAGGCAACGGCGGCACGACGTCCTCGACGTAGAACTCGCGGCTGGCGACCAGGTTCATCTGCGTGAAATCCATGGCCGTCGTCCACTGCGTTCCGTCGAAGGACTCGGCGCGGCCATCGAGCTTCACGAAGACCTCCATCAGCACGTCGCTCGTGGGCACGGCCGGGTCGCCCTTTCCGGCGGTGACCGGCGCGGTGCCGTCGGGAACACCCGGGTCGAAGGCGACGTCAGCGGGATGGTAGGCCTTGCGGGCGGGGTTGGCGCTGATGCGGTCGCCGAAGCGGAACTCGCGGCCGGAGTGATCGGTGCCGTCGGTCAAGATGTAGTACTTCTCCTTGAAGTCGTCGCTCTTGAGATCGAAGGCCGCCCGGTGGGGCTTCTCACCCGGCTTGGTCTTGCAATTGGGGACCTTCTGCAAGGCGTAGGTGAGCTTCACGTCCACGAACCGGAACGTGACGCCGTTCTTCTTGTAGCCAGCGGGCAGCTCCTCCACGCCGTTGGCGACAAGGTAGGCGGCCTTCTGGTTGCCGGCCAAGGACTCGGGGGCCAGCGCAGAGCCAGCGAGCTGGTTGGCGGGGCTCAGCACCGGCTGCCCGCCGGGCTGGTAGATCGTCCACGGGTTCAGAAGCGACCCGCGATCGAAGTACCGGCGCTTGTTGATGTACGCGCCGACGCCCTTGACGGTCTCCTTGTTGGAGCAGAGGTCGCGCAGGTGGCGCTTGAGGTCTGCCGGCGTCGCCCTCCCCTTGGCGAAGTCCTGCGGCTGAGGCTGCAGGTCGATCACTCCGCTGCCAAGGAGGGCCTGTTCGGGAGTGAGCCCGGCGGCGCCGGAGGCCGCCGGCGCAGGCCCGGTCACGACAAGAGCGAGTGCCAGGACTGACCAGACGAGTGAACGCATCTTTGCCCTCCTAAGGGTCGGCTCAATAGTGATCGTTCAGGGCCTTTCCGTAGTTGTAGAACTCCGTGAGCACGGGCGCAGGCATTGCCGTCCATGGGTTGGCCTGGGCGCGCCTCCTGAGCGCGTCGAGCGTGCCCTGGGCAAGGACGGCGAACGGGAAGTCTCCGCCCGCGGCGGCCAGCACGTAGGTGAGCTGGCGGACGGCCAGGTCGGGGTCGGAGTAGTTGGCGTAGGCGCCAGAGGTCATGCCGGCCTTGGCCCACTCCCGGTTGCCACGGCCGCTGGCGAACTGGCCGAGCGAGTAGTGTGCCAGCAGGTTCCTGGCATCGACGGCGGCCGCCTTGCGGTAGAGGTCGGAAGCCTGCGCCATCTGGGCCCGCACCTCGGCGCAGGCCCCGGCGGCCCAGAGAGTGGCCGAGTGCTCCGGGAACTTCTCCAGCAGATACGCCACCTTCTCGGCAGCATCGCCCGCGCGGTCTTCCAGCAAGTAGGCCAGCACCTCCCACTGGGCGTACGCCGGATTGCCGGGCGAGGTCCGGCCCGCCTGCTCGAACCACGCGCGCGCCTGCGCCAGGCGGTTCGGCTCCGCGCTGGAAAGGTAGGCGTTGCCCAGGCGCACCATCGTTTCGCCTCGGCTCGGCTCCAGCTCGAGCGCCTCCTGGAGCGCCCCGATCGCGTCGGTGGCCTTGCCCTGGCGCAGCAGCATGCGCGAGCGCCCCCAGCGGGCCGGGACGCTCTTCGGATCGAGCTTGGACGTGACGCGATCGAAGGCGTCGCGCGCCTCGTCCGGCTTGCCGGCGTTGACCAGAGCATTGCCGTAGGCCGTCTGGGCGCCGGCATGTTCGGGAGCCCGCTTCACGGCCTCGGCCAGCGCTGCGACGGCCGGGGCTGGATCGAACGGCGGGTACTCCATCGCCAGCCGCGCCTCTTCGATGGCGGCGCCCACGGTATCGTCCTTGCGAGCCAGCTGCAGAAGCTCGCGGGCGCCCTCGAGCTTGCCCTGCATCTCCAGGACCAGCGCCTGACGGATCAGCAGCTCTCCCCGGGTGGCGCCGCTCGCCGCCGACCAGGCCTTACGGTATGCGACTAGCGCCTCGGAGAGCTTGCCTTGGTCGCGCAACTTGTCGCCGGCCGCGGCAGGCGCATCGGCGGCGGCTGCCATCGGAGCGGCAGCCGCCCAGACAACGCTGAGCAGTGCGAGTGCGAGATGGAACTTCACGGGTGACTCCTCCCTTGCGGGCCGGCTCCGGCCGGAAGTGGCTCCGGCTCGACCGGCGTCTCGGCCCTCTGCCAGGGCTCGTCCACGTCTCCGACGACCTCCAGGTACGCCACCAGATCCCGCTTCTGGTCGTCAGTCAGCGAGAGCGCGTAGAACTTGTCGAAATGGGCGACGACCTCGGCCAGGCCGGCCGCGGAGCCGTCGTGGAAGTACGGCGCGGTCCGGCGGGCGCCCAGGAGAGCTGGCGTATCGAAGACGCCACCGGTCCCGACGTCATGGCCGGCCCGGTCGGTGAACTGCGCCGCCGGGTCGTGACAGGAGGCGCAGCTTTTGCCTCCAAAAGAAGGTCTGGGCTGCTGAAAGAGCTGCTCGCCGCGCAGGGCCGGCAGTGGCGCGCGGGCCACGAGCTGGCCGGAGCGACCGAGCAGGGAATTGGGCAAGAACTCGAACTCGTTGGTGTAGGCGGTCAGAGCGTCCAGGTCACGCGTGGACGGCTCCGGACCGCCGAACTCGAGGACGATCACGTTACGGATGAACTCCCGGAGGCTGCCCGTCCGCCCGTCTTTGCCGTAGGGACCGGTCAGCCTCGCGCCTCGAAGACTCGGAATATCCACCGGGTCGTTCAAGTCGTTGTGCGCCGCCGCATTGAAGTACCGGTGCGTGAGGTCCACGGTCCCCGGGCGGCGGCTCAGGCCCGGGATGAAGAAACCCGGGTTGGCGTCGCCTGCCGGGTGGCAGGTGCCGCAGCTCACCGAGAGCGACTGCGCGCGCGGGCCCAGCACGGTCGGGTCCTCGAAGAGGATGTCGCCCAGCCGCGCCAGCGGAGACATCTCACCGCCTGCCGCCTGAGACCTCAAGATCTGTCGCGGCAGCGGATCCGGCTTCGAGAGCCGCAGTCCCAGCTTCTCGGGCTCCAGCTCGAGTTCGAGCGGCGACGCCGGGGGCTCCTGTGCGGTCGCAACGTTCGCGGCCGCGACCACCGGCAACGACGCTCCGGCCACCAACGGCGCCACGAAGGTCCCACCGTCGGTCGCCGCCGCGAACCAGTCGCTGCCGGCCGCCACGGCCTCGACGCGCTCCGAGGGCAGCCCCCCAGCACGCGTCAGGGAGTACCAGCCGCCGCCCGTCCGAGCGAGCATGCCGTCTCCCCACGTGCCGCAAAGCAGCGTTCCGCCGGCCACGGCCAGCGACGTCACCTTCGGCCGAGCCACGGGTGGCGGGCTGCGCCGGGCAGGCTCCACCGCTGTCTGCTTGGCCTCCCCCGCAGGGGGGAGCTCCGACAGGCCTCCGAACCGCCCGGCCACGAGCCAGCTGTCGGCGACCGCGAGCGCCCGGACCGTGTCGTCGGCACCCGCGCGCTCCAGGCGATGCTCGCCCTCGCTCCCGCCCGACAGGCCAAGCAATCGTCCGTCCCCAAGCGCCGCCCAGCATTCCCTCTCACCGTCCGCAGTCAGCGCCTCGACGGCTCCGGCCACTCGCGACATCCGCCACCCGCCATCCTCCAGGAGGAAGAGACCCTGCGACGTCCCTGCCACGAGCCTGCCACGGAACCACGCCAGCGCCCGCGTGAACCCCGCCGGCGCGGCCACGGCCTCCCAGCCACCGCCCGACCATCTCACGATTCTGTCCGGGTCGACCAGCGCCCAGACGCTCTCCCGGCCATCCCACGCGAAGGCGTTTACTCGCCCTCGAGGCAACCCGTCCGCGCCTCCAGCCCAGGTCCGGCCTCGCCCGGCCTCGAAGCGCGTGATGCCGCGCCCCGAGGTCCCGATCCAGAGCGCGCTCCCGGCAGCCAGGACCGCCGTGCACGGCACTCCGCGCAGCACGACCGCCGGCTCGCCGGAAAGCTCTAGCGTAGCCCCATTCGCCGCCACGGCCGGGGGCGGGTGCGCCGCCAGCTCCGAGACCAGCACGCACCCCGCGACCGCACCCCACGCCGCCCACGACATGCGCCCTTCCAGGCCGAGCATGTGACCCAGATTACCAAACTTCCCGCCGGCCTGTCAGGACGGACGCCCTCCGGGGTGAGGTCCTATCCCGCGGCGACCTCCAGCTCGGCCGGCGTGCGGGGCTGGTAGAGCGGCAGAACGCGGCTCATGCCGTGCATCTCGGGAAAGCGATCGAAGAGCGCGAAGGTCTCGGGTAGCGTTGCGCGGCTGTAGGTGGCCTCGTGCCAGGCGCGGCTGCTGGAGACCGCCATCCCTTCCCGCAAGATGCGGTCCCGCATCGGCAGCAGCCGCTGGTGACGCGCCACCAGCGCGTCGACGGCTGCCCGCACGGTTCGCCGCGGATGGGCGAAGCTCCACATGATGCGCTCGAAGATCTTCGCGTTGAGCGCCTTCTTCCAGCCAGGCGCCGGTGCCCAAAGCAGCTCGAGGAAGTGGTGGTCCATCTGGAAATGGCGAAGCTCGTCCATCGCGTGGAAGCGGTGGACGGCCTGGTAGACGCCGTCGAGCTGATCGCGCACGGCCTGATGCTTCTTGTGGAAGTCGAGCGTCTTCTCCTCGAAGAGCGTCGCTACCCAGATCCACCAGATGAACATCTCCGGATTTTGCGTGCTGACGTCCATGAACTTCTCCTCGGCGGCGGAGAGCCGATAGACGTCGTAGGTCTGCTTCTCGTAGACCTCCGGCCGGGAGTGGAGCAGCAACCGGCGGAACATCTGGGAGTGCTTGATCTCCTCGTCGATGAAGAACTCGCAGGCCTCCCTCATCTCGGGCGCGAGCTTCGTGCCCCCCTTTTTCAAGAAAGAGCGCAGGGCCCGCACGAAGAGGCCGTCCTCGAGGAACATGAACTGCTCGCAGACACCGTCCGCGTGCGCGTGGTTGTAGGTCAGCTTCTCCTCTGGAGTGAGCTCGGACCAGACGGCGGTGAAGGGAAGGTGCGCCATGCTCTCCGGAGCGTGGTTCTTCTGGAGATCGGGCTGGGCCCACGGGATCGACTCGATGTCGAAGGCGTTCTGCCGGGACGCCTCGCAGATCTCGGCGAGGCTGCGCTGGACGAAGTGGTAACCGGCAGGCGCCTGCGAGTCCGAGGCGGCCAGGTCCTGCTCGGGACCGACCTCACCTTCGACGAGAGCGGTGGGAGCCGCCGACCGGGCGCGGGTCCAGGCGATCTGGTCGCGGATCAGCTTTCCGAAGACGGCGCCGTACCCGGGGTATATGGTCGCGGCGTAGAGCTTCGAGCCGGTCGCCTTCAGCCGCTCGTGGGCGGCTTTCCAGTAGCGATGCCCCACGCCGGGCGCGACGTGGTGCATGCCGTGGTAGCCAGCACCGTGCGGAGCCAGGAAGAGCTCCTGCCAGAGCGGCGCCTCGATGTTGGTGCAGCCGGCCAGCTGTTCGGCGATGGTATTGTTGCGGGCCTCTTCGTAGATGTGGTCGCACAGCAGCCGCACGTAGCCGATCGTCGCCGAGGCGATCATCGGCGCCCCCAACGCCCAGAGGAACTCGGCCCAGCGGCCGCTGGTTACGACCAAGGCTACGACGGCGTACCAGAAGGCGCTCGTGCCCAGACCGTACTTCCAGATCTTCTCGCCCTCCCTCAGTCGCCGCGGGTCGTCGAGCTGAGGGGCTGCGCCAAACTGGCTGAAGAACTTCACGTGCACGCGGCGCAGGGGCGGCAGAACGGCCGCGGCCGGGTAGAGCGCCAGTCTCAGGACAAGCCAGACGGGGAGAAACGCCGTGAAGAAGAGCACGCCAGCGACAAACGACGGGACGCTCTGGCGATTGGGCGGCAGGAAGTAGGGGTCCTTCCCCGGGATGTTGGAGCCCTGATGGTGCAGCGCGTGCGCGTAGGCGTAGTAGTCCACGTTCATCAGGATCGGCCAGCAGACGATGGCGTCGAGCATCAACCGCCGCCAGGGGCGCTGGCGCAATCTCCTGAGATGTCCCAGGTTGTGCATCAGGTTGGCCAGCGCGTGAATGCGCGCGGCCATTACGAGCCACACTGGAAGGCAGACCCAGAGCGAAGGCACAGCCAATGTCAGCGCCGCCCCCGCCGCCAGCCACGCCAGATCGGCAAGCGCGTCCCGCAGCACTTCCCATTCGTTCTCTTCGAACCACTCGATCGGGAAGTCCCGGACGGCCTCTCGAAGTGTCCGCGTCTCCTCGACGGCGTCGTATGAAATCATCGGTGGTTCTCCCCGTGGTGGCGGATCGCGCCGGCCCCGCATTGTAGCAGCATCCCCCCCCGATTGCCACCCCAGTTACGATTCCGTCAAGAGCCGATCGCCTCTGGCCTCCCCTCCGCTCATCCCGAGCCCTCCCCTCCGCTCATCCCGAGCCCTCCCCTCCGCTCATCCTGAGCTCTTCGAAGG
>JACPRK010000139.1 GCA_016190005.1 Candidatus Wallbacteria bacterium | reverse complement strand
GGAAAACCGCATGCACGGTTTGAAAGGGGGCCTACCCTGGACTCACTCGCTCCCGCGAGTGGGAGAATGTAGGTCTACCAATGAACGACTCGAGCGCGCGCCCGACCAAGGCAATTCTCTTGAGGCTAGCCCTCTTCTGTTTCCTTGCCGGCTTCGCCAGCAGGGGCCCGCTGGTCTACTCCTGGGGTGCCGACGCGACCGCCGCGCAGTGTGCCTTGAACGCCAAGACCGTGCTCACGGCCATCGAGATGAAGGCCGTCGACCATGGCAGCTTCCCCGGCGGGTTCTTTCATCAGTCGAAGGCGGGCGACCCTTGGCTGGCCAGCTTTTTCCCGGACTCGAGGTACAGCCCGATCGAGCGAGCGGACCTGGTGAGCGAGGGATATCTCAAGGCCGAAAGCGCCACCTGTCCGTCCGGCGGCCTCTACACGGCATGGTTCACATCGCGGCGCTCCGTGGCAATCTGCTCGGAGCACGGCCGCTTCGCCGACGGCAAGTTCAGCGGCGGCCGGCTTACCGGCGACGCGCTCGAGCTGGAGGACGCCGTCTTCTTCCGCGGAGGCGACTGGGCGGCACTGCTCGACACCCGCGGGCTGACTGCCGCCCGGCGAGCCGCTCTCGTGGACGCATCCTGGTCCGATCTCGCAAAGCCCGGAGCGTTCAAGCTGACCCCGGGCGTCTCACGCTTCACGGTGGCCAAGAAGCTCAGCCCAGGCTATGGCGTGGCCGTCGACTTCCCGTTCGGCGGCTCCGACGCCGAGGCCCGCTTCAGGCAAGAGCTCGAGTCGCGCATTCCCGCTGCCGCGCCCCGCCCCTCGCGGTAACCAGGAGTCAGGCCTCAGGCTTCAGGAGGCAGGGGTGAACGGTAAGGCGCGGGCTTGAGGCTCGAGGAGTGAGGCAGAGAGCAGCGCGCGGGATCCGCTCGGGCTGAGCTCGTCGAAGCCCGCCTTCGCGACTCTTCCATCTTCCATCTTCCATTCTCCCCCTCCTACTGACTACTCCCCCGGCCGCCTGCTACTCTGGGCGGGTATGCGCGCTCTGTTGCTTACTCTACTGCTCCTGGCGCTTCCGTGCGGGGCGCTCGCCTGGGGGCCGCAGGCGCACGCTTATCTGGGACGCGAAGGGGCGCGGCTGGCGGGATGGGGCGAGAAGGATCAGGAGCTGGTGAGCTCGGGGGCGCTCCTGGCGGATCTCGACCATACTCTCCAGAAACCGGGCGTCGTCGGCGATTCGGCGGGCTTTGCTCAGGCGCTGGTCTCGGTCAGAGGACGCTCGGCGGAATCCGACCGCTGGGCGGCCGGCTGGGCGGCCCATTGCCTTGCGCAGGACCCGGGCCAGGGCGAGATCTCCGATAGCACCCTCAAGCTCTACGCCGACTTCATCCTTGGCCGAACGGCCGGCCAGCAGATTGGCTCGGTCGCATTCGACCCGGAGCGCATTCGCAAGGCTGCCATCCTATTGGGGGCCACTGCCCCCAGCGCGCAGGAGATTGCACGCGCCGTGGAGCAACTGGCGCTCTTGGGCGCCGTCGAGGGGGCCATCCTGGACTTGATGCCGCTCGAGCTGGCCGCCCGCGAGCCGACCTTCGCCGACCGCGTGCGGGAGCGGGTTCCCGACTGGGAGTTCCTGCCAGACCGGTGGACGCACCCGGGCCAGGGTCTGCCAACGGCGCGCTCGATGATGCCCGCGGCCCTGGCGCACTACGAGCAACGGCTGGCCGGTTCGCTCGAGCGCACGCGCCGGCTTCTCGAAGCGCCCCCTGTTCAGGACGCGCCCGCGGTGCGGCCTGGAAGCGTCCCCTCGCGCGCCCATCCGATGGGCAAGGTCGGGATGCCGCCCGCCCGGACGATGGGTATCTCGCTCGTCACTCGCCCTGCCGCGGGCGGCATGATGCGCACCAGCGTGACGATCTCTTCGAACCTCCTCTTCAGGTCGGCCGCGGTCCTGATGCTCGAGAAGCTGGGAAAGGACCTCTTCCCTCAGGTGGTCCTGCGCTGGGATGCCACGTCGCGCATGGGCGAGCGCGTGCCGGCCCTGCGCCAGTACCTGCGCGAGTCAGCTTCCCGGCTCGAGCGGCTCCTGCCCCAGAAGCCGTCCGCGGGTCAGAAGTAGGCCCTTCGTTCACCCTGGAAAGCTTCGATTGGCCTGAAGCCCGCAAGCCAATGGGGGTCGAGGAGGCCAATGGCCCCTTCCTGGGGGTCGGGGGTGAAACCCCTGAGAGGGATCATCTGCTCAGGCACTCACCAGGCTGGCTCCCGCCGTCAGCATCGTCATGGCGCCGAGCGCGGCCGTGGCGGCCGGCGCGCTGACCAGCGAGCTCCCGCCCACTCCGAGGAGCACGAACCCGAAGAGCCGCCACCCGTAGACCAGAAGCGGTTCGGGGACCGCGGCGCCGAGCTTCGCCAGCAGGGTCAGGGAGAAGATTGTCAGACCGATAAAGGCCGCTGCGAACATTCCTCTCTACCACCTTCCGGAGCCTGGGCTCCCGTCGCGTTCATCGGGGACTATGCCCTCGGGGCGGGGAAGGTTTAGAAAATCGTCAGTCGACCTGCAGAGCGGGGTTGAGCAGCGGCGCAAGCTCCGGGTTTGACGCGAGGGCTGCGCGGCTCTTCGAGTGGGCGAAATACTCGTACGGCTTCCAGTAACGGCGGGGGTCCGGCGTGAGCGCCAGCACCAGGTCCTCGCCGTCGGGTCCGCGGCCCTTTCGCACCTGGAAGCGGATGGACGCGCGCTCGTGAGCCAGGTCGAAGAAGAGCCTGAGCTCGTGGCCGTGGATCTCATAGCGCAGGGTTTCGGTCATCCACTCGGCGAAGTCACCCTCGTGGTACCAGCCGGTGCCCTTGCCGTCGGAGCCGGCCGGGTTGAACTGGTACATCCGGAACTTCTCACGCCCTCCGTGGACCCGATCGATGTGGGTCCAGAGTCGGCCGCCCAGGGCGTTGCCGGCCGCGGGCGCCGGCTGGGCAGCCGTGGAAGCAGGTGCGAGTTGCGAGCCGGGCTCGCTCTGCTCGGGTGTCGGAGGCACGCGTTGCACACCTGCAAGCGCCAGCAGAGCGACTCCCCAGACGATCCCGCGCGCCGCGGGGAGGAAGCTGCGGGTGAGCTTCGAATCGGACCCGCCGCCGGGCGGCATCTTCGTTTCACTCATGGCTGGCCCTCCAGGATCGTCGTCCAGCCGGCGCCCTTCACGACCCGGCCGCTCTCCTTGCGGAAGTAGTGAAATGGCTTCTCACCCTCGCGCGGATCGCGCTCCAGAGTCAGTCGCTTGCGTCCTCCATCGACGGGGTGGACGCGGAAAGCGGTGGTGCGCCTTTCGCCTGTGTTGCGGAACGCTAGCGTCAGCTGGCCGCCGCTGATCTTCCAGGTGAAGCGCTCCGTCAGGACCTTGCCGAGCCGGCCGAAGCGGTAAATGCCGTCGCCGTCGGGGTTGAAGAAGTAGAACGTGAAGAACTCGCCCAGCTTCTCGGCGCGGTTGGAGTACCAGGGGTCGCCGGTCAGCTCCTTGTGGTCGGCGGTGGTCTGCCCGTTGAAGCCCGGGCAGGCGCTTGCCGCGAGCAGCAGCAGGAGCAGGGGCCAGAGTCTCGTCGGTTTCATCGCTCGCATCTCCTCGGGTCAGTCCAGCCCCATCTTCAGTCTCATGTCGAGCGCGCCCTTCAGCAGGCCACGCGCTCCGGGCACGGTGTCCCAGAGCCAGGTCTGCACACCTCGAGCGGCGAAGTAGCCGCTGAAGATCGCCGATTCGTTGCACGGGAGCCCCTCGACCTCGGCGCCGGCGAAGAAGACCCGGTAGTAGGGCTTCCGGAGCACCGGGACCGCTTTCTTGAGGAAGCCGGGCTCGCAGACGTGCATCGAGTGGCCCCAGCGGTAAAAGCGGACGTCCTCGATCTTCTCGCGGCAGCCCGGGATGATGGTCTCGAGATCGGTCAGCACCTTCTCCTTCCAGACCGAGGGGTTCCACTCCATCTGGGCCTTCATGCCGTCCACGCCCATGGGGATGTAGAGCGTCAGCACGTGGGGCTGCTTCTTGTTCGTGTGGGGCTTGCCCTTTCGGTTGATCCAGTCGGCGTCGATGATGTCGCGGAAGAAGGTGCCCTGGGTCCAGGTGTCGTAGCCCTTGTCGTCCCAGAGGACTTCCTTGCAGAGGACGTTGGCGACCGTATAGGCGGCGTAGCGCGTGCCGGCGATGACGTCCTTCTTCTCCTGCGGCAGATCCGGCATCATCTCGGGCACCAGGTTCTGGGGAACGGCCAGAATCGCCGTGCGGCCCCGGATGGTGTGGCCGCGCCCGTCGGGTCCGAGGTAGGTGATGCGGACGTCGTCGCGCGTCTGGAAGACATGCGTGACGCGGCAGCCGAGTCGGATGTTGCGCTTGTGGTTCTTGTAAATGTGGTTGGTGACGGCGCCCATGCCGCCCTCCATCGTGTAGTTGCCGCCGATTTCGCCGGAGATGTAGTTGGCGAAGGCGGCCGCGGAGAGGTCCTTCGACTCCACGCCGAAGCAGGAGGGGATGTAGCGGTCGAAGTGCTCGATCATCTCCTCGGTGAGCCCCTTCTTCTTGAGCCAATCATAGGTGCTGATGTCGTCGAGCTGCTGCTGCTCCCAGGTGAACGCCTCGAATGGCTGGTTCGACTCGTTCATGTTGTTGACCTTCTCCATCTCTTCGAGGAAGGCGAGCCAGTTCTTCATGGCTTGGCCGGTCCAGGGCATCTTGTCTCGTCCCTCGTGAGTCCAGCAGGCGGGGTAGAACTTGCCCCCGATCCACGCGCTGTTTTCTGGCTCGGGGATGCGGACGATGGGGAGCTTCTCCGCGTTGTAGAAGTCCTGCAGGATGCCGTAGGCGCCTACGAGGTAAGCGGCGCCCTGCGAGAAGCGTTTGCTGCCCCAGCTGTCCATCCGCATCTGGCCGCCGGCCTGGTCCTCGGCCTCCAGGAGAACGGCCTTTCGATCCGGCAAGTAGTGGAGCGCGGCCAGGCCGGCCATACCGCCGCCGACGATGACGGTGTCGAAGGTCTCCTCGACCAGGCCGGGTGCGGGCGGCTTTTCCGAGGTGTGACACCGGATGCAGGTCTCGCCGCCGAAGCCCTTCCGGGAGGGGTCGCGGATCGGTTCGGCTGACCAGGAACAGGAGAAGGAGAGGAGAGCGAGCAGGGCAGCGAGAACGGGAGTTCGGGAGATGCGCACGAGGACCTCCGGTCGGTTCAAGGTCACGGTTCGCGGATCGACATAGCATGGCGGCGCCGAGGTTGGGTAGAGGGGTCGGCGCTCGCCCCGGGGTCTGGATGTAAGGAAACATGACACGAAGGGCGCCGGTTGGAGCGTGCGGGCAAATGCCGGAATTCCGCTCCAGTAAAGGGTTCGTTCGATGCGTTTCGCGCCTGGCACGGTTCGTGTAAATGGGACGGGCGACCCGGGAGGTGCCGACTCCGGGGAAAGGGACCCGAGCGATGACCCAGAACCGAACCGATGAGGAGCGCGTCGAGCAGACGGCAGCCGCGAGCGCGGCAGCAGCCACCGGAGAACTCGGGGAGCTCTCCGCGGCGCGGGCCGCGGGGACCTTCCTGAATCACTCCCTGAACAACTCGTTGCAGGCCGTGATGTATCGAGCCGAGCTGCTCCGGGAGCACGAGGACCCGCAGGTTGCCGAGGCGGGCCGCTTTCTGGCGGAGTGCGTACGGGCGATGGCCGACACGGTCCGGCTGGTCGGCTCTCTGCGGCGGTTCGCGACGGTGCCGTACCCGGGCTCCGAGAAGATGCTCGACCCGAGCTGCCTCGAGGGAGAAGAACAATGGTCCATTTGAAGTCGCTGCCGACCTTCGCGGGCATCCCGGAGGAAGAGCTCTCGCAGCTGGAGAGCATCATCCAGCCAGAGACGCACCGGGCTGGCCGGGTCATCTTCAGGCAGGGTGAGGAGTCAGAAGCGTTCTACATCGTGCTGGCGGGCGAAGTGGCCATCGTGAAGGACGAGTGGGGCGGCACGACGCTGCAGGTCCTCGGCCCAGGGGATTTCTTTGGTGAGATGGGCGTTGTGGACCAGGCGCCGCGATGCGCTACGGCGCGGGCCGCCGGAGACGTGAGCCTGCTGAAGGTTCTGGGCACAGACTTCCGGGTGTTGCTGGCGCGAAGTCCTTCGTTCGCGCTGCGCATCATGGCGACGATCGCGCGGCGAAACCGCGAGAACGTCTCGCTGGAGGAGCGGGAGTGGGGCGGCGTCAAGAGTGAAAAGGTCCATCAGGGAAAAGTGACGGTGCTCTGCAGCATGACGGGCGGTTCGGGAGTGTCGACCACTGCATGCAACCTGGGGTACGAGCTGGCGCGGCAGTCGGGCGGACGGGTCTGTCTGGTGGATGGGTCGGTCGAGTTCGGAGACCTGGCGCTGATGCTCGACATGGTGCCGGCGGCGACGCTGGCGCACCTGGCGCAAGAGCCCGTGATGAGCCTGGAGGCTCTCGAGCGGGTCGTGCTCCACACCGACTCGGGCGTCGACCTTCTGGCTGCGCCGCTGAAGCCAGAGCAGGCCGATCTCCTGACGGGCGAGTTCTTTCGCCAGCTCCTGCCGATGCTGCGGGCGCGCTACGACCACGTCATCGTCGACACCAGCCACGGGATGCAGGAGCCGCTGCCGGCGCTGCTCGAGGAGGCCGACCGAGTCCTCTACCTCCTGACTCCTCGGCTGCACTCGCTCAAGAACGCGCGCCTGTTCCTGGGGGTGCTCGCGCAGATGGATCTGTCGGACCTGCCGGTGCATTTCATCCTGAATGGAGCCGGAGGAGCCACTCAGTCTCTCGACACGGGCACGATCGAGCAGAGCCTAGGCGTGCCCTGCTACGCCGCGATCCCGGCGGAGCCCGCCGCGATGGCCGAGGCGACCGACCGGGGCGCCATCCTCTGCCGCGAAGAGCCGATGCGGGAAGTCTCTCGCGCCTTCGCCGCCATCGCCCGCGGCCTCATCGACGGCAAGCGCCCCCCCGCCGCCGAGCGCCGCTGGCCCACCCGGCCACGCTGGCTGAGGAGCCTGGACCGAGGTGCCGCCGCGATGGGACTCTGAGACAGGCGTCAGGCGTCAGGCCTCAGGCGTCAGGCGTCAGGCCTCAGGCCTCAGGCTTCAGGCCTCAGGCCTCAGGCTTCAGGGATCAGGGTCGAGGCTAGAGGCTCGAGGAGTCAGGCCTCGGGAGGCAGGGATCAGGTTGGGGCGTGAGTGATGAGGCGGAGAGCAGTGTGCGGGGTCCGCTCGGGCTGAGCTCGTCGAAGCCCGCCTTCCCGAGTCTTCCACCTTCCACCTTCTACCTCCCCCCTTCTCCCTACTGGCTACTGTCTACTCCCAGCAGCCTCCTAGCTGTACCGCGCGCGAAGGCTTCCCGGTCCTCGTCGGAGCGGTGGGCCCACTGGACGCGCCGCAGCTCGAGCTCCTGGTCGAAGCGCGGCGCATCCGAGCCGAACACGATGCGCGAGGCGCCGATCTCGCCGGCCATGTCCTCGATGAAGTCGAGCCGGTAGATCCCCGACGTCTCGAGCACGGTGTTCGGGTGCTCCAGGAACAGCCGCCGAGCCTCGCCCAGCGCCACGCCGCTGATGTTGATCTGGCCGCCAGAAGTCACCACGAAGGTGACGTCCGGGAATCGGCCCACCAGGTCGGCCACTTGCGGCGCCAGGCTCACGCGCGCGTGCCCCCCCGCGATCATCACCGGCTTGCGCGCCCGTCGCGCGACCTCCACCACCGGATCGACCACTGGGTCGTTGGCGGCGAACCCCTCTTCCCACGGGTGCAGGAACAGCCCCGCCATCGCACCGGCTCCCGCCAGACACGATGCTGCCTCTGCCACCGCCCGCTCGCGCTGCCACGGGTCGACCCGGCAGAACGCCACGAACCGGTCCGGCCTCGCCTCGGCCAGCTCGCGAAGCCGGCGGTTCTCCGGCTCCAGACAGTAGCCGGGCGGCTTCGGCGCGATGACCACGGCCCGCTCGATCTCCAGCCGCTCCATCCGCCTCAGCAGCTCCGCTACGCCCAGCCCGCCTCCGTACAGCGATGCCCCGACGTGGACATGAAAATCGATGGCGCTCATCGTGGACTCAGTTTCTCCAACAACTCCAGTATGTTCTCGCCCAGCACCCGGTCCAGCGCCGATCCCGTCAGGCCGGCCCGCTCCACCTTCAGCACCTCCAGCCTTGGATCGCAGCCGGGGCCGTCGGACGCGAAGATCACCCGCTCGGGACCCAGCTCCTTCACCGCCTCCGCGATCCGCTCCGGGTACGGCATCCCCGAGGTCTCCAGGAAAACATTGGGACACTCGCGGGCGACGGCGATGGCATCCCGCACATGGAAGTACCCGCCCATGTGGCCGAACACCAGCGTCGCCTCGGGACAGGCCTTGGCCAGCCGCAGCAGCTCCAGCGGCCGGGTGTAATCCTCGTCCCCGCAGTGGAGCAGCACCGGCGCCTTGTAGGAGGCGGCCACCCGCACCAGCTCCACGGTCTCCGGGCCGTCGGGCGACAGCCGGTAGCCGAACGGGTGCAGCTTCAATCCCTTGAACCCGAGCTCCCCGACGCACCGGGCCAGGAGCTCCCTGGCCGCGGCGCCACGCCCCGGATCGAGCCGCGCAAACCCCCAGAGCCGTGCCGGGAACTTGCGGCAGGCCGCCGCCACGTACTCGATCGGATCGTAGGCGCCGAAATCGCCGGGCGCGTCGACATAGGTCATGACGATGGCGCGCTCGATTCCGGCCTCGTCGAGCAGCCCGACCATCAACTCTGGTGGGTCCAGCCACGAACAGCCGGGAAGCCCCTCGATGTGAGCATGCGCGTCGACGATCACGGCTCGCCTCCCGGCCCGCTGGCGGGCCCGGCTATCACATGCGCTGTCGGAACGAGTAGCTGTGGAACCGGATCGAATTGTCGATCTGCGCTCGCCAGAGCGGCCACTCGTGGGGCCCGGAGTTGACGTGGAACTCGCTGGAGATCCCCAGCTCCTGCAGGAACCCGTTGTACTGCGCGTTGTTCGGGATGACTCCCTGCTCGCCGTCCCCGCACGCGATCCGCACACGCACGCCGGCCGCCATCGCGCGGTCGCGGTTGGCGCGCGCCAGCTCGTAGAAGTCCGGACCGAAGTTGCCCGAGAGGCTGCTCACCGAGCAGTACCGCTCCGGCAGCGTCAGTCCCAGGCGCAGCGCCCACGAGCCTCCCATAGACAGCCCCTCGAACGCCCGCACCGGCAAGGTCCGGTACTCGCCCTCGATGTGCTGCGGCAGATCGGTCGCCAGGTACGCGAAGTAGGAGCCCCACGCGTTCTCGTGGAAGATCGCGTCGTCCTTGTCAGGCATCACGACGATCATCTCCTCGGCTTCGCCTGTGCCCGTGAGGTGATCGAGCTTCTCCTCGATGTGACAGCGATCGACCCAGCCCGTGTCGCCCTCGAAGAGGCCGCCCATCAAGTAGAGGACCGGGAAGGACCGCCAGCCGTCGACCGCGTAGTGCGGCGGCAGGTAGATGACGTAGCTCTTGCCCTTGCCGAGCGCCTGCGAGAAAAAACCGCGCCGCAGCAGGTGGCCGCAGTGGCCGCCGACGTTGATGAAGGAGGAGTCTCCGTTCTGGTCGCGGCGGTAGTTGAACTGATCCGGGTGCCACCCCGAGTGTGTGACGAACTTGTAGAAGTAATCCCCCTCGGGCATCGGGCCCAGCTCGATGACCCACCATCCGTCCCCCGACGGGGCCATCCCCAGAGGCCGCCAGTCGCTGAAGCTGCCGGCGACCGCCACCTGGTGGGCGCTGCTGTCATGGTAGAGGAAGCGGATCTTGCCGTCCTGCAAGACGTGAGTTCCCAGCATAGGCGAGGCTCGTCCTTTCGAGTTGGAGTCGAGAGAAAATGGGCGCTCCGAGAGTAGCACGTCTCACGGCCCCGAAGTGCTCTCTCGGGCGCGGTCGAGCCGCGCCAGGCGCGTCCTTGCTGTGAGGACGGCGTCTTCCAGACTGGCGCGCCAGAACCGCACGGTGCGCCTGGCCGAGACATACGCCAGCAGACGGCCGTCGGGGCTGAAGGCCATCGTTGCCTGCGATGCTGGCCCGTCGTTGGCGCCTATCCCCAGAGCCGCGATCGGCGGCGCGGCCAGCTCGCCCCCGAGCGAGCGAATCGAGATCTCACCCCGGCGGGATCGAATCGCCAAGAGCGGCTCGGTAGGATGGAACACGACGCCTTCCGTCCCGCCATTATCGGCTTTCCATCGACCGGCCACGTCCTTGGCGCCCAGCTCCCACACGAGCCCTCCGGCGGCTCCCGCAACGGCCAGCTGCGTGCCAGCCAGGTTCCACGCCAGCACCGTCGCCGACGGCACCGGCGAAGGGCACGTCGAGATCGGGCGGCCCGACAGGTCCCAGAGCTTCGCGACGCCGTCGGGGCCGACGGTCGCGACCCGGCCCGCAGCGGCGTCGAAGTCGAGATCGATGCGCCCGGGCGGCCCCTTCACAGGCACGGTGCCAATCGCTTTGCCTCGCAGGTCCCAGATCCGCACGGCCTCGCGCGGTACGAGCGTGGCGACGTAGCCGCCGGCCCGCGCCAGCCGCAACTTTCCCTCCGCGGGTGCGGTGCTTCCTCGGATCGCCGGCACTCCGAAGTTGCAGGAAAGCGAGACCAGCCGGGAGCTCGAGGGCCGCCAGGAATAGAGCATCATCTCGCGCTCGACGATCGCCGTGACGTTCGCGCCGCTGGTCGTGAACGCGAGGCGATCGACCGGAGATGGAAGCTTCGTGAGAGACGCCGCCGCCTGCGCCGCTTGCACTCCCGCGGATCCGCCCAGGCCGGGCTCCGCACCGGACCCGCCCCGGCCCGACTCCCCGCCCGAACCGTTCAGGCCCGTCCCCCCCCCGGAACCGCTCAGGCTGAGCTTGTCGAAGCCCGCCTCCCGGAGCTTCTGGGGTCCCTGCTGGCTCCCCAGCTCGTGCACCCTGAGCGTGAGATCGTCGTGGGCCGTCGCGATGCGGTCACCGGCGGGACTGAAGGCGACCGCGCGCGCTCCGGAGGCGCCCTTCAGCTCCAGGTCGACCACCGCGGGACCGCCGATGGCGATGACGTGCGGCCCGTCGGAGGGACCTCTGGCAACCAGCCAACGGCCGTCGAAGGAGACCGCCATCGGCCACATGGCGCCCCGGGGCAGATGCATCTCCGGGGCCAACTCGTTGCCTTCGAGGTCGGAGACCCGCAATCCCTCGGCCCCGACTCCGTGGAGCGTGCCCGGCGGCCCGTCGAAGGACGCCCAGGCGAGCGGCGATCTGCCCGGGTTGTGCGCTGGCCTGTCGCTCGGCGATTCGCGTTTCCAGCTCTTCACCGTGCCGTCTGCCGCTGCCGCGATCAGCCGCTCCGCGCCGGCCGTGAACGCCAGCGCCCGGACCCGCGCGCCGATGTCGAGCGAGCTGTTCAGCAGCTTCTCCCGGACGTCCCAGATCTCGACCTGTCCGCCGTCGCCTCCGCATGCCAGGTAGGCGCCATCGTCGGATATTGCCAGCGCCGTGGCCGATCCCGAGCTGGCCTGCAGCCGCGTCGGCTGAGTCGTGCTGCCCGTTCGCTCGACCCGGATCGCACCCGCCTCGCTGCCCAGCGCCAGCCATCGCGCGTCGGAGGATGCCGCCACGCACGCGACTACCACGCCGTTCCCCACCGTTGTCGTGACGGGCCCCTGAGGTTGTCCGCGGGAGTCGAAGAGCCTAAAGCTGCCCCGCTCGTTCACGGCGACGGTGGTTCCGCTCCTGGCGACTCGCAGGAAGGTGATCGGCCCTAGCCCGGATTGCGTCTGTCTGACCAGCGCCGGCGGTCCTTGCGGGGCGTTGCTCCAGGCGCGCAGCCAGCCGTCCCGGTCCCCCGTCAGGACGACAGCGCCCGAGGGGCTGAAGGAAGCGCACTCGACGGCGACGGAGCCGGTGCAGACGGCGCCCTGGTCCATACCCATGGAGAGGCTGACCCGAAGCATCATCTTGGCGGCCGCGTCCGGCTCCCGGCGGTCCTTGCGGGCGGCGTCGATTCGTTTCAGCGCCTCTCGGGCCAGCTCGTCGGCGGTGGGCTTGTGGAGCTCGGCCGCCTTCTTTGCCGGCCCGGCGGTGGAAGTTTCCGGGGACTCCGGGTCGTTGCCATCCGCGGGATCCGGCCCGCTGTCGGACGAGGACTTCTTGCCACCCGACTCGGGTTCCTCTTGACCGTCGCCGTCGCCGGGCTTGGGCGCCTTCTTCGGCTTGGGGAGCTTCGAGAGGCCGCGTCGGGTCTGGGAGACGAAATCGGCCAGCGTCGGGTCCGGACCGCCGCTGCTGGGGGCGCTGAAGTCCTTGCGCAGCCGACGAAGCAAGTCCGAGATGGCCTCGAGCGGCAAGAGTGGCCAGACCTGGGAGAGGACCAGCAAGAACACTCCGAAGAGACAAAGGGAAGGGTGGGACCTGGCGAACCGCACGAGGGGTCGGAGCCGCTTCTTGATGCGGTGGCTGAGGTGTTTCGAGAGCTGCCGGTCTTCCTCGGACAGAGAGGCTTCGATGAAGTCGACCTCGGCTGGCAGCAGCCGGCCCTTCATCAGCTCAAGCAGCTCCCGGCATGCCTCGAGGACGGGGCCCGGAGGGATGAGATCCTGCGGCTGCACGCCGCGCGACGTCCAGATTCGGGCCTTCTCCGCGACCTCGTCGCGAGTCTTCAGGAGGGCGCTGTTGGCGCGGATGAACTCGCGCAGGCGCGGCCAGTCGGTCATGATGGCCGGCGAGGCCAGCGCCCAGGCGGCGTTGCCGCTGTCGTCCTCGGTTTCGCGCACGCCGCCGCAAACGGCCAGGGCCTTCAGGAGAGCGTCGGCTGCGGCGCCCGCGGGGAAGACGTTCTTGTCGACCCGGGCCGTCGAAGCTGGCACGCTCTCGGAGCCGGCGCCTCGGACCAGCTGCCACATCGCCGCGCCGAAGGCCATCTTGGCCCGCGGCGAAGCGCTCTCCATGACGGCCTCGCAGCGGGCGATCAGCTCGGAGAGCGAGTCTGGGTAACCGGTGCCGTTGACTCCCTCGACGCTCACTGGCGCACAAGCATAGCGCGTCGGGCACACTCGATGTCTCTTCGCCGGGACGAGATCGGCGCCTCCGCCTCGAAGGGCGTCTTCTGATGGGTCAGCCCGGCTGCGACACGAGGCGCGAGGCGACCTCCGGGATGGCCCCCAAAAAGTCGATCACGACCCAGCGGAGCTGCATCGCTGCCAAGGCCTCACCGCGCCGGGCAACGTGACATTCGGTCCCGGCTCGCTGCGGAATCGGTCTGCTTTCCTTGAGAATCAGTTAATGAAGGAATATCCTTCACTTCGTGAATAAATTGACACGGAAGCTCCCCAGGGCGCTTGCCGGGCCGATCCAGCAGGCGCTGGCCGCCTTTCCGGTAGTGGTCGTCACAGGAGCGCGCCAGACTGGAAAGAGCACGCTGATTCGTTTCTTGCTCGGGCCGCCACACCGTGAGTACCGCACGCTCGACGATCTCGACCTGCTCGAACGAGTCAAGAGCGATCCGGATTCAGTCGTATCCACCGGCCGGCCGCTCACGCTCGATGAGATCCAGCGAAGTCCCGAGCTGCTCTTGGCCATCAAGCGGGTGGTCGACGAGCGTGGGTGGCCCGGGCAATTCCTGCTTTCCGGCTCGGCGAACCTGTCCCTGATGCGGAACGTATCCGAATCGCTGGCTGGCCGCGCTGCCTACTTCACACTGCACCCACTCACACACGGCGAACGGGCAGGGAAGGCCAGCTCGGGGGCCTGGCAGACGCTCCTCGAAGATCCCTCGCGCATGGAGGGCGAGCACCCACCGGCCGATGCGATCGCTGCTGCCGTCCTGGCCGGCGGTTTCCCCAGGCCGGCATTGGCAAGGAACGCCTCCGAGGGGCTGCAGTGGTTCGACGGCTATGTTCGGACCTATATAGAGCGCGATCTGCACGCCCTTGCGTCGATTCATAATC
Source organism: Candidatus Wallbacteria bacterium (assembly GCA_016190005.1). Lineage (GTDB taxonomy): Bacteria > Muiribacteriota > UBA6191 > JACPRK01 > JACPRK01 > JACPRK01. Next base: position 86,013 of record JACPRK010000139.1, on the reverse strand, counting down.
TCGTCGATTTCCGGCGCTTGATGAGAGCGGCCGCTCTTCGCTCGGGCTGTGTTCTGAACCAGTCCGAGATGGCCCGGGACGTGGGTTTGCCGCAGGCGACGGCGCACCGGTATCTCGACTTGCTGGAAACATCGTTTCTGGTATACCGGCTCCCTGCCTTTGCGGTGAATCGCACGAAGAGGCTCATCAAGGCCCCCAAGCTCTACTTCTGCGATTCCGGATTGGCGGCGTTTCTCGCGGGCGCTCGCAGCGAGACTGAGCTTGCCCGAAGCAATCTGATCGGGCCTCTACTCGAAAACCTCGTCCTCTCCGACCTGTTGTCCTGGCGTGAACAGCAGGTTCCCAGGCCGGAAGCGATGTACTGGAGGACGACGCTGGGCGAAGAGGTCGATCTGGTCGTCGAAACGTCGGATCGGGTTCTTCCCGTGGAGGTGAAGTCGGCCTCTCGGGTGCGGCAAGACGATCTCAGATCGATGCGCGTCTTCCTCGAACAGTATGGCTCCCTCGCACCCCACGGCGTCGTCCTCCACTGCGGTCGCGTCGCCGAGCAGATCGGCAAGCGCATCTGGGCAATCCCACTGTCGGCTCTTCTTGGCCAGGCCGCCCTCGACTGAGCCGGATCGAGAAATCGAGCAGGGGCTGCCTCAACAGGTTTTCGAGCGCCTCTCCAGCGCCCGTCTGGCGACGTCGGCGAAGGTCGCCAGCAGCGGCTCAGACGCGAGCCGGTCCTTGGCAAGCCGGGCGGCGGTTGTCGCTATGGCCTCCAGGTCGCCGGATCTCCATGCGTGACGGAAGCCGTCGAGCGCCGCCAACATCTTGCGGTATGCTGGCTGAGGTCGAGAACGCCGGAAAGCGAGGCGATCACGATGAAGGCTCGAGCGAGACTTGTTCTGGAAACCGCAGCTGAGTTGCAGTCGGTCAGGCAACATCATCACTGAGTGAGCGTCGAATCCAGCGTGAGAATTCATTTGATTCGCTCCAAGGCTACCGACCAGGAGATTCAGGAGATGCTCTCCTTCCACGTCCGTTTCATCAAACTGGCTGTTGATGTGCGGAGAGGGATTCTGTCCGGTGGCGGAGAGTTTCATGCCGACTGCGAGGAACTGCTCCTGGAGAACGGCAGTCATCAGGTTGATATCTGGGGCGCAGATTGGGAGCCGGGTACCCGGAAGATTTCCTTTGAAGCCCCATCAACATCAGACCGCGTCAGGGGAACCGTTCCATGGTCATCCAGGACGAGAAGACCCGCGCGATGGTCGAATCGATCGCGCGCAACCTCCTGACGCAGGAGTGACACGAGGATGACTGGCCAGGAGCGTTTTCAGCGGCTTGCCAAGTCTACGCGCCTCGGAGCGATTGCCGCGAATCTGGAGCGTATCTCCTCATTCTCCCAGGACGGAAAGAGTAGCGGGCTGGTACTCGCCGTGCTCCAAGAAACACGCTACTTCGTCGAGTGGGCTGCTCCTGATACCGACACGGAAGTAGGAGCTCAGCTCGCAGACTGTCAACGCCTCTTGACCAGATGGTCCTCGAACTGGAACGCCATCGCGCAGGAGGAGTCCAGGCGTTCCGAGTTGTGCAAGACGGCACACGAATGGGCGGACTCGCTGCTCGATGCCTCCGGATTGCTGACCGAGTAGGGCACCGTCGGGATTCGCGAAACTCGGGGGAGGGTGCGCCGGGGCGCGCGGCCTCCCGCCGTAGCCCTCGACTTCCCCCGCCTTCTCCAGGGGCCCTTGGTCGTCATTAGCGGAAGAGAAGCGGGAACAGCGCGCTGGCGGCAGCCAGCGCGACGAGATCGGCCTCGGCGATCGGGTAGACCCGGAAGCGGCCTCGGACACCGCCCGCCTTGTAGCAGCGCACGTCCATCGCCTGCGCCAGGTCGAGCGTGCGCGTCAACGCGTTGATGAACAGCGGCACCAGGAGCGCCAGTATAGTTACGCGTCCGGAGGGCCATGGATCCCGTCCGGAACTGGACGCCGCGGCAGGTCTGAGCCTTGAGAATTGTGTCCATCTCGTTCAAGAGGGTGTTGACATAGTAAGGAACTCGACACGCGCTAAGCCCGCTCCTGGAGCCGATCTAGTCGGATCTTGCGCTCAGCCAGCTCTGACCGGCTTGCGCCTTGATAACCCGCATCCAGAGCGGCTTCTGATTCCTTTTGTCAACACCTCTCAACCTTTCGGATACGGCAGCACGTAGCAGACGAGCCTGTCGGGCTTCTCGTAGCCAGCGAGGACGATGTCTTCCCCCTGGAACACGTACGCAAGGTCGGCGGGCCGTTCCATCGGCAGGTGGAACCTGCGGTGATCGATGAAACCCAAGTCGGTGGGGCTCGTCCAGAGGTCGATCGATTTCGTGATCACGAGCACGTTAGTCCGAACCGTCACGAGGACCGGGGCTCCTTGGCGTGTCAGCAACCGGGGCCCGCTCTGACTCATCCTGGCGTTGCCCAACCGCTGGGGTGAGCCGAACCCGCCCGAGCCTCGCGCGCGGATCCGGGTGTGAACGGAAGATTCGGCCTCGTAGGAGACGATGATGCCCGCGCTACTGGCGTAGATGTCGCCGTCAATCACGTCCATTCCGGGCGTCGATAGCACGACCTCGGGCTTCCAACGCTCCAGGGTCGGGCCGTCCGATTCCAGGAATGCCAGCTCCATCCCCAGTGCGTTGGCCATCGGTCGACGCAGCACGCCATACCAGCGGCCCTCGAAAGAGACCAGGCGGAGTGACCCCGACAAGGCCGGCAGCCCGAACATGGGTGTCAACGCAGGGACCTCCGGCTTGTCGATGCGCGTGCTGGCGAGCCTTAGGCCGTGCGGAGGGGTTCCTACGCCGGCGAAGCAATGACCGGCTGGCGCGAGGGCCACGACATCGCGGGCGGCCTGGCCGGCCAAGCGAGGCGCGCTCCATCGCCATGTCGCCGGCTCCAAAGTCCGGAATGAGAGCGGACCGGCGATCGCACCGGCGACAGCGCGTCCCGAGATGGTGGCGGCGGCGAATCCGTCGCCCAGGGCAATCGCCGGGAACAGGTCGACCTGCTGGAAGAGCGTCTCGGGAGAGCTCCAGGTGACGCCGCCGTCGGCGCTACGAGCGAACTGCGCCCGAACCTGTTCCTGGTCGTGGCGGCGCCAGAAGAGCCCGAGCGATGGTCCGTTCTGAACCATCGAGATAGTGTCGAAGAGATTGCCGCCCCGGGCCACGACGATACCACCCTGGGGACCGGCCATCTCCAGTGTGATGAACGAGCACGGCACCGTGGCGCCGGCGCCAGTGAACTCACACTCGTACTCGGCGGCCGGATCGAACCCCCGGAAGAGATGATCGGAAGCCCCGGCTGGAAAGTCGCGCACGGTGCGCAAGGGGCCGCCCTTCTTCCAGGAAGCGAGCTTCAAGCCGGGGGGAGCGGGTTCGCGTAGCCAGAGGTGCACGGCGTTCGAGCCCGCGGTCAAGTGCGCGATTGTGGGCAAGCGCGTCGTCGGAACGGGTGCTGGAGGAGCCGGTAGCGCCGGAGGCGCCTTTGGAGCTTTCGGCTCCTCCGGGCGCGAGAAGACCCAGATGGCGAAGGCCGCCAGCACGGCGGGTACGGCCAACCATAGCCTCGACCGTGCGGGTGGCGGCGGGTCGCGCCGCGCGAGCCTCGTGGGCGCCTCCGCTACCGGAACGCGCGGCACCGCACGGGCCGCGATGGTCCGCACGCCCCCGGGTCTGTCGAGCGCCCCGAGCGCCTCGCCGAGCCGGGCCGCGATAGACGCCGCCACGGGACGCAGGCCAGGGTCTACCTGCAGGCAATCCGCGACGACAGCCGCCAGCTCTCCAGGCACCCCGGGTGGCAGCGGCGTCCATTCGCCCCTCAGCTGTGCGTGGAACACGACGCTCGGGTTCTCGCCCTCGAATGGACGTTGGCCGCGGAGCATCTCGTACAGCATGACCCCGAGCGCGTACACGTCGGCAGCCGGCCCCGCCGCAGAACCTTCGATCACCTCGGGGCCCATGTAGCCGGGCGTGCCAAGGAGGATGCCGCCGGCCGTCAGGACGCTCTGCTGCGACGAGATCGACTTGGCAAGGCCGAAGTCGGCCAGCTTCGGGACGCCGTCGCAACTCAGGAGTAGGTTCTCGGGCTTGAGGTCCCGGTGGACGATCCCAGCCGAGTGGGCGCATGCGAGCCCCTCGGCCGCCGCTGCCGCCAGCCGCGCGGCGAGACTGGGCGCGAGGGCGCCGGAGGTCTTGAGCCGGTCGCGTAGGCTGCCGCCGTCGACCAGCTCCACTGCCAGATAGGGCCGGCCACCGGCAGTCCCCGCGTCGTACACGGCCAGCAGGTTTGGATGCGACAGGCTGGCCTGCAGCCTGGCTTCCCGGAGGAAGCGCGCCTGGGTCTCCTCTGCGTCGAATAGTCCAATGGCGAGCAGCTTGAGCGCGACCTCGCGCTGCAGGTTCTCCTGGAGCGCGCGATAGACTGTCCCCGAAGCGCCCGAGGCAATCTTCGAGAGGACCCGATACCCGGGAACGTGCACACCGCCGCCCATCGGAGCCCAGCATCTCACCGGCGCGGCCAGAGCGCCAGGGAAGGACGCCTTGGCCTCGGGCGATCGCGGCCAAAAAGCGGTGCCGTTGGTTGGGTCTTTCCTTCGGGCTGCTGCCCGAGCGTCGCGACGTCGACGCCTCCGCCGCCGACGGCACACGCATCACCGAAAAAAACGTCGACTTCTAGCTGATCGACCCAACCGAGGAGGTTGCGATGCTTGCGCTCAGCTACACGTCGCGCCACGACGCCTCCGTCTGGCTCACCCTCCGGGGACCGGCCCCCGAGACCGTCTTTGCCGGCCCGATGCCGGCGAACCCGTTCGCCTGGGACGTCATCGGCGTCCACCCCGATCGGTATCGCTCCGCTGCGCGACCTGCGCTACTCGCGGCAGATGGACGGCGGCATCAGCAGGGCTGAGGCCGACCTCGATCCCACCCGCACTTCCGCCGCTCGGCTCGGCGGGTGCTGGTCAGCCTTCGCCCAGGCCTGGCGCCAGCTCTGATTCCTTCGCTTCGGGAATAATTCGCCCCCCGCAGGGCACTACATGGGTAGTGGAATCGCCGATCGCGCTTCCGCCGCTCGCTCATGAACCTTGCCCGCCTGGCCGTTCGAAATCCTCACGCCGTCGCCGTGCTGGGCCTCGCCATCCTCGTGCTAGGCGCGGTCACCGTCAGCCGGATACCCGTCGACCTTCTTCCCATCTTCAAGACACCTGCCGTGCAGGTGCTGACGCTCTATCCCGGGATGCCAGCCGAGGTGATGGAGCAGGACATCACCACTCGGCTGGAGCGTTGGACGGGGCAGTCCAACGGGATTGCCTGGCAGGAAGCGAAGTCCATGGTCGGCGTATCCGTGGTACGGGACTTCTTCAACGAGGATGTCGATCCGAACACGGCGCTGGCCCAGGTCTCCACCCTGGCGATGTCCGATCTCTACTACCTGCCGCCCGGCACCGTTCCGCCGATGGTCATGCCCTACGACCCCACGGCAGCGCTGCCCCTTTGCCTCGTGACCGTATCGAGCCCGACCTTCGACGAAACCAAGCTCTACGACATCGCCTACTACGACCTGCGGAACCGGCTCCAGTCGATCTCCGGAGTAGTCACTCCGGCCGTCTTCGGGGGCAAGCTGAGGCGGATCCTCGCGTATGTCGATCCGTGGAAGCTTCAGTCGCGAAACATGTCGCCCATGGATGTCGTGCGAGGGATTCACAGGTTCAACGTTCTGATTCCGACAGGCATCGCGCGGTTGGGGGGCATCGAGTACCAGGTCGACTCCAACGCGATGGTAGGCGCCGTGAGGGAACTCGACGATATCCCGCTGCGCGTCGACGCTTCCGGTCCCGTCTTCCTGAAGGATGTCGCCTCGGCCCAGGACACGGCCGAGATCCAGACGAACATCGTCCGCATCAACGGACGGCGTCAGGTCTACATCCCCGTCTACAGGCAGCCCGGCGCCAACACGATCAACGTCGTCGAGTCGATCCGCGGACAGATCGGACTGATCCTGGAGCGGCTGCCCAAGGGTGTCGACCTGAAGATCGACATGGACCAGACCGTTTTCGTCCGCGCGGCCATCGAGGCGCTCGAGCACGAGGCGGTGCTGGGAGCGCTGCTGGCCGCGTTGATGGTTCTACTTTTCCTGCGAAGCGGGCGCTCCATGCTCTTCATCTTGATCACGCTGCCGCTTTCGATTCTCTCGGCGCTCATCGGTCTCTACTTCACGGGCGGCAGCATCAACACGATGACCCTGGGCGGCCTGGCGCTGGCCGTGGGCATGTTGATGGACAACGGAATCGTCGTCCTGGAGAACTCCATGCGGCACCTGGAGCAAGGTCGCTCGCCTGCGGAGGCGGCCACCCTGGGTGCGGGCGAACTGGCAACTCCCGTCTTTGTCGCGACCCTCACCATCGTGGTCGTCTTCTCTCCCGTGGTATTCCTGACCGGCCTTGGGCGCTTTCTCTTCACACCGCTGGCGCTGGCCGTCGTCTTCTCGATGGCGGCCTCCTATGTCCTTTCGTTGACGGTGATCCCGGCGTGCGTCGCGCACTTCTCGCCGCCCGCCTCCAAGAGCGCACGTTCCACGCACGGTCAGGACGCGCACGGCATCCTCGAGCGTCTGTATGGCCCTGTCATCGACGTCTGCCTGCTCCATCCCTGGATCGTCAGCGCGGTGAGCCTGGCGATCTTCGGCTCCAGCTGGTTGCTCTATCCGTTCATCGGACAGGAGCTCTTTCCAGCCGTAGACTCGGGCCAATTCACGGTGCTCTTGCGGGCTCCTTCCGGCACGGACTTGCATCGCACGGAGGAGATCGTCAAGCGCGCGGAGGCGAGGATTCGCGAAGTCATTCCGGCTGCCGAAATCGTTACGATGATCTCCAATATCGGCGTCTTCAACGACTGGCCCGCCGCCTACACGCCGAACACGGGCGGCTCCGACGCCTTCATCGCGATCCAGCTCTCTGGAGACCGCGCCCACAGTGCTCAGCACTGGGCCGCCAAGCTAAGGCAAGTCCTCTCGACGTCCCTGCCGGAAGCCGAGCTCGCCTTCGACACCGGCGGCCTGATGACCGCGGCCCTCAACTTCGGACTTCCCTCTCCGATCGACATCCAGATCGAGGGCAAGAACATGCGAGCGGGCCGCGAGGTCGCCGAGCGACTCGTCGAGAAGATACGCGCAGTCCAAGGGGCCGTCGATGTCCGGATCCAGCAACGTCTCGACTTCCCGCTCATTCGCCTCCAGGTCGATCGGGTGAAGGCAGCCACTCTCGGGCTGACGCAGGAGGACGTCGTGCAGAACGTCGCGACGGCGCTCAACTCGTCGGTGTCGTTCGCCAAGTCCTTCTGGATCGATCACAAGAACGGCAACCACTACTTCGTCGGAGCCCAGTATCCGGAGACGCTCATCCGCGATTTCGATTCGTTGAAGGACATTCCCATTGTCTCGGCCCGTACCGAGAAGCCCGTGGTGTTGAAGGACGTCGCGACTCTCTCCCTGGAGACCACGACCAACGAGGTGCGTCATCGCAACATCACGCGCGTCATCGACGTCTATGTGAACGTGTTGGGCCGCGACGTGGGCGCCGTGGCCCGCGACGTCGACGGCATCCTCGCAGAAGAGAGCAAACGGCTGCCGGAAGGATTGCGACTGAGAAGCGCCGGCGAGGTCAAGCAAATGCGCGACTCGTTCGGCGGCCTGCTGCTGGGCCTGTTGCTCGCGCTTGTGCTCGTCTACCTCGTGATGGTCGTGCAGTTCCGTTCGTTCGTCGACCCCTTCGTGGTGCTGCTGACCGTTCCCATGGGGTTCTCCGGCGTGCTGGTAACACTCTATCTGTCGAGCACGACTCTTAACATCCAGTCCTTGCTCGGCGTCATCGCGATGATCGGGCTGGCGGCCTCTTACAACATCCTCCTCGTGGATCTCGCGAATCAGCTCTGGCACGAGGGCGCGCACCGGGAGCAGGCCATCAAGCAGGCCTGTCTCGTAAGGTTGCGGCCGATCGTGATGACGTCGCTGGCGGCCATCCTCGGCTTGGTTCCGATTGCGCTGGCGCAGGGCCAGGCAGCCATGCCGCTGGCACGCGCCATGATAGGGGGACTGCTGGGAGCGAAGATCATGACCCTGGTGCTGACGCCGGCGCTCTACCGTCTGCTGAAGCCGAAGCTGCCCCCGGAGGCATCGAATGCTGTTCCTTGACCGACCGAAAGCACGCCGCGCGGCGGCGCTGCTGGCCTCGATGACGCTGGCTGCCCAGGGGACGTTCGCCCACGCGCAGGACGGTCGCCCCCTTGTCAAGACGGCGACTGTTTCCAGGATGACCGTCGAGAGCACGATCGATCTGCCGGGCAGCCTGCGGCCCTGGCAGGAGATCGACCTCTTTGCTCGAGTCTCCGGCTATGCGCGCGAGATTCGCATCGATCGCGGCAGCCGCGTGAAGGCGGGCGAGACCCTGATGGTGCTCGAGGCACCCGAGCTTTCGGCCGACACCGCCGCCGCAAGGGCTCGAGCCACCGAAGCGGAGGCCGAGGTCGCCCAGCGCAGGGCCGAGGCAGGCCTGGCTTCCATCACCTACGATCGTCTGCGCGCCGTCCGCAAGGAGACACCCGAGGGCGTGTCGCTGCAGACAGTCGAGGAAGCCAAGGCAAGGGCCGAAGTCGCACGGCGGGCCGTGGAGCTCGCAGAGGCTCGAGCTTCCAGTGCGCGGGAAGGGGCCAAGCGTGCCCGGGTCATGCAGGACCTCACCGTGCTGCTCGCGCCCTTCGCCGGCGTCATCACCGATCGCTGGATCGATCCCGGGGCCTTCGTCCCGGCGGCCGGGTCATCCCGCTCGGACGGCGCGCGACTTCTGCACCTGGCCGACACGTCTCGTCTGAGGCTGACTCTCTCCGTGCCTGAATCCGAGAGCCGGCGCGTGCACCTGGGCACTCCCGCGCGCGTGACGATCGACGCGGTGCCCGGAAAGAAGCTCGAGACGAAAGTCTCGCGCCTCTCCGAAGTCTTGCAGCCTGGCTCCCGGACCCTGACAGCGGAGCTCGATGTCGAGAATTCGGATGGGACAATCCCCGGCGGCGCTTTTGCCCGGGTTACACTCGTGTTGGAGGTGCGCGAGAACGCGCTCGTCGTTCCCAAGGAAGCCGTGGTCAGTGTCGCGAAAAAGGCATGCCTGGTGTTGATCGAGAGCGGAAAACTCCAGCGCCGGCCGGCCAAGCTAGGTGCGAACATCTCCGGGTTCGTGGAGGTCCTCGGACTCGAGAACAACGACACGCTCACACCGCTCGCACCGGATGCCATTCTAGGTCTCGGCGCCTCCGACTCGATTCCAAACGGCGAAGCGGTGCAGGTCGAGGCGGTCGCGCCAGCCACACCGAAGTAGGGAGTTGAGGCGATGTTTCGGAGAGCTCTTGCGATCGTAGCGATGGTGGCCGCGGCGCCCATGCCGACAGGCGCGGCCGCTCCCCCGCTGTCGATTCTCGAGGCGGTCGCGCTGGCCGAGCTGAACCATCCGCGAGTCGCCGGGATGCAGGCTCGCGTGAAGGGAGTCGAGGCCCGTCGCCGCGAGGTCGAAGGTGCGACCCGGCCCCAGGTGGAGTTGCAGGCCGTGCATGTCGACGGCCTCTCCGGCGCCAAGGGCGCTGGCCTGGGCGTGCAAGGGATCGTCTCCTCCCAACTCGTCGCCGACAACGCCGCCGGCGTGAACATCTCACAGCGCCTCTACGACTCCGGCGAGCTCCGCAGCCGGGATCGAGCGCTCTCCTACCAGGCCGCCTCGGCTCGAAGCGAAACCGAGGCGGCACGGCGCCAGGTCGGCCTGGAAGCGACCCGCGCTTTCGTCGAGATGCTCAAGCAGGATGCCCTGCTCGCCATTTATCGCGATCTGCTGCGGGATCGGCAGGCCTTCGCCGCCCAGGCCGAGAGCTACTTGCGGGCCGGGCTTCGAACCGGCATTGACGCGAGCCTCGCGAAGATCCAGGTCGCCCGGGCCCGGGGGCTCGTCTCGGCCGCCGAGAATCGCAGGTCGCAGGCGTGGAGCGCCTTGAGGCGCGCGCTCGGTGAAACCTCGCTCGCCGGCAGCGAATCGACCTCATCTCCACGCGAGCTGCTTCCGGTTCGACAGGCTCCTCGGTCCTTGCCCTCGGCGGCGAGTCTGCTTCAGGCCGCGCAGTTGGCCCGCCCAGAGGTCGTTGCGGCGCAAGAGGCCGTCGACGCGGCCCGAGCCGAGGTTCAGGCAGTCCGAGCGACTCGCAAACCCCAGGTCGTCGGCTTCCTCTCGGGTGGGGCGGCGAATACCGCCAGATCCCCCGATGGCGATCTCGAGTGGGCAGGCGGTGTCGCCGTCAAGCTGCCCCTGGATGTCAGCTCGGTTTACGGCGAGCGTATCGCCCAGGCCCAGGCCCGGCTTCTCGAAGCCGAAGCGCGCCTGCTGGACGTCCGGCAGCAGACGACGCTGGAGGTGAACCAGGCCCTGGCGGACATGGAGAACCTGCGGCAGCAGCAAGAAGTCGATCTCGAGGAGCTCGAGCAAGCCCGCGCCGCACTGAAGGTGAGCGACAGCCAGTACCGGGCGGGACTGGGTACGTTTCTCGACAGATTGCAAGCCGAGAACGCCGTCATCGAAGCCAGGGGCCGGCTCCGCGAGCGAGAGTTCGACTCCGTCGTCGCCTGGACGCGGCTTCAAGTCGCCCGCGGGGCCGCGGTTCGTGAGGCGCTGATCGACTGCATGGCGGGAGAAAAGTAGAAGGGCCGGTGGCGAAATGCAGACCGTTCCCAACGAGCTCCGGCCCCTCTTCGAACGGCTCGTCCGCGACCACTCCGAGGAGCTCTTCCGGATCGCCTTCCGATTGACGGGCCGCCGCGAAACAGCGGAGGATCTGGTCCAGGAGACCTTCACCGAAGCCTGGCGTTCGCTGCCGGATCTGCGGGAACCGTCCTCCGCTCGGGCATGGCTATTCCGAATCCTGCGATTCCGCCACGCGCACCTGCTGCGCGATCTCGGACGGCGTCCCCAGGTCGACGACAGTGTCGAGCTGCTCCAGGACGCCGACACGCCCACACGGGACGCGTCGGAGGGTGATTCGGAATGCTCGGAGCCGCTGCAAGCGGCACTCGACGCCATGGACGATCGGTTCAAGCTCCCGTTTCTGATGGTCCTGTTACTGGGAGTCAGTTGCCGGGAGACGGCCCGAGAGCTCGACCTGCCCCTGGGCACGGTGCTCTCTCGGGTCCACCGGGCCCGTAGCTTCTTGCGACAGCGGCTTGACGACAGCGCCGGCAAACGGGGTAACGTTCTTACCTTGAAGCGGAGGAGTCCATGAGCGGCCGCGACGATCGACAGCTTCTGCGGCAAGCGATGGCCGAGGCTTCGGTCTTGCCGCCCGATGATCCAGTGCGCCGTCAACTGGAGCAAGACGTGGCGCGCGGTCCGGAGTGGGCCCGGCAGGAATGGCTCGAGCTCATCCGTGGGGACGAGGCCTTGCGCATCGCGCTGAGGCAGGTCGAAGTGCCCCCCGGACTGGTGCCGCGGCTGCTCTTGCTTGCGGACCAATGCGCCCCCCCCGAGGCCGGAGCGGAACCGCAGGTGCAGAGACTGGATTCGCGACCGCCTGGACGCATGAGGTCGCTGGGCCTCTTCGCCGGGCGCCGACTCGCGCTGGCGTCGTCGATCGCGTTGGTGGTCCTGATGGTCTGGTTCGGGATCTCGAGCCTCCGGTCGGACAAGGAGGCCACGCTTCAGACGCTGGCCCTGCTGGCGACCCAGGATCACATGAACACGCCCCATCTGCAGGTGAAGGGCTCCGACCCCCGGCAGGTCGCCGAGTTCTTGTCGAGCTCGATGGGCTTCCCCGTGAGCTTCCCGGCACTCGGACCCGGGCACACGCTCATGGGCGGCCGCTCGTGCCGGCTGGGCAGCCACCCGGTGGCCTACACGTACTGGCAGGGACCGGGCGGCCCGGAGTCTCTGTTTCAACTGCGGCTCGAGGATTTCGGCGTCGGTTCCCTGACGAGCCGCCGGGTGGTGCACCCTGCGTCTCCGGCCGCGTCGAGATCTCCGTGCGAGGTCGTGATCTGGCGGGAGCCGCATGGCGGCTATGTCCTCGTTCGTGCGCGCACGGGGGCGTTACCCGAGCCGGGAAAAAGCGGTCGAAAGGGTTGAAGCGCTTCGGTGGCCACGGCACGCTGCGGGCCAATGGTATTCCCGACGAACGGATCTTCCTGCTCCCGAGCCCGCGATCAGGCCTGCGAGAATTTGTCCCAATCCAACCCCAGTTGTCGAGCCACTGCCCGCACGGTACCTTCCTTGAGATCCTTCGAACCCCAGTCCGGCACGGTCGCCGTCATGCCAGAGCTGGCATTTTTCCATTTCCGGTGGGAGCCACCACTCTTGCGGGGAATTTCTTGGCAGCCCACCTTTGTCAGCTTGCGGGCAACCTCGCGATACCTCATGCGGCGGGAAGCAAGAGCTCGAAGCAGACCGGAGCCTGGTCGGTGTCCTGAAGCAGGTTCGCGGGAAACTCGCGGCCGGATTCCTCATAGATCTCGTGAACGGCTAACAGAGCGTCTTTGACATTTTCAGTCACTTCCGCAAGACTGTCCGCCTCCGTTACGAGTTCAGGAATCACCGGGCTCGTGATGGTGAATCCACCGCCGGCCTGTGGTGTGAGCAAGAGCGGTATCTTGTAAACTCGGCTCATTGTCCCTTTCATCGTAGCACGCGCAGGCTCCCGGCCGTCGCAAGAGCCATCCCTTGAGAAACGGGAACTTCAGGCAATATCCTCCATGAGGGAGGCCCCAGCGAGGGGCGAGGCTATCGAATTGTTGTCTGCAGACTTCTCGGAGCGGCTCCTTCAGGAGTTCATGCCTCGAGGCCTCGAGCTCCTCGCGAGCCCGTGGAAGGCCGCCATCCTCATCGGGATGCGCAGCCGCGCGCTGGTGAACTGCCTCGTGGCCGTCCTGACTGCGTCCTCGGTCTTCGGCCAGGCCTCTTCCTCCGCCCTGGTCCCCACGCCGGCCAAACCGAGCGGCAGGCTCACGATGAGCAATGTCGAGGTCGTCTTCGTATCGGTGTCCGGACCCACGCCGGAGTTGCGCGAGGTGACGCCACGATTGCCGGGCCTGGGTGCCACGAGCGGCATTCGTTTTCGTGACGGCCTGGCTCGCCAGCTCGCTCATCTCGCTCGAGCGGCCCCCGGACGACCGCTGTACGTGTTCCTAGTCGATGCGCCGGCGAGGGTGCGCTCGAGGGCCAGCCGAGCGAAGAGTACGACAAGCAGTCGAGGCGTTTGGCCAAGCTGCATCGGCGCTCTGCCATCGAGCTGATGATGATCGAGGGCGTAGTGACCGCCTTGCTCGACGAGCTGGACTCGGCCTTGTCGAGCCCGGAGCTCGACTTCCATGGGAAACTGCTCGAGTGCATGCGGCGCGACCCCTACCAGGGCCGCTGTAGTCCCGCGATCCCGGTCAATATAAAGGAGTTGCTGCACCTTTTGAATCTCGACCCGGCGCTCTCGGGAAAGGTCTTCCCGCTGGTGGAGCGTCTCACCGACGGCGGCATCTCGGCCTGGGATCTCGAGCTGTCCCTGACTCGCGAGAGCGATCCGCTTCACATCGCCAGCGGGGGCGAGAACCAGAAGTAACCGGCGGCCGTCACGGGCTCGCGGGCGAGCGCTCGTCGGCACGACTCTCGGCGTGCTCACCGGCGATGGACTCGTCTATGCGCAGGTGCTCCCGGATCTCTTCCTCGAGGTCAGACCTTGCCGGTGCTCATGTTCCAGACGCTCCGGTTGCCGTCTGACGACCGCCCCCCGCGTTCGCAGGCGCCCCGGCGCAGGCTACGATTCGGGCATGCAATCCTCCTCACTCAGGTGCGAGAGTACGCGCCGATTGGGGATCAGTACGTGGTACGGCGCGGCAGGGCGAGCACGAGCTTGTTCGGCGCCCCTTTCGTCATGCATTCGGTGAAGAGCACCGTCTTGGTCTCGTAGGGGTCGGTGCCCGAACGGCGGCGGCCGGAGCCAGCCGTCGTGACCGGGGTAACGAATGAGTGTTGTCCGGGGAAAGAGACCGTTACCTCAGCGGATGCAACGAGTCTGACTCGCTGAACGGCGGTCGTCCGGAGGAAGCAGGTTCTCGCCGCGAACGATCCGTGTTCGCACCTGGCCTTGCCAGGTTCACCCCCTCTGAGGCGGGGTGGCAGACGGTGAGTCCTTGGGACTCCAGGAGGTATGAGATGACACCGGAGAACGGTTCGCGACTCGGGAGGCTCGATTGCCGCCACGGGCGGTCGGCGACGATCATGGTTCTGGCGGTTGCCGCCGCCTGTCTCCAGCCCTCACGCGCCTTGGCCCAGAGTGTACCGATCGAGCTTCATGCAGGCTTGAACCTTGTAAGTCTCCCTCTCTCGTCACTCACCACAGGAGCGCTCACGAGTCGAGAGCTCACACTGGAGACCGGCGCGGACTTCGTGGCTCGCCTCGATTCGGGAGGAAGGTGGAAGCCGTACATCCCGTCCCTCGGCACGCCACCCTTCTCCCTGGAGACGGGGAGAGGATACCTCGTCAAGGTAGCCACAGCTCGAAGGCCCGTCGTGCGGCTGTTCACCGACAGTGACGGTGACGGGCTTCCCGACGAGTGGGAACGGAGGTTCTTCCAGGGCGACGGGGATCCGCAGGCCGATCCCGACGGCGACGGTCTCGAAAACCTTCGCGAGTTCTCAATCGGGACGAATCCGGCGTCCGCCGATACGGACAACGACGGAGTGAGCGACCTTGCCGAACTGCGCGCGGGGACGGACCCTGGCCGCAGTTCCTCGTCGCTGAAAAGCGCCTCGCTTGCCGGCCTGCGCGGCCTGCCAACTACGACCGCCCCTGGCTCGGAGTTCGTCGCCTGGCTCGACATCTTCAACCCCAACTCCCGGGAGATCACCGTGACCTCTGCGGCGCTCGTCGCGTCGAGTTCGCGAGTCACCGCCGTGACCTCCTCTGCTTTCCCGGTCATGGTGGCCGCCGCGGGAACCCTGGCGATTTCTTTTGCCGTCGAGGTGCAACCGGACTCGGGCGTACAGACGGTAGAGTTCGGCGCCGTGGTGAACGCCCGGGAAGATCGATCGGGGCTATCTCTCTCGTCCACGGTTTCGACGGGGCTGGGAACGATGAGCGTGCAGCCCAATGGGCAGGCCCTCTTCAAGCTCATTGCGGTGACGGACCCCTACCAGGGCTGGGCGCAGTTCGCCGAGCGGCAGGGTGTCTTCAACTCCGGTGCCCCACACGGTCCCAAGGCCCGCGTCTGGATCAACGGAGCTGCGGTGGCGAGTCTAGAAGGTGCCGGAATGTCCAACGGTTCAGTCATCGTCAAGGAGAACCTGAAGGACAACGGGACCGGTCTGCAGCTCCAGGCGACCACGGTCATGTACAAGGTGAGAGGATACGATGCATCCGGCGGGGATTGGTTCTGGGCCCAGTTTGCGCCAGGCGGTGCGGTCATGGCAGAGGGAGTCGTCGGCATGTGCGCGAGCTGCCACGCCGGTGCCAGCTCCAACGACTACATCTTCCTGCACCAGTTTCCCGGCAAGTAACCGTGGGACCCGGAGTCGGGCCGCTGCCACGCCTCTCCCCCGTGATAGCATTCGGTGTGCTCAACTACGCTTTCGGACTGCGCGTGCTGCCAGCCAGGCGCAGCCTCGGCAGCTCGACATGGGCTCGGGTGATGTGAATTGAGCGACTGCTTCTCGTCCCGCGAACTACGTTCGCCAGCAGACTTCGAGGAGTACCTTCGTCGAACGGGTGTTCAGGCTAGACTTGCCGGCGACGCGCAGGTCACTGCTCGCGTCGACGACATCAGCGGCAACATCAATCGTGTCCGGCGAGTCTCGTACGTGGACCTGTCGGGGCGCGTCGTGGGGTCGTGCGTCGTCAAGCACGTGCCCGCGGGAGGTGCCCTCGAGAGATACCCGAGCATACGTTTTCCGGAGGACCGCCTCGCGTTCGAGGCGTTTTACTACCGAGCCTCGAGCGAGGCCTTCCTCGATCGGTGGGTGCCCTCGATCCTCGCCCAGGACATCGAAAATCGCGTCCTGGTCGCGGAGGACCTGGCTCCATCGATGTCTTTGGAAAGGTGCCTTCTGTCGGATGCCTTCCCGGAGCCGCAGTTCTTCGCGAACTTGGGCCGCGATCTGGGCCGCTTTCACCGAGGGAGTCTCTCGCTGGAAGTACCTGCGGGCTTTCGGAACAACCCCACAGCCGCAGCCAATCGGCCCTACGTTCTCACACTTCCGCTGGAGCATCCCGAGCAGATGCGCGCCATCTGGAGCTCCCGCGACGGTGGGGAAGGCCTCGCCGTCTTACAGGCTCACCTGTTCGAGCAGGCCGGCGAGCGTCTTGCTGCGGAGGCTCGCAGCTTCGAAAGTGACTTCAAGTCCGGCGAGCCAAGCGTCCTGACGCATGGGGATCTGCACGGCGAGAGCATCTTCGTGCGGGAGGGCAGTCGCGCCACTGTCCTCGACGCCGAGCTCTGCGATCCGGGCGCCGCGTGGTTCGATCCCGGGATGCTGCTTGCGCATCTGCTGATGCTCACCATTTCGCTTGCCCGTCCGGTGCCGTACGCTGCCTTCCTGCGAGCCTACCTTGACGAAATGCGACATGACGGTCTCCTGAAGTCGATCTTGAAGATGGCCGGCTTCGAGATGATCCGGCGCGTCATCGGCGCAGCGAACTCGCCGTTCGTCGATTCGCAGGAAAAGCGTCGCCAGGTGTTGCGACAGGCCACCATCTTGGTCCTGGAACCGCAAAGCAGCAGCATCCATCGGGAGGTCATCAGTTGAGAGCCTGGATTCTCGTGGCATTGCTCGCATGCAGCTCGGCAAACTGCCTGGCCGGCGACCGAGTCCCAGTCTTCCTCGACACCGACATCGGTTCCGACGTCGATGACGTGCTTGCGCTGCTGACCATTCTGGCGACACCTGAGCTCGAGCTCGTCGGGATCTCGACGGTTCATGGCGAATCGGGGGCCCGCGCGCGTATTGCCCGGCGATTGCTCGAACTGGCCGGCCGGCCGGACATCCGCGTCGGCGCGGGTATCGGCACGACGCTGCTCCGTCGCAAACAGCCCAGAGACTGGAGCCGTGAGCTGCGCCAGCACCTCGACGCGGAGCCGAGGACACCGGTCTCCTCCGAGCACGGCGTCGACCTTATGATCCAGGCCGCGCGGCGGCATCCCGGGTTGAAAGTCCTGGCCATCGGCCCCTTGACCAACGTCGCCGTGGCCATTTTGAAGGATCCGGAGTTGCCGAAGCGAATCGGCCAGCTCATGGTCGTCGGTGGCGCGACGCACTTTCCTCCCGTCACCGAGCGGGGCACGATTTTCGTCGATTACAAGAGCGAGTACAACCTGAACTGCGATCCCGACGCCGCGGCGCTCGTATTCGAATCTGGAGTGCCGATCCTGATGAGCGGTCTGGCTCCAGCGCTCGAGGTCACGGTCGAGAAGCGGCATCTCGAAGAGTGGCGCCGATTGGGGACACCAGTGGCCAGCTGGACTGTGGCCCGGGTCGAGGAACGACTGGCACGACACGCAAGCCACGAGACGCACCTGGGAGACGTCCTGGGTTGCGTGCTGGCGCACACCCCGGAGCTGGCACAGGTGCAGAAGTTGCCCGTGTCGATCGAGATGTGGGGGCAGACGTTGAGAACCGTCATCGATCCGACCGGCAGCGGTCGTGCTGTCGACGTCGTGATGACGGTCCACCGGGAAAAGTTCATGAAGCACTTTCTCGAATCGATGAACCGCATCCTTTCGGCAGAAAGGCCGGCGAGATAGAGCCACGCGATCAGCGCGTTGAGCGGCGCCATTCGTGGCGGACCGGCCTCGAGGAACCGCCGGGCCGACGTGTGCGCGCCTGGCCCCTCCCGCAACCGCACCTTCCCGAGAGCTCGAGGCCGCATCGCCATGTCCAGACCCTCCAGATAGCGCAGCTCCCCGGGAGCCAGCTCTGTCGGAAATCGGAGCGACGGTCGTCGAGTTCTAGGCCCCGCAGATCGAAGCGAGCTGTTCGGGGTGAATGCCCAGCCACCCATATCCCGCCATCACTCGGGCATTCGTGAGACGCTGCCTCAGCGTCCTATGCCGCAGATACTTGCGCGCCGAGACCAGCACTGGACCCGTTAAAAACGCGACCCGACCGAGGTCCCGCAGTCGGTCCGGGAACTCCACGTCTTCCAGCAGTGACCACTCTCTGAATCCTCCCAAGTGCTCGAAGACGCTTCTCCTCACGAAGATGCCGTTGGTCCCGACCAGATGGCGCTGAAGTCCCGAACGCAACGTGTTCAGCCACCAGTCCTGGAGGACAAGCAACGGCGGGGCTTCGCGGTGGCGCTTGCGGAACCCGCCTCCCACGACTTGGGGACCCTCGGTCGCCTTCTCGATCTGAGTCACAGCGTCCGGGGGCAGCTCCATATCGACGTGTAGGAGTAGCAGGATGTCGCCGCGCGTGACGTGAACTCCAGCGTTCATCTGCATGCCGCGGGGAGGCCTTCCCGCAGAAATCAACGTCGTCCAGGGCCGAGCAGACACCCGCTCGCGCGTGGAGTCGGTACTGCCGCCGTCGACAACGAGAATCTCCGTGCCCGGCGCAAATTGTTGCAGCCGGTCCAGGCACGGCCCGACGAGATCTTCCTCGTTAGCGTCAGCTCCGAAATCATCTCCCCGGCATGGCGCGCCACGACGGTGGCGCCCAGGATCGTGTCGGATCCCTGCCGTACGTGCACTCGCACGAACCCCTCCTCCTCGCCGTCAAGAATGGCGCGGTCCACCTCCGACAGCGGCTGAGTGTAGGTGTCTACGGCGAGGCCGCGCTTGCGCGCGTAGGCCTCGTACAATCCCACGTGGGCGATCTCGGGATCGATGCAGGTGCACCACGGGATCGTCAGAGCACTGCCCGAGCCACGGCTGCCGAACAGGGCGTTGGCGATCACGATTCGGGCCATCACGTCGGCTGCGTGAGTGAACTTGTAGGGTGATCCGGGTTCGGATTCATGACTTCGTCTCTTCGGAAGTTCGGGCATCAGCCGATTCTAGAGCTCGATCCAGCGCCTGTCTCGCGAAGCGTGTCACGAAGGCCACGACAGCGACAGTTGCGAACAGACCGACCCAGTAGAGCCCCCTGCCCCAGGGCCCCGCCGCCGGCCGCTGACCGCCGAGCAGCTCGCCTGCGCTGGTGACGAGGGAGCCCAGGTAAACGTACAGGAACGTGCCCGGAAGCATCCCGACGAAGGATGCCACCACGTAGTCGCGCAGCCTCACGCGAGTTGCGCCCAGCGCGTAGTTGAGCAAGTTGAACGGAAACAAGGGCGATAGTCTCAGCAGCATCACCAGCAAGAAGCCACGATCGCCGACGGCGCGGTCCACCGCTCCGAACCGCGGATGGGCCGTCATCTTGCCTACCACCCATTCTCTAGCGGCGGACCGTCCCAGTAGAAAGGCCAGCGTCGCGCCGAGCACGCTCGCGGGCGAAACGAGAAGGGTCCCCAAGAGGGGACCGTAAGCGAATCCGGCCCCCAGTGTCAGCGCGGAACCCGGCAGCATCAAGACCGTGGCCAGCACGTAAATCGCGCCGTACGCGAGCGCGCCGGCCACGCCAGCCGATCGGATCCACTCCACTGTCCGCAAGAGCCACGCGCCAATGGGCAAACTCGCTGCCACCGCCAGCAGCGCGGCAAGTGCAATCGCCAGGCTGGCCATCTTGAATGTCGCACGGTCGCTGTTGGCTCTGCTCAAGTCGACTCCTCTACCGTATGGGCCCGCCTCCGAAGAGATCGCCGCCGGGAACGGCAGGTTCGCGTGCTCCACTGGTCTGGACGCCCGGCTCGGGCCTGGGTAACGCCTGCGAGCAGAAGCCGTGCCTCCGAGAGCAGGATATCGATGCCGGCCGGACCGATGCCGCGCGGCGACGGTCTGTAGCACGCCGAGCCGACAGCCGTTACCTCGAGCGCCTCGGGGCGTCTGGAGCGTGAGCCGACTGCGCTCGCTGCGGACACGATGAGCGCCGCGCTCGGGCCCGCGGCGTCACCTCCGGAGTGAAAGGATAGACTATGTCGTGGATAACGGAGATTCAACCATCCGAAGCCCCGGTCCGTTTGAAGGAGACGTACAAACGTCTCCTGGGCGACCAGGCCAGCGCCCCCGCCATCCTGGCCGTCAGCGGCGTCCATCCGGAAGGGATGGAGGGGCACATGGCGCTCTACAAGGCATTGATGTTCGGAGGCTCGCCGCTCACGCGCCGCCAGCGCGAGATGATCGCGGTCGTGGTTTCGCAGGCCAACGACTGCCACTACTGACTGCAGCATCACGGAGAGGTCCTTCTCCGTCTCACCCGCGACGAGGATCTCGTCGAGGCGATCGCTCGCGACTTCCGCACCGCACGTCTGGAGCCGGCTAATCTGGCCATGCTGCATTTCGCGGTGAAACTCACCCGCACGCCTGCCGAGATGAGGAGAGCCGACGTGGAGCTGCTGCGTCAGATCGGGCACGATGACCGGTCGATTCACGACATTGCCGCGGTGACAGCGTACTTCAACTTCGTCAATCGACTGGCCCTCGGCCTCGGCGTGGAGCTGGAGTCCGATTGGGCGGAGCCGGAGGCTGGCAAACGGCTTCGCAGGAAACGTCCCGCGGCTTGATGCTCCCTCCGCGGAAGGCCGGGACCGGCGCCGGTGAAGCAAGGCTCGGGCGCCTGCGGCGGCGACGTCGATTTCGCGGGATCAGTTGCCGACTCGACGCCGCCTCGCGCGCCGGGTAACGCTTTGCCGGCGTCACGCGGCCTTTTGCTCACGGGCTTCCTGCTTCTGCCCGCCAGGCTCGCGTCGATCGATCGGCAGCTCGACCCTGAAAACCGTGCCGCCGCCCGGCCGCGCCGCGTGAGTGACGCTTCCTCCGTGAGTCTCGGCGACACTCTTCACCATCGCCAGACCCAGCCCCGTACCTCCCGACTTTCCATGAGTCGCGAACGGCTCGAAAAGCCTCGCTGCCACCTGCGGTGAAATCCCGGTGCCCTCATCCTCCACGAGAAGCTGCCATCGCCCGGCGCCGGCGCGCGTTCGCACCACCACTCGCCTTCCTGCTGGCGTCGCCTCGATCGCGTTCTTCACGAGGTTGTGGGCGAGCCTGAGCAGCTTCTCCTGGTCCCCCCAGACGAGCCCGTCCCACTCGGGGTCTACGCGCAGAACGACGCCCTTTCTAGTCGCAATCGAGGCAAGGTCCGCAGCCACGGACTCCAGCACCGAGGCGGCGCGGAACCGGCTTCGCTCCATGTTCGACACACCCCGCGAGAAGTCGAGAACGTCTCGGGCCATCGCCTCGATGCGATTGATGTGCTCGAACACGCGCACACCGAGCTGCTTTCGCGCGATGCCGTCCTCTTCGTCCTGCATCAGCTCGGTCATTCCCATGAGCACCGTGAGCGGGCCTCGCAGGTCGTGGATCATCGTTCCGGCCATCTGCCCCACGACCGCCAGCCGCTCCTGCCGCCGGGCGTTGGCAACGGCGTCTCGCATCTCGCCGAAGCGGCGGACCAGGAGCCCGATTTCCGCCGGTGCATCGGTCGGCAGCTCATGACTTTCATCTCCGGATGCGGCGGCGTCGACCGCGGCGGTCAGATGCGTCAGCGGCTCGGCGATCTGCCGCGAAAGACGCAGGGCTAGCAGACCCGTGACCGTCAGCCCCAGGAGCCAAACCACCGCCGACTGCGCCGCGTCTCTTCGGAGAATGGCAGCAAGCTCCTCGGCCTTGTAGTCGACTTCCAGCAAGGCGACGACCCTCCCCTGTTTGTTCCGGACGGGCGCGTAGGCCGACAACCAGGAGCCGTAGCGATCCGAGTAGACACCGGTTGTGACGACCTTGCCCTCGTCGAACGTCGCCAACATCTCCGGACGCAGATCGTAAGACACTCCGAAGTCGGCTTCGTGCTGGGTCCTCAAGACGAACCGCGTTCGGTCGCCTTCTCGGGCGAGGGTGTACACCTCCGTCGAGAGATCATTTTATGTCTGGACGGCTCGAAGGTACTCGGTGAGCTTCGCGTAGTTGGGGCACTGATTGTCCAGGCAGCTGTTGAGCTCCGCGTGGGCATCGCCGTCCAGGCCCGCCGCGGCCGTGGCGGCGATGTACCGCAGGCGCTGGTCAGCCAAGGCTTCGAGGTCCGTGGACGTTCGCAGATAGTGAAAAACCCCAGTCGCGACCGCAAAGAACGTCATCAGACCCAGGCTGAGCCCGACGATTCTCCGCTGCATCGGGAGTTACTCGTGGCGCATTAGCCCGTCGCAGACAAACCACCGGCCCTTAAGGGCGGCCGCGACCAGGATCCAGGGTGCCAGAAGGCAGGTGACACATCTGAAGAGCAACTCCGGCATCACCTTCGAAGACGTCGCACGACGAGCCGGGTAACGGCGCCGGTCGAGTCTCGTTCTCGCGTTACCTCGGGCAGGCGCGCTCGTCGACACGTTCAGCCGGTCACGACTGATCGCGAACGCCGATATCACGGCCGCCGAGGATTGAGGCGCCGACTCGGTTGACGAAGCCGCGACTATACTGATCCGAGAAACGGAGGAACGCGAGGTGTTCATGTCGAAAGCCATCAGGCAGATAGGAACCGACACAACGACTGGGCTCTCGAGTCGAATTTTGCTTTCGGCGTTACTGGCGGCCGGCGCAGTGGCCGCGGCGGCCGAGGCAGATCCGCGGCCGCTGGCCTCGAAGCTGGACGCCATGCGAAGCGAGTCGGCGAAGAAGATGCCCGCGGAGAAGGCCGCGGTGGCGCGAGCCGCCCTGGACGAAGTTCGGCGCACGGGCGTCGAGGAACGGAGCCTGAAGGTCGGGCAGAGGGCGCCCGGCTTTCGCTTGCCTAACGCGAGCGGTAAGACCGTATCCTCGGTCGAATTGCTGGCGAAGGGCCCGGTGGTCGTCGCGTTCTACCGAGGGCATTGGTGACCGTACTGCAACGCGGAGCTGGATGCTCTGCAACAAGCCCTGCCCGACATTCGGGCAGCCGGGGGCTCTCTGGTTGCAATCTCGCCCGAGAAGCCCGACTTCGCGCTCATGACGCAGGAGAAGCTCAAGCTGGATTTCGAGGTCCTCAGCGACCTGGGCAACCAGGTGGCGCGTGGGTTCGGTCTCGTCTTCCAGGTGCCCGCCAAGCTGGCGGAGATGTACCGCGGCTTCGGCATCGATCTCGCGAAGTTCAATGCGGACCGCTCCGGGGAGCTTCCGGTGCCGGGGACGTTCGTTCTGGATCGCGAGGGCGTTATCCGCTATCGATTCGTGAGCGCGGATTACACCCAGCGCTCCGAGCCCGCCGACGTGGTAGATGCGCTGCGAGCGCTGAGGCTTGCCGGCTCTGAAACCGGCAAGGGTGGCAAGTGATTGCTGGGTGGCCGCCGCCGGCGCCGCGTAGTCGACGATGAGCCCGCGCATCACGGCCATGAGCCTGGGACATGGTTTCTCAGCCAGTCTCGTGACCGCCGGGCCCGTGCTCTTCGCTGCGAACATCGCGCTCGCGTGAATCTTCACGCTGCCCTTGGCGCTGGCGCTCTCCGCCATGGTGGCGAAGCTCCTCTTGGGTTGATACCGCGGCGGCCGAATGGAGTTCAGCGGCCGGTAGCGGAGAGCTGGCTCGAGCCTCGTCATTGCCCGGCCGGCCCGGCCCAGAGGGCAGTGTCCGGATGGAACTTCGACCAGGCGAACCAGTACATGACCGATCCGCTCACTCGCCGGCCCGTCAAGTCCGTCATCCGAAAGTCCCTGGAGGTCTCGCCCCGAGAAAGCCAAACCTTCACGTTGCCGATTCGGTCCCGCATAACTTGGTTGGTCGACGGAAACTCGCTCAGTGGATACGCCTTCGCGAGTTTCCCCACGACGGCGCCGAACACCAATGCCTTGGCCGGCAATCGCGTGTCGATGGGGCCCACGTCGAACATCGTTTCGGACGAGCCCCAATAGTCGGCGTATGGGTCGGCCGAGTACCGGAGACTTGCAGCCAGAGCGACCGACGAGTCGGGGCGTGCACGGCGCCAGCTCGCCCAGGTCGTCACCAGGGACGGGAGCTCCACGAGCTGCCGGCCACTGTACTTGCCCGATATCGCGGCGCCCGCGAGCTGGGACCAGAGGCTGCCGCTTCTGCGATCGTAAAGCACGACGTTGCTGCGGTAGAGGAGTCCGGAGATGCCGAACGTCAGCCGCATACCGTCGAGCCGCGCGGAGTAGACCACCCCGCTCTCGGTGAGCGGTCAGTAGGTAGCGACGATCGGCTGGCCGCCCACCACGTCGTTGGCGGCCTCGTGCTGGGTCAGCAGCTTCAGCGGATAGGCCCGCGCCTGGGCACCGAGCTCGACACCGAGGACCCAGTCGTCTTCCTGCAGGAAATCCACCTGCTCGGGGCTGACGACCGCGGGGTCCGTCAGCGACGGAATCCCATCCTTCGGTGGGCCGCCGCCTCTCAGCTCCGCTCGAGGGACTCGCAGATCCGTCAGATCCAAACCGACCGCGAGCGCCCCTGGTGCAAACCTGTGCAGCAGGGCTGCCACCAGAACGAGCGACAAGATGGCGGCGCGAAGCAGGGTTCGCACTCTACTCGAGAGGCTCTGCTCAGAGGGTGTTTGCATGAAGCGCCTCCTTTCGGCGTGCCCCAGGTAGTTCCCAAGCAGGACTGACGAGCTTCGGTCGTGCGGGTAACGCCCGAGCGCGATCCCTGGAGCCGACACTAACCAGCGGCGACGACGAATGAGCCCCTTTGCTCGGCCACCTCGCCAAGGCGCTCGGGTTCGGTTTCGTGGGAAAGGAGAAGGGGTTGCTATCCCCCCTGGGGGGATATATACTACAAGATGTGAGGAACGCAATGGCCAAGTCCCACCTGAAACCGGTTCCGAAACCCTATCTAGACGAAGACGCCCAGAAGCGGCTCGCCGACCGTCTCGCGCGCATCGAGGGCCACGTGCGTTCACTGCGGACCATGGTGCTGGCTCACCGCTGCGCCGACGAGATTCTCCTGCAGGTGGCCGCGGTGCGCGCTGCGCTCAACCAGGTCGCAGCCAATCTGTTGGAGCATGAGCTCAAGGCGTGCGTGGACAGTTGCATGAAAGGCGGCCGCGACGAACGCCTCGAAAAGGTCAGCCAGGTCCTCGCAACTCTGTTGAAGCAAACATGAGCCCCCGCCGCCCTCTCCTCTTTTTTTCATCCCGGCGACCATATCCCCTACCCGGGGATGTGGATGTTGCCGATGCCAGTACTGTACGGGGCGCATCGGTAAGGAGGTTCTGAAGATGTCCGAAAAGTGCTGCTCCATCACTGCCCCAGGCGGCCCGCCCGCCGACTGTCCCGGTTGCGGCACCCGAGGGAAGACCGTCGCAAACGAGACCTTGAGCTCCCTTTTGAGGGAGCCCTGCCGAGGCAGGGTCGGGAGCGGCGTGTATCGGTTCTGTCCAGCCCAGAATTGCGACATCGTCTACTTCGGGGCCGTCCAGGGGGCGCGCTTTCTTCGCTCCGACGTGGCCGTCCCTGTCTGGCAGAAAGAGAGCGATCTCTCTTGCCCGGTCTGCTACTGCTTCAACCACTCGGCGGCCTCGATAGGCGAGGAGGTTCTCCGTACGGGAAAGAGCACCGTGCCGGACGACATCCGGCAGAAGGTCAAGGAGGGACAGTGCGCCTGCGAGCGCGAGAACCCGCAAGGCTCATGCTGTCTGGGCAACGTGGGAACGGTCGTCCGTCAACAGCTGGCGGTTCACGGAGATCCGCGCTCCGATTCCGTCGCCTCCGACCAGCGAGGGCCGGCTGTGGCTCTCTCGGAAGAACCCTCGGTGATTCAGGCGTGCTGCCGTGTCTCCGGGCAGGAATCGTCTACCGTCGCGCCAGACTCCCGCGCCCAGACCGGCCCGAAGACATCCTGGCTGCTTGCCGGCTCCGTCGTTGCCGCCGTCGTGGCCTCCGCGTGTTGCTGGCTGCCGCTGATGCTCGTCGGCCTGGGTCTGTCTGCTGCCGGAGCCGGGGCCGTCTTCGAGCAATGGCGCCCGCTCTTTCTGACGCTCACCGGACTGCTTCTGGCCGCGGGCTTCTACTTCGCTTACTCCCGTGAACGGGCATGTGCATCGGGTGAGGCATGTGCCGTCCCCGCGCCCAGGACCCGGCGCCTCGGGCGCATGGGGCTCTGGCTCGCCACTTTCCTTGCCATCGTAGGCGCAGCGTTTCCCCACTATGCGGGCAGTCTCATTGGAATCAGCGACGCGCCCGCCGCGCCGGCGGCCGGTGTCGCCGCCGGGCAGCAGGCGCTGTCCATCGGCGGCATGTCCTGCGAAGCGTGCACCGCCCACGTTCGGAAGGCTCTCCTGAGCGTTCCGGGGGTCCTCAATGCCGCAGTCGATTACCCCACGAAGACCGCCCGGGTCGGTTTCGCGGCCGCCGGTCCGAAGCCAAACATCCAGGCTCTCAGAGAGGCTGTCCGCCAGGCCGGCTACCAGGCCACGCTGCTGGAAGCTGGCGCGACCCAGCAGGGGGACTCTTGCTGCGGCCTATGAAACTGAACCAACTGCTGTCCGTTGCTCCTGGTATGGCGCGCACCGTCCTTGTGGCCACGGCATCGCGCCCGTCTACGCATCGCGCGTCGAGATTCGCACTCCGCTCGGAGGACGCACCGGTAGTCGGCTGAAGTGTCGTTACCTCGGACACTGCGAACACGTCAATCTCCACGAGCGGCAGAGGCCGAACGAGCCGGCGCCGGAGTGGCTGTCCCGAGCTGCTCCTCACCGTTGAGGAGGTTCCCGTGATTGCACACCAGATTTTCTCTCGTGGCCTCCAAGCGACGTTGCTGGGCCTGCTGCTAGCGATCACGGCGCCGGCCCAGGATGCCGGCTCCGGCTCGACACGGCAGTCACCTCCGGAGGCGGCCCCGCCTACTGGAGGCAGCATCTACGTGCCCGTGCCCGAGTCCGTTCCGGCCCCCGTCCTTCAGGTTCAACAGTGGGTCGCCGGCTCCCCGTTGACGCTCGAGCAACTCAAGGGCAAAGTCGTGCTGCTCGACATGTTCCAGATCATCTGTCCGGGCTGCCACGCCGCGCACCCCCACATCGTGAAGATGCAGCAGAGGTACGGGCGAGAAGGTCTCCAGGTCATCGGTCTCGCAGTGGCCTTCGAGCATCAGGCCAGCCAGACGCCAGACAGGATTCAGGCGTACGTCAAGCGCAATCAGTTCAATTTCCCCGTGGCCATCGATCGAAAGTTGACGGCTACTTTCGAGTCCTATGGCGCGCGAGGGACCCCTTACGTGGCCCTTCTGGATCGACAAGGCCGGCTACGCCACCTGGACTTCTACCGGCCGGAGGTTGTCGAGGGGATAGTCGAAGACCTCTTGAAGGAGTCCGAATAGGTGCGACCCGAGGGCCAAACGACCGTGGCGATGACCCTTTCGAGCAAACCTCTACGCGTACCTCTCTTCATTCGGGTAAAGCCCGGATCGCCCGTGCTCGCATGCTGCCCCACGATTCCCGGTCTCTGTGTCATTGGAGCGACCGTCACGGAAGTCACCCGCGGGGTGCGGCAGCGCGTCAGAGACGCCCTCCTCGCGGATCCGACCCTGCTGGACGGAACTTGCGTGACGTTCCTCACGCTCGACGTCCTCTCGGATCAGGTCGAGAACGGCGTCGTTCTGGATGGTGCCCTGCCGGTCGAGGAGCAATGACGGAAGCAGGTCTAGGAGTCGACGCATCGTCTGTGGTTTCCCATCCAGCCAAGGAGCAGGAGAATGCATATCAGGATTGTTGGGCTGAGCGCAGGGCTGCTACTTCTCTTCGCCGTCACGACCGGGCTGCTGCACCTGCGTCGCGAGTCGCAACATCTCACGCGACTCGCCCAGGACCGGCTACTCTCGATAGCCGTGACGGCGGCGGAAGCCCTCGACGGTGAGGCCCATGCCGAGCTCGCCAAGTGCCGCGACCGCAGCTGCGCCAACTTCAGGAAGCTCGCCGGCTATTTGCGTCGGATTGAGCAAGGCAACGGCCTGAACACCGAGATCTACACGCTGGTGCGCGAGGGCTCCCAGACGCGGTTCATCGTGAGGACCCGCCACGAAGCCCAGATAGGCATGCCGTACGAGCTGAGGCCCGAGATGCTCGCCATCTTCGAGCAAGGGGTGACAGCCAGCACAGGCATCTACGAAGATCAGTACGGCGAGTGGATGTCCGCATACGCTCCAGTAAAGGACAGCAGCGGGCGTACCGTGGCCCTGCTCGAGGCCGACTACAAGGCCGGCGAAATCCGGTCGATCCTGCGGCGCGACGCCCTGGAGCTCGCAACCGTCACTCTGGCCGGGCTCGTCGTCGCGATCCTCCTCGGCGGCATCCTCTCCAGCGTGCTGGTTCGCCCCTTGAGTCAGCTCGCCGAAGCGATGGACGCCGCGGCGAACGGTGGCGCCGGTCCTCCGCTGCCGTTGTTCGCGCCGGCGGAGCTCGGCCGGTTAGCCCGACACTTCCATGCAATGCAAGAAGCCGTCGCGAGCGTCCACCTTCACGAGCGGCTGGCCTCGGTGGGTCGCATGGTCGCCACCATCGTCCACGACGTCCGCGGTCCTCTCTCCAACATCCTTGGCTTGACCAGGATTCTCTCCGATCAGCAGGAACGGCCCCGACGAGAGTCGATGGCCCACCTCCTTGCCAAACAGGTAGAGCGGATCACGGAGCTATCGGACGACATTCTGGCTTTCAGCCAGGGCTCCATGACGCTCCATCTCGACGAGTTCGCCGCCGTGGAGTTCATCGAGGACATTCTCGGCGACGTGCGCCCGCTGGCCGATGAACGGGGTGTGAAGCTCGTCGCGGAGATTGAGGGCTGCGCATCCCTCCGGGCCGACCGGACCAAGATGGCGCGCGTGGTCTACAACCTCGTCAAGAACTCCATCGAGGCCAGCTCGTCCGGCAGCCGAGTCCTGGTCCGCCTGGACTCGCAACCTCATCGGATCCTGCTCGAAGTCGCTGACGAGGGCAAGGGAGTTCCATCCGAAGTGAGACCGCGACTGTTCGATGCTTTCGTCACGCACGGAAAGCCGGCAGGCACGGGTCTGGGTCTGGCGATCGCCAGGAGTCACGTCGTCGCCCATGGTGGCACCATCGAATTCTCCTCGGAAGTAGGTGTCGGCACTAAGTTTCAGGTGGAGCTGCCGGCGAGCAACGCGGCCGCACTGGCCGCATGAGAGCCCGGCCGATTCGCTCCGACCGCCGGGCTCAGGGATTGGGCCACGAAACCGGCACCCTCGCGAACCAACGGATTGGGACGTTACGTCGCAAGCTGGTCGGCGTCGTAACAGGTGAATTCGACGACAAGGAGGTCGTATGAGAATGAGAGTTCCTATCTGGACCGTGATCGCGGGTTTCGCCGTCTTGGGCGGCCTGGCGTTCTCGGGTGACACTGCGAAGATGCTGAGACCCGGCTCCCGGGCGGCGATCGGAGCCATCGGAGAAGCCGGATTGGAGATCGACATCGAGCGATATCGAGTGCCGGGAAAGATGACCATCTTCGACTTCCACAGCCGCAACTGCCCGCCCTGCAGGGCTATCGCGCCCGGGCTGCAGCGCTTGGTCGAGGCCCGCGCGGATATCGCCGTGAGGACGATCAACGTCGACCGGCCCGGCTCACGGAGCATCGATTTCAGCTCCCCCGTCGCCGAGCAGTACGGCATTCGGGCGCTGCCTCACTTCGTCATCTACGACAGCAGGGGACGCCGGGCGATGGAAGGGAAAGCAGCTCACCGGCAGGTCAGCGAGTGGATCGAGCAGCTTCCCGCGCCGGAGGAAGCAACGGCACCGGCCGAGGAGCCGCCTCGCAGGAGGCGCTCCATGGACGACTATCCCGCCGGCTCCGGCGGCGACCGCGAGGCCGGCTCGTGAGATTCTTCTTCTGAAGGTCTTCTCCGGAGGCCCCGCTCAAAGGCGATCCACGGTCGCGCTTCAGCCGGGGCTCTCCGGGGAGCCGGCGAGAAGAACTCGGCGGGGAGCCGAGGATGCACGGCCGGCGCCGTTGCGGCAGGGTACTGTCAACAGAGATCACGCTCCCTGCTTTTCGGACGGACGAAAGGTCGGTGCGGAAGAGGGGCTCGAGTCCGTCACGGACGGTCTCGAAGGGGGTTCTGCTCCAGGATTGTGAAGTCCAAGTCCTCGGAGAACCGGTCGTCGCCGAAGTAAGAATGATTGATTGCCGTGCCACCCTTGAAGGCGAAGCGCGCCTCTAGTGGCAACCTCAAGAACCCGTCGCCGTAGGCTACCTCATTGCGCCGGCATTGTCCTGTACAAGTCCCCGAGAATCCACTGCATGGCGCGTGTTCACCTCCACCGCCGTCAGTCGGTAATCCTGCTACCGCGGACAGTCACGGATGCTACGGTACGCTTCTCGACGGTACACTCTTTGAACATCGCGAACCGTTACCTCATTGGCGGTCTTGCCGGTGTGGCTGAAAGCGCCCAGCGACGGAATGTAGCGCGGCGAGCAGCTCGGAAGCATCGGTATAGCCCTCGATGGAATCGGCGGGAAGCGGGTTGCCGGCCGGGCCGAAGAAGGCCAGGTAGGGCATGACGGGGGACTTCAACACGTCATTCTTGTAACGGGCCGCCGGCATCTTCGGCTGCGTACAGTCTGCTTTCAGGGCGATGAACGCTTCCATGGCCTTCACGACCCGGGAATCTCGAAACGTCGTGCGGTCCATCAGGCGGCAAGGCACACACCAGTCTGCGTAGAAATCGGCGAAGATCGGCTTGCCGGTCCGGGTGGCTTCGGTCCTGGCCTCCTCGAGTGAACGGAACCAGCGGATGCCTTCACTCTCTTCGGCGAGCACGCGTCCGTTCGTGGCCGCCTCATGCCGTGCTGCCTCGCGCAAGGCGCCGTTCCACGGTGTACCCGACATGACGGTGGCTACGCCTGTCGAAGCCATGACGATCGCCGCGGCCTGGGTCATCCGTGTCCAGCCGCTTGCCCCGGCTGGCACGGGCATGAAGGCGCCCAGGTACGTCCCGCCGGCGACCAGGTAGGCGCCGAACAACCAGGTCGCCACCGATGCCGCGACGACATTCGAAACCAGGTAAATCGCCATGCCGATCAGCACGTACCCGAAGAAGCGTTCCAGCGCGAGCAGCCACTTGCCCGATCGCGGCATCAGCGCAAGGGTGCCCGAAGACACGGCGATGGCGATGAAGAGCATCCCCATCCCGAGGCCGAAGCTGAACAGCGTCAGGGAGCCAACGAGCGGATCCGCGGACTGGGCAACGAAGACGAGGATGCTGCCCGCGAAGGGTCCCACGCAGGGCGCCGCCACGAAGCCCAGGACCAGCCCCAGGAAGAAAGCTTCGAGAAAGCCACCGCGGTCGTCGGCCTGCAGTCGGCCGGTCAGCGCCCGCGGCAGTTGAAGCACATACAGTCCGAACATCGATCCGGCCAGCGCGACCAGCACGAGGGACAGAGAGCCGATCATCCACGGATTGGCCATGACGGCTCCCAGGTCTCGCCCCATCCTTGCCGCCGCCACCCCGGCCGCCGTGTAGGTGGTGACCATGCCGAGCACGTAAGTACAGGCGAGGGCTACCCTGCGGGCGGTGCTTCCGGACTTCGATTGCCCGCCGAAGTAGGAGACCGTGATCGGGATCATCGGATAGACGCAGGGGCTGAAGCTGGCCGCGATGCCCCAGCCGAACGCCGCGAGCAGCGCCCACAACAGGCCACGGTCGAGCGCGACACGTAGAGGGTTTTGCCTGAGCGGCGAGCCCGGCAACTCGGGCGAGTCGGCGGACGCAGCTGCCGCCACGCTCACCACCGGAAGCCCGGCACTCGCTTCGACGCCTTGCCGCGGTCGCTCGCAAATGCGATCGGTGCAGGGCTGGTAATCGAGCAACGCGCTCACACCTACGCGGCTGCCGGAAAACGCCGGCGCTACCTCGAGCGTGAACCCGACGGCGATATCATCCTCGTAGAGCCTCAGCTTGCCGCCGAGCGCCTCGTAATGGGCCTCTCGCGGCGCCGGGAAGCGCGGCGCGCTCACTGTGACCCCGGCAGGCACCACGAGCTTCACCGCGGTCGGCAAGCCCTGCGTCTCGTCC
Organism: Candidatus Wallbacteria bacterium; assembly: GCA_016190005.1. Classification (GTDB taxonomy): domain Bacteria; phylum Muiribacteriota; class UBA6191; order JACPRK01; family JACPRK01; genus JACPRK01. The sequence continues at coordinate 53,891 of JACPRK010000139.1, read as the reverse complement.
GGGCCGTAGAGATGATAGCCCGGCTGGATGCGAAGCCGGACGAGGCCTTCCACCGTCTGCCCGGGCTGCACAGCCTTCCGGGAAAATTCGAGCGATGCGGTTACGGGTTCGGCCGCGACATGCGGCGCTGCAGCCAAGAAGGTCAGCGCCAGTGCGAACCACGCCGGGCGCTGAGGCGGTTGTAATGATGCGCGAGTTCGGAGGCATTTCAAGAGCAGGTTCAGCATCAGGGCTCAAGACGTTGCTCGCCGCGCGAGGTAACAGCCCCGAGCGAGTCGCGTGCAGACGATGCTCCGAACCCGTGTGCTTGTCCATACATGCGATCGGACGCTCCGGCCTGGACTGCATGAAGTCAGAGTTGCCTGCGTGTCGCCGAGGCATCGAACGTCGCAGCGTGATGCCTATCTACTGCCGTATCCGGGCGGTCGTGCCAGACCGAAGGAGGTCGATCGTGAGCAACGGACGGACTAGGTTGCTCCCGGCCATGGGGCAGATCGGCACCGAAATCCTCGCCGTCGGTCTTCTTGCGGAAGAGCTTTGGCAAATGCGGACGAAGCTTGCGCTCTCGCCGGGGTACTGAGGCTGCCCGGTTACGGCCGTTACCAGCCGGATCCGGGGGCGTCTCCCCTGGTTGAATCGGCTGCCGGGACAGCCGCAGTCGTACCCTGGTCCCCGGTGTGAGGTCGCCGGCGCTCGCCTGAGCACGAGGAAGGAGGCCCATGAGTCGCGGCGTGGTTGGACTCGGCGCCGGACAGTTGCTGCGGATGATCGGCCGGCTGCGTGCCTCCGGTTTCGCCGTCGACGTGGCCGTCGCCGCGATTCTGCTCGCCCTTGCCCTGAGTCTCCGACTGGCCTGGTTGCAGGCCGATCCGCCCGTGGCCAGCCTCGGACGCCTTGGCAATCTGCAGATATCGGGAGTCTTCTTGACCGACGAGGGTTGGTACAGCCGCAACGCCCGCATCCACGCGCTCGAGGGAACTTGGACCCAACCGGGCGACCTGAATCCGATCGCGATCACACCGCTGTTCTCGGCGATGCAGCGAGTCGCATTCGAGATCTCCGGGGTCTCGCTCATCGCGGCGCGGACCGGCCCTGCCCTGCTGGGAGGGCTTGCACCGGCCGTGCTCTTCGTACTTCTACGACGGCCACTTGGCCGCCCCTTCGCCATGGTGGGGGCCCTTCTTCTGGCCACGGACTTCACCAGCGTCATGTACTCCCGCCTTGCCTTGACTGAGATTCCTTACATCACGCTCCTGTTGACGTCGGCTGCCCTTCTGCTGGTTGCCCGGCGCCACGCCAGTCACGGTCTTGCAGCCGGTTCTGCTTGCGTTGGACTGCTGGCTATAGGATTCAAACTCTCCGCTGTATCCCTGACGTTGGTGGTCATCGTCGATGCCGTCTTCGTCGCCGTCGTTCTCGGATTTCGTTATCGAGGCGGTGCTGCGTTATCCCCCGTGGCGCTCGCCTTCACCTGGGCCGCCACGCTGGCCGCCGGTGCCACGATCTTCTTCGCCTCTTGGGTAGAACCGTTCGGGGAGGATGCTGCCTGGCTGACTTCCCGGCTTCTGGGCCAGCGGCTCGGAGGAGTCGGCGCAATGGTCCGAGGGTACGCCGTCTTCCTGCAGGACGGCGTGCCCTGGCACCACTGGCCAATCCTCTTCCCGCTCGGCCTGGGCGGCTCGTTATGGGTGCTGGCAATGGCCTGTCGGCATGCAGTATCCGGTCGCTTTCAGCGCGGGCCGCCGGGCACGATTTTCGAAATGCCGCCCGTCGAGGTGCGGTTTCTGGCGCTATGGCTGCTGGTATCGACTGCTGGCGTGGCCTCGCTCTCCTATCAGCCGTTGCGATACTTCCTCATCCTTGTCCCGTCTATGGCTGGGCTGGCGGCGATCGCCCTGCAACAGCTCTGGCGGCGGGGGCCTCTTCTCCGAGTGACGGCCGCGTTGACCCTGGGCGCCGCGATCGCGATTTCGGCTTTCGACTACGTTGCCTGGGCCGCCCATCCGCGGTACAGCCTTCTCGAAACGGCGCACAGTATCGGGCGGCGCGCTCGCGCCGACACTCCGCGCCCCGTGATCTGCGGCCGCATCGCCGACACCCTGGCGCTGGAGAACCGCCTGCCGACTGTGAACCTTCCGATCGGGCGCCCGTTGGAGTACATCGGTCCTCGGCTCCGACGCTATCCTCCGACGCACTTGCTGTTGCTGGATGGCGCCGAACTTCCGCGCCTGTCCGTTCGGTATCCCGAGACCTTCGGAAGGGCATCGCCAATCGGCAGCTTCGAGTTGCTGAAAAACTACTACACCGCGGAGCCCGTTCGGCTCCTGCGGCTGGAGCATTGACCCGCTCTTCCTGAGCGCCAGTGCCGTACTCGTCGAGGAGGCCGATTGATGCACAGTCCTCGGAGGCGACCTCTCTCAGTCGGTCGGTTCGAAGCCGAAGTCGAGATCGAGAAAGGTCACTGACGTGCTGCCGAGCAAGGAGGGGTCCTGCAGTATCGCTTCTCGCACGCGCTGTCGGAGCTCTCGCGTCACTTCGGTCACTGTGGTCCCCGTGGCACACATACCGGGAATCATGGGGCAGCAGGCCATGACAGGCGCGCCTGCCTGAACGCGAATGAAGACCGTGATCCGAATCGCCATCGCCAGGTCCTCCTCAGCCCTTCGCAGTTCGTCGCCTGCCGCCGGCTCCCTCGCCCGGTCGGAACTCGTGCAAACGCCCCTCGAGAGCTTCCTTGGCGTGGAAGACACGCTGCCTCACCCGAGCCTCGGTCGTTCCCAGCAGCCCGGCCATCCGGGTGTAGTGCAACTCTCCGTGGAGCCACAGCACGATCACGTCCCTGTGTTTCGGCCTCAGACGCAACACTTCACGCCGGACCGCGTCGTGACGCTCTCGCCGTAGGACGGTCTCTTCCGGAACACCGATCCGGCTCTGGAGTTCGCGCTCCGATGCGCCTTCCAGGGGCACGGTCAGTCTCCGTCGTAACCTCCGCATGCGCGAAATCAGGAGACGGCGTGCGATCGTGAGCAGCCAGCCGAGGACGCTCCCTTCCGAGCGCCAGGCACGTCGAGCTGAGTACGCCCTCAGAAACGTTTCCTGCACGAGATCTTCGGCCATCGCTCGGTCGGCGGTACGCCGCATGAGGAACCGGAGAACTCCGGTAGTGTGCCTCCCGACCAGGACCCCGAAGGCCTCAGGTTCCTGAGTCGACGATCGCCGCAGTACCTCGTCGTCATCCGCCGAGACCGCCGAACCCACTTTCCTGTCGTCTTTCACGGCTGGCCAGCACCGCCTCCGTCGCGAGGACCGATGTGTCAGCCCATCTCGGCGCCCGGAGCACGCGAGCGAGGCTGCTCGTGACCATCATCGTCTTCATGGCCGGAAGACGGCCCAGTGGGCGCCAGGTAACGGGATGGCGCGAATCACCTGGCCACCGTCCTCGACGAAATCTGTGGCAACCGCAGTTACCTTGCCGGCCCCGCTGCGTCGTATCTCGGCGGAACCGAACCATCGATTTCTCAAAGGAGGCTGCTTCGGATGAATCGCAGGAACAAGACACTCATGCTCAGCGCGATCGCCTCGGGTGTGCTCGCCGGTGCCGGGTTGGTCTACTCTCAGGACGGGGGTAGCGGCAGCTCACAGGAGCCGCCGGCGGCAGCGGAGCGCACACCCGATCGGTCCGGGGAGGGCTCCAGCAAGGCTGCGAGCGAGGAGGCCAAGACCGATCGCCACGCGTGCAAGGGATTGAACTCGTGCAAGGGTCACGGCGGTTGCAAGACGGACAAGCACGAGTGCGCCGGCAAGAACGAATGCAAGGGCCTGGGCGGCTGTGCCAGCCAGGACGCCAAGCACGCGTGCAAGGGACAGAACGACTGCAAGGGTCTCGGCGGCTGCAAGACCGAGAAGAACGAGTGCGCGGGCAAGAACGACTGCAAGGGTCTCGGCGGTTGTGCCGTGCCCCACAAGGGCTGACGTCCTTCTCACCTGAACGCTCCGTACCTGGAGGCAGGCGGCGGGCCATCCCCCACTCGATCCCCCCCGGCTCCGTCGCCTGCCCTCCTTCCGCTGAAAACCGACTCATGTCCTCCATTCAGTCCATTGCCACCGACCTGGGAGTCGGCGTCGGCCTCCGGACGGTCCATTACGGCCACGTCCTCGCGCACTGGCCGGCCGTCGATCTGTTCGAGGTCCTCACCGACAACTATCTCGACACGGGGGGGCGCCCGCTCCACGTGCTGGATCGGGTGGCCGCCCGCTACCCTGTGGTGATGCACGGAGTTTCCCTCTCCATCGGCAGCACCGACCTTCTGGATCGCGCCTACGTCAGACGCGTCAAGGCGCTGGCCGATCGAACGCGCGCCAGGATGGTCTCCGATCACGTCTGCTGGACCGGGGTCGCGGGGCGAAACCTCCACGACCTGTTGCCGCTGCCCTACGACGAGCAGACGCTTGCGCACGTCGTGGCGAGGATTCGCATCGTCCAGGACCTGCTGGAACGGCCCCTCTTCCTGGAGAACCCGTCGACCTACCTGGCGTTCACGCACAGTTCGATGCCCGAGTGGGAGTTCCTGGCCCGGATGTGCGACGAGGCCGATTGCGGCCTCCTCATCGACGTCAACAATGTCTACGTCTCGAGTGTCAATTGCGGCTTCGACCCGGTCGAGTACCTCGAAGCCGTCCCGTGGGAGCGAGTCGGCTACTTCCATATGGCCGGCCACACCGACGTTGGCACCCACCTGATCGACACCCACTCGGACCACGCGCTCCCCGGGGTGTGGGCGCTCCACGAGCTTGCGACCCGTCTGAGCGGAGGACGCACCACCATCTACGAGTGGGACGCGGACATTCCGCCCTTCGACGTGCTCCTGGCCGAGGCGATGAAGGCGCGTCACGGCCGTCCTCTCACGGATTCGGCCCCACTGCGAGCGGAGGCCGTCCATGGCTGAGCCCTCCCTTCGTCAGCTCCAAGGATGGATGCAGGCTGTCCTGACCCATCCTCACTGCGCGTGGTGCGGAGTCGATTCCGACGATGCGCGACGACACCTGGATGCCCGCGCTGAGGAGATCGTCTTGCCCGCGGCCAGACTGCAGCCTGTCGATCGCCTGGCCGTCTACGCACAGATGTACCCCCTCAGGATGCGAGATGCCCTGGCGACGGACTATCCCGTGTTGAAAGACGCGCTCGGTGCCGAGGCATGGAAGTCGCTCGTCGACGAGTACATCCGGGCGTACCCGTCTGTTCATCCCAACCTCAATCAGCTCGGTCGTCACCTCCCTCGTTTTCTCCGTTCACTCCGTGACCTGAAAAGCTGTGCGGTACTCGCGGATCTGGCCGAGCTCGAGCTTGCGATGACGCTCGTCTTTGACGCAGAGGAGCCGGGTCCGTTCGATGCGCGCGGGCTGGCGACGCTGCGTCCGGCCGACTGGAGCGGCGCGGTCTTCATCGCCGCTCCCACGCTGCAGTTGCGCGCCTTCGGGTACCCGGTCAACGCCTACTTGCAGGCGGTCAAGCGTGGAGAGTCCGTTCCCTTGCCGGACGCGGCCCCCAGTTTCACGGTCCTCTATCGCAAGAACTGGAGCGTCTGGAGAAGGGAGCTCTCTCAGGACGAATACAGGTTGCTGAGCCTGCTCGTGCAGGGCCGGTGCCTTGCCAAGGCGATGAAGAAGGTGCAACGCGACGCGGCTCTGGAGCCCGACGAGCTCTCCGCGAGACTTCGGAGGTGGTCTCAGGACTGGATCGAAGATGGCTACTTCTCCCGGATCGAGACTTCGTGAAGAGCGATGTCCGGATTCCCGCAGCTCCTGCTGGATCGGTACGTGCCCGCCCGTGTTCTCGGGGTCGGCAGCTTCGCGACGGTGTGGCAGGCCCGGAGCGTGGCCTCGGGCCGGGACGTGGCCGTGAAGGTCCTCTCCGAAGAGCACGTGGACGATCCTGACGCGGTAGCTCGGTTTCTTCACGAGGCACGCGTCGGCGCACGGCTTCGCCATCCGGGAATCGTGCCGGTACTGGAGCACGGGGTCGTGGATCAGGTTCCCTATCTGGTGACTCCCTGGATCGCCGGTGCCACGCTGCGACAGTTGGTCGTTCGGGGCGCTCTGCCTGTCCGGCAAGCTCTCGTCATCGGCATGCGGCTCGCGTCGGCCCTCTCGGAGATTCACCGGCACGGTATCGTTCATCGCGACCTCAAGCCCGAGAACATCCTGATGCCGGAGCCCGACTGTCCGGTTCTACTCGACTTCGGGTTTGCCAAATCGGCCGACTCCGCGCTCGTGACGCGCCGCGGCATCGTCGTGGGAACGGCCGGTTACGTAGCTCCCGAGCTCTTCGAGGGCTCCGGAGCCTCGTCTGCGTCCGATCAGTATTCGCTGGGCGTCGTGCTTTACGAGCTCGTCGTCGGCAGCCGCCCCTTTGCCCGAGTCTCGCCGGCAGATGAAGTCGTGGCGCGCATGACCGAGCCGCCGGTTCCGCCGGCGCGGCTGCGCCCCGAACTCTCACCCCTCGCCAGCGATACTCTCCTCAGGATGCTGGCCCGGCGGCCTAGAGATCGATTCGGGGACCTCGACCGCGTCAGCCGCGCTCTTGCCCAGGCAGCCCGGAGACCATCCCAGCTACCCGCATCGGCAAGTACCGATACCCTGCGCCTTTCCTTGCCGGCACGCGCGGCGCGGCGACCTCTTCGGAGCCTCCCCTGGGTTCTCTTCCTGATGGGCGTGTCCGCGCTGATCTTGTCGCTGGCGGGGCTTCGATGATGCCCACTGACACAGCCCGACGGGCGTCCTACGCACCCAACCTGGGCCGTTACCTTTCGCTGGCGCGGACGTCTCCTGGATGCGCCGGCTTGTTGCCGGCTGCCCCGGGGATCGACTAAGGAGCATGGACATGACAAGACCCAACTTCGTTTCTCTTGCGCTGATCGGCGCGTGCCTAGCCACGTCCGGCCTGTTCGCCGGTGACTTCGATCGCACTCACGGCCTCTACGCCCAGGTTCTGAAGGCGCATGTCCGCAACGGACTGGTCGATTACGCCGCGCTCAAGAACGGAAGGACGCGGCTCGATACTTATGTGACCGCCCTCGGAGCCGTCCCTCCGCAGGCCCTCTCGACCTGGAGCCGAGACGACCGGTTCGCCTACTGGATCAACGCCTACAACGCCTTCACCCTGAAGGTCATCATCGACCACTACCCGATCCAGGGAAGTTGGTTCTCGCTCTATCCGCGGAGCAGCATCCGTCAAATCCCGGGTGTCTGGGACAAGATCACTTTCACCGCCGCAGGGCGTCCGGTCACTCTCAATCACATCGAGCACGAGGTGCTTCGGAAGGAGTTCGCAGACCCGCGACTGCACGCAGCCATCAACTGCGCGTCGGTGAGCTGCCCCGAACTGCGCGCGGAGCCCTTTCTTGGCGATCGACTTGGCGCCCAGCTCGACGAGGCGGCACGCAGCTTCGCCACGAGCTTGGCCCGCAATCGGATCGACCTGTCGGCGAAGGTGTTGCATGCCTCGCAGATTTTCGACTGGTTCGCGGATGATTTCCTGAGAGCGTATGCACCCGGCGGCAATTTCGGCGGACTGGGCGGAAAGTCCGCGGCCGCCGCGAGCTTCTTGGCCAAGTTCGGACCCCCGCAAGCTCAGGCGGCGATCGCGGCTGGTGGATTCCAGGTGCGGTGGCTCTCCTACGATTGGTCCCTCAACGAGGCTCCTCGCGAAGGCGGCAGCGGAAGCTCACGCTGACGGGGCTCGCGGAAAGGACGTGGTCGAGCCTGAAGTAGCGAAGGCCGGCGTAGTCGCCGAACCCGCCGATCCAAGGGGCCGTCGGGGGACGATGTCTCGGAAGAGACCGCGTCCCCCGCGGCCCAATCGCGCTGAGGAGATCGAGCCACCCTCGAGTCCGGGCGCCTTCGGCCCGCCCAGGCCGGCTGAGCCTTCGCGTCAGCTTCGGCGTCGAGGGCTGTGGCAAGGGCTCCCGCCAGCCCGAGTAGCAGTCCTCACGAGCTGACCGCGGCCGGCTGGAGCTTCTCCGCAATCTCCATCGAGAGCCACGCCGCCGCCGCCGCGCCGGCGCACCAGCTCACGACGGCGACGGGATCGGGCGGGAGGATTCGCAACAACGGCACGCCCACGGCCACCAGCGCGAAGTACCCCATTCCAACGAGCTGACGGCGCTGGGTCGTCGGCGGACTTGCGAGCCTTCCAGTGAGTAGCTCCGCGCTCACGAGAGGAAGCAGCCCCATCATCGCAGCGGCCATGGTATGGGCCAAGAACGTGAAGCGCTCTCCCAGCAACGGTTGAACAACCGTGTGGAAGAACTCGCAGACCATCGGAATCGGGCAGACTACGCCCAGCATCGTCAACAGCCCCAGAGCAAGCAAGGTTTCGACGACCACCGGCCACATCGCGACGGCACTTCGTTCGGCGGCGATCGTCGCCTTCAGCCCTCTCCTCACGACGTGCGGCACGGTCTCCATCGGCAACGTGGCCATCAAGGCCCATACATCGCGGATCGATCGCTCCGAGTCCCGGCAAGCCGAGCAGGACGTCATGTGAGCCTCCAACACCGCTCGGGCGGCGGCGTCGAGGTTTCCCGTCACGTAGGCCGTGACCTCAGGACCTTTTCCGTCGCAGGGGTGTCGGTTCGACTCCATCTTTGGCCTCTCCGCTTCCCGTCAGGTCTCGTCTGAGTGCCAGCACGCCGCGGTAGGCGAGCTGCTTGATGGCATCTTCCGTGACTCCGGTCAGCCTGGCAATCTCCGCATAGCTCATGTCGCAGTACCGAGACAGCAACAGGACTTCTCGCTGTCGCTCCGGAAGCCGCAGGATGGCTGCCCGCAGCTCGTCGTGTCTCTCGCGTCTCAGTGCGGCTTCCTCAGGGCTCGGATCACCCGAACGGATGGCCCGTTCAGGTTGAGTATCCATCTCGTCGATCGAGACGCTTCTCCAGCGACCCATCCATCGAAACCTGTCGATCAGCAGGTTTCGCGCAATCTGCACGAGCCACGTGGAAAATCGCGATTCTCCGCGCCAGCCGCGTCTATTCCTGAACGCCTTCAAGAAGGTCTCCTGCAACAGGTCCTCCGACAGCGCTCGATCCCCGGTCGAACGAAAGAGAAAGCCGAGAATACGAGACGCGTGCCGGTCGATGAGCATGTCGAAAGCTGAGGTGTCGCCGTCGCCGTCGCGCCGCACGAGCTCCTCGTCTGTCAGAGAGGCGTATCCTGAATCGTCGGTGGCTGTCATGCCGGGTTCGTCGTCCGATACGACGCCGATCCGGTTCGAAGGTAACACGGAGCGCAGGGCCGGCGGGCGAGGCCGGTCCTCGAGTGAGCTTCATTATCGTTCGGCCTGCGGATCGGGCTCGTAGTCGCGGCGATATCCACTCGCCGTGCCCAGGACCGTCGTCCCGATCGATCGGGAGCTCGACCTCGAACCGGATTCCGGCGCCGGGAGCGACCTCGAAGCTGAGGCGCCCTGCGTCTGCCTCGGAGAAGCTGCGCGCCATGCTGAGACCCAGACCCGTGCCGCCGACCCTGCCGTGAGTGGCGAAGGGCCAGAACAGTCTACGCTGGCGTGGTCGAGCCGGATGCAGAGCGTGACGAGTCGCGGCGTCCGTCGTCTCTTGAATCCGGAACAGCCCGGCCGCACTGTAGACCGGAGACAGCTCGCGCCGGGGACGAGCTGACAGGAGAGAATCCCATGAGTGACTGGATTGCGGCGGGAGCCGCCCTGCTGGTGTCGGCGGCCAACGGCGCCAACGACAACTCTAAGGGCGTCGCCACGCTCGCGGGCAGCGGGGCGGCCTCGCAACGGACGGCCCTCGCGTGGGGAACTCTAGCCACGCTCGGCGGCTCGCTCTGTGCGGTCGCCTTGTCTGCAGAGCTCGCCCGCAGCTTTTCGGGCGCGGGCCTGGTACCGGATGGACTGGTCGGTCAGCAGGCGTTCGTCGCGGCGGTCGCCCTTGGGGCCGCGGGCACGGTCATTCTGGCCACTTGCCTGGCGATGCCGATTTCCACGACCCACGCGCTCACCGGGGCGCTGGTGGGTGCGGGATTGGCCCTGGGGGGCGAACTGAGGCTCTCGACCCTCGGCGCAAAGTTCGTGGCGCCGCTTCTTTTGTCGCCGGCCGTTGCGCTGGTGCTCACGATGCTGCTCTACCCGGTGTTGCGCCGGCTGCGCCTGCAACTCGGAGTCACCGCCTCGGACTGCGTCTGCGTGGAGGGCAGATGGGTGCCGCTGGTGCCGCAGGGCGCGCCGGGCGGCGGGCAGGCCATGCCGCTAGCCTCGGCCCTGCCGGTCCTGACCACCTGCCAGCGCCGGTACGCCGGCACCCTCCTGTCGGTCGAGGCGCAAGACGCGCTCGACTGGGTGCACTTCGTCAGCGCTGGGGCCACCTCGTTCGCCCGCGGACTCAACGACACGCCCAAGATTGCTGCCCTGTTACTGGCGGCAGGGACGGTGAGCCATGTGAGCGGATTTGCCGCGATCGCGGTCTCAATGGCCATTGGCGGTCTGCTCTATGCGGGCCGTGTCTCCAGAACCATGAGCGAGCGCATCACCAGAATGAATCATGGCCAGGGTTTCACCGCGAACCTGGTCACCGCGGCACTCGTGCTCTTCGCCTCGCGCCTGGGTCTACCTGTCTCGACGACGCACGTCTCATGCGGATCACTCTTCGGCCTGGGGGCGACCACGGGTGAAGCCCGTTGGCGCATGATCGCCAGCATCGCGCTTGCGTGGATCTTCACCTTGCCTCTGGCCGTAACCCTCTCCGCGCTCGCTGCGGCCTGCCTCGCTGGATAGGCAGCGTCCGGTAACGGCGCGCGTTACCTGCACGGGGCAGGGGCGTCTACCGCTGGCTATGCTACCGAACAACGCCCTTTCCCTGTTCCGTACTCGCCAAGTCTTCGTACTCGCGCTCGCCCTGGTCGCAGCCGCCAGAGCAGACGCCGCGGGTTCCACCGCCGTCGACAAGCTGATCGGCAAGCTGCTGGAAAAGGGCGTCTTGTCTTCGGCCGAAGCGACAGCGATCCTCTCGGAGGCCAGGCAAGAGGCGGCAACTCAACCCGTCTCTCAAACGCTGCCAACCATCGTCCCTCGAGGCGGAATTGGCCCCGAGGAGTACGCGCGTCCGAGGCGCGGGGCGTCCAACGTCGCTACGCGCTCCGAGCGTGGAATCCTTCGGATCGGCGGTCTCGTTCAGAGCTGGTTCACCGCGGGTCAGCCAACCCCGGACACGTTTCGAGTTCGGCGCTCGGAGCTGAAGATATCCGGTGACCTCACGGACAGCGTCTACTACTACGCGATGCTCGACCCTTCCAAGCCGTTGGTCGAGAGCCCGCAGGGCATCATCCAGGCAAGCCGCCCCTTGCAGGACGCCTATGTGGGAGCTCGACTCAACGGTCGCGTGTTCCTCGACCTCGGCCAGTTCAAGATCCCGATCGGTAAGGAAGGCCGCGGTTCGGCAGGCCGGCTCGATTTCGCCGAACGCGCGATGATCTCCCGCATCTTCGGCGACAGGCGAGACCTGGGCGTGCAATTCCGTCGAGCCTCCGACGAGTTCGACTTCCGGCTCGCTCTCTTCAACGGCACTGAATTGAACGCGAACGATACGAACGATGCGAAGGACGTCGCGGGACTCGTGAGCTGGCATCCCAGTTCCAGTTTCGAAGTAGGCGTCTCCGCCTATCGGGGCCGGCAGGGTCCGACGTTGGGCGCGAAGGACAGGATGGGCTACGACCTCGAGTGGAAGCCTGACCCTCGATGGGTGCTCAAGGCAGAGCTCATCACGGCTCGGGACCAGGCGGTGCGCGAGCGCGGCTGGTTCGCCACCGCCGGCTACACTCTCGCAACTCGCTGGCAGACCTTGGTGCGGCGAGAGGCGCTGGAGCGGGATCTGTCGCTGCCGAATTCCGTCGAGCGGGCGACCACGTTCGGGCTGAACTACTTCCTGGACGCTCACTTCAGCAAGCTTCAGCTGAACTATCTGCGTAACGATGGGCGTGGCCATACCAGCGATGACCAGCTCGTGCTGGCCATGCAGGCCGCATTCTGATGGGGGCTCGACCGGCTCTCTGTCTAGACCGCCGAGTGTTCCATCACCAGCGCAGCCCCAGCGCCACCGTGAGGAAGCGCGTGAGCCCGGAGAAGGCCTCGCAGGTCTTCGCGAACTCACGGATGAAGCCAGGTTTGCATACGTCTTCGGGCGTGAGACGGGCGATGGCGAAGAAGTCCTTGCGCTTGAGGTCTTCGATCAGCGGGTGGTCGGCATCGAAGCCCGCGGGCGGACGTCTCAACGAATCTCCGCCGAGGGCTCCAGCCGCGCGGAGGGCTTTCGAGGTCGAGGCCCGTCGCCACCCGTCCGGATCGGCCACGATTGTCTGCCGGATTCGGGTCAGGCACGCGCCGTCCGGATGCCAGACGCCGGCGGCAGCAAAGACCTCACGCGGTTCCAGATGCAGGTAGAAGCCGGGCGCGTGGGCGTCCTTGTGCGATTCGTGGCGGAAGTGGGCCCCAGCGTTCGTCTTGTACGGGCTCTTGTCGGACGAGAAGCGGACGTCTCGGTGAATCCGGAACAGCGAACCGCCGTTGGGCCGCGGATCGGCGAGGAACGCCGGGCTGATCTTCTCGAGGTACGGAGCAAAATCGCCGATGAACGCGAGCATCGGATCTCTCACGTCCTGCTCGTACCGGTGCTTGTTCTTCTGGAACCACTCCCGGTCGTTGTGCCGGGAAAGGTCGGATAGAAACCGAAAGAGCTGCGGGCCAAAGTGAATTTGCGATGCCATCGGTGCCTCCTCGAGGAGACCAGGATACTGCGTCGACTTCAGCGGTGGAGGTTGTCGTGAACGCCGCCGGGTGCGAAGCCCTTGCGCCGAGCAGTCCCCTCGGTTCCGCTCTGCTAAACTCCTCTGCAGTTGCCCGGCTCTCTCCCTGTAGAGCCCGGCAGCAGCTTCTTGTGCGTCATTCTCAGGGTGCTAGACGAGCGGCGTACCGGCGGGTAACGCTCCGCGCCCGGAGCCGAGCGTACGTCGTGGCCCCGGATTCAAAGCGTGACGAGTCGCAATGTCCGTCGTCTCTCCAACCCGGGGCCATCACCAGTGCTGTGTCGCGCCGGCGCAGTTCCCCGGGTAAGTGAAAGAAGGGCCTTGTGACGTCTTCCGCATCCGACTTCGAGAGTCTCTCGCTTCAGGTTCCGGAACTAGAGCCGCTGGACGAGCACAACCGCGCGCTCGCTTCCAACGTGCACCCCGCGGACTGGGTCAACCCGGAGCCGGCCGGCAGGTACAACCTGGTGGTGATCGGCGCCGGCACGGCAGGACTCGTCTCCGCCGCGGGGGCCGCCTCGCTCGGAGCGCGGGTGGCGCTCGTGGAGCGCCGGCTCTTTGGCGGCGATTGCCTGAACGTCGGCTGCGTTCCATCGAAGGCATTGCTCCGATCCTCCCGGGCCATCGCTGACGTCCGGGACGCCTCGGCGCTCGGCATCGAGGTCCCCTTCGAAGCGATTCGGGTCGACTTCCCGGCGATCATGCGGCGGATGCGCCGACTGCGCGCCGGGATCAGCCCGCACGACTCGGTGAAACGATTTGCTGATCTGGGCGTCGACGTGTTCCTGGGCGCCGGCCGCTTCGCAGGGCCTGATACGGTGGAGGTGTCCGGACAGCGCCTGCTGTTCAGCCGGGCCGTCATCGCCACCGGCGCCCGTGCCGGTGCCCCGCCCGTGCCCGGTCTCTCCGAAGCCGGCTTTCTCACGAACGAGAATCTCTTCTCGCTCACCTCGTTGCCCAGGCGGCTCGGCATCATCGGCGCCGGTCCCATCGGATGCGAGATGGCTCAGGCGTTTCGCCGCTTCGGCAGCGAGGTCCATCTCTTCGAGGCCATGCACGGGATTCTTCCGCGCGAGGACGCTGAGCTCTCGGAGATTGTGCGCGCCGCCCTGGACCGCGACGGCGTTCGACTTCATTGCTGCGGAAAGGATCTGAAGGTGCGCCGGGAAGACGGTACCACGCGCCTCTATGCGACGTCGCACGAAGGGCCGCTGGATGTCGAAGTCGACAACGTGCTCGTCAGCGCCGGACGGGTACCCAACCTGGACGGCCTGGCGCTCGAGGCCGCGGGTGTGCGGTACAACGCCAAGGGCATCGAGGTCGACGAGTACCTGAGGACGTCCAACCCCGACGTTTATGCGGCCGGCGACATTTGCTCTGCCTTTCAATTCACGCACGCCGCGGACGCCATGGCCCGCATCGTCCTGAAGAACGCGCTCTTCTTCGGAAGGCAGAAGGTCTCGGACCTGACGATACCCTGGTGCACCTACACCGATCCGGAGCTCGCCCACGTCGGCCTCACCGAGGAGCAGGCCAGAAGCAGAGGCATGGCCACGACCGTCGTGCGTATACCGATGGACGGCGTGGACAGGGCAATCCTGGACGGGGAGACCGAGGGATTGCTGAAAGTCGTCCTGCGAGAAGGCTCGGACCGGATTCTTGGCGCGACCCTCGTGGCACGGCACGCCGGAGACCTGCTGGCCGAGCTCACGCTGGCGATGACCCAGGGAATTGGGCTCGGCAAGATCGCGTCGACAGTCCACCCCTACCCCACCCAGTCTGAGGTCGCCAAGCGCGCGGGAGACGCGTGGAACCGCACGCGCCTGACGCCGCTCGTCAAGCAGGTCCTGTCGACGATTCTCGCCTGGAGACGCTGAGCCAGCGGGCAAGACTGGACCTCGATGGAGCGCGGCCGCAACCGGAGATCGGCCACCTCGCGGCTGTGCTGAAGCCGGACCTCGAGGCGGCCCGTGTCCTGGATGCGCCGCGAGACTCTAGCAGCACCTTCCGCCGGGCTCGCAGCAGGGCGTGTCCTGCTGCGAGCTCGTGCGGCCCTCGACGGCCTGGCCGATCAGAGTGAACGAGCCCGCGTAGGGCATCCTCTCCAGCTTGGCGGCCGTATCGGTGCAGATCTCGATGGCCTCCCCCCTCGGAAAGAGGTGTCCTTCCTCGTCGACGACGGCCTTGTACGGCCCCTGGTAGATCGCCCATTGGCCGACGAAATCGCAGCCAGCCTTCTTTTCGAACTTGTACCCGCGCACCGTGATCGAATGGAACCGGTAGCCGGCTACCTCCTGCCAGAACGTCTTCTTCAGAAGAGAGATGCCGTAAAAGCCCGCGGCCTCGAGCATTCCGAGAAACTCGTCCTCCGAAAGAGCCCCTCCCAGGCACTCACCCCAGAGCGTGGAGTTCACTCTGAGGTGCGCCGGCACGGACCCCTCACTGACGATATCGCTCACGACCACCCGGCCGTGATCCTTCAGCACTCGCCACATCTCCGAGAAGACTGCCCGCTTGTCCGGTGACAGGTTGATGACGCAGTTGGACGTGACCAGGTCCACCGAGCCGGCATCCACCGGCACCCGCTCCAGATACCCCTTGCGGAACTCGACGTTTCGGTAGCCCAGTTCACCGGCCACCAGAGGCAAGTTCTCCATTGCGACCTGGAGCATCTTCTCAGTCATATCGACGCCGATGACCGCGCCCGTCTCGCCGACCTTGCGGGAAGCTATGAAGCAATCGATGCCTCCGCCGCTGCCCATGTCGAGCACTGTCTCTCCTACCCGAACGCCAGCCAACGTCACGGGCGAGCCGCAACCGAACGCCCGCTCCAGCACCGCCGCCGGAATATGCGATACGTCCTCCCTCGAGAAGCTCTCGGGACAGCAGAGGCCCGGCTTGGGATCGCTGGCGGCCTCGCCGTAGAACTGCTCGACGATTCGATGCGGCCTCTCGACGTCGAAGCCGAGGACGCAGTTGGAGTGCAGCGTTCGGACCTCCTGGTCGGAGCTCACGTCGATGTCGTCCGCCCCGCACACCACGGTCCCGTGTCCCATCGCGTGGTAGATGGGAGGCGCGCCGTAGCCCGAGCGTCCGTTCGACGCTTGCTTGCCCTCGGCCGCCAGCTCGAACATGGCATCCAGCGCCAGCTCCCGAGCCAGTTCGTAGTAGGGGTCCTCCGCCAGGAAGCTGCCCGTGCCGAGCCTCGCCTCGCTGAAGAGGTAGCTGTGCTCGATGTCTCCGCCGCCAGTGAAGAACTTCAGGAAGTCTCCATGAGCGCCGCTCTTGCGCTGCACCGAGGCCCCGCGGATTTCGCGAGCCGTGGGGCTGTCGCGCCAGATCCGCTCCAGCCGCTCTTCCAACACGTTTCCGAAGCGCAGAGGCCGGTGGTTGGCGAGCGCGGCCGACGGATAGACGTTGCCGTCCGCGTAGATGCAGAGGCTTTCCCAGCCCTGGTTGCCCAGGTCGTACCTGAGCCCAGGGCGGCCGTTGACGTGGTAGCGCGCGGAGCTGCAGTTGTCGATCACGATCCCTTCCGACTGTCCCAGGGCTCTCATGCGGCGCGTGAGCCTGACGAGCTCGCCTGTCGAGGGGAAGTGCAAGCCGCCGTCCGTCGCCGCGCGGCCACGCTTGTGCAGCCACATCAGGTGGATGTCGGAGACACCCAGGGAGCGGGCCAGCCCCACGAGACCCGGCAGTTCATCGATGTTCCCGCGCGTCACGACGCTCGTGACGGTCACCGGAAATCCCAGCCCGGCGACACGGGTCAGTCCCGCGCAAATCGAGTCGAACGTCCCGCGCCCGCGAAGCGGATCGTTGGTCCGGGCGCTGGCCCCATCCAGGCTCACCTGAAGCCTCAGCCGCTGGCGGTCCATCTCACCCAGCTTCAGGAGCCGCTTACCTTCGAGCAGCGTGGCATTCGTCAGGAGGATCAGCTCTCCGTCCAGCTCCCTCGTCGCGACCTCGATGAGCTCGAAGATGTCCGGACGAGCGAACGGTTCTCCGCCCGTGAAGTAGAACCGGCGGACACCCAGAGCGTGCGCCTGAGCGAGGACGTCCCGGAGAGCCTTGCCCGGGAGGCCTCTCTCTCCCGCGGGGCCGGAGTTGACCAGGCAGTGAGCGCACTCCAGGTTGCAGTTGTTGTTGGTGTGGAGCCAGAGCTCCGACAGACGCTCCAGCCGCAACGCCGAGGCCCGGCCTGGGTAGGGCGCCGTCACGTGGGCGCTACGGGACGCGATTCCGAGACGCTCCAGACCGCGCGTGAAGTCATGGACGTGGGTCCAGGCTCGCGCGGTATCGAGGCCCTCGGAGGCGCCATAAGCGCGCACGACCTCGGCCAGCCTGCGTCTTCCGTCGAGCAACGCGAGCAGCCGGGCGCCGCGGCTGTCGGTCGCGATCCAGTTGGGTGTCTCGCCGTCGATGGCGAGCGCCGTTCCTTGCCTTTCGACCAGGGACAGGCGGGGCGTGTGATACGTCGTGTTTTCGTCGTAGGTCACGGTGGGGGCTCCTTGCGGTTCGAAGGAGGAGACGTGCCAGGAGGTCCCGGGTCACGCTCCGGCGGCGTTACCCTCGACCGCGCGGGACGTCGAGAGTCTCGGATCGCAGAGGAGGCCGCCATCAATACGCTCTCGCAATCGCTGCTTCTCGTCGTCGAGTGGGCCCGCCAGCATGGCGTCGAAGGGGCGATTGTCTATGAAATCGTCTACGTCGCCGCCACGATCACGATGCTGCCGGGATCGGTCCTGACCCTCGGCGCCGGGTTCGCCTACGGACCGATCGGCGGCAGTCTGCTGGTGTCTCCGGCCAGTGTTCTGGGGGCTACAGCGGCCTTTCTCCTGGGAAGGTCGATCGCCAGACCGTGGGTCGAGAGCCGGCTCCGGCGGCAGCCGCGCTTCGAGGCGATAGACAGGGCCGTGGAGCGAGACGGGTTCCGAGTCGTCTTGCTCCTGCGCCTCTCCCCGGTGATTCCCTTCAACTTGCTCAACTACGCGTTGGGTTTGACTCGGGTTGGCTTCCGGGACTACGTTCTTGGGTCGTTCCTCGGCATGCTCCCCGGGACTGTCATGTATGTTTATCTGGGTTCGGTGGTCACCAGCGCCTCGGAGCTTCTTACCGGCCGCGGCGCTCGGTCCCCGGTCCCATGGGGCAGGGGCTCTACTGGCTGGGGCTGGCCGCCACGATCGGCGCCGCCGTCCTGATGACGCGCGCCGCCAAGAAGGCGCTGAAGGCGCAGCTCTCGCCAGACGTGGAATGAGGCGCCTCACTTCTGCCGCGGAACCGCGCCCGGCTGCCGGTTTCGGTCGGCTTCTTGGAAAGCGGAGCCGAGCGCTTTCACCGGATGCGGCCTGAGCCCCACATGTCGAAGGAACTCCTCATCGTGTTCGCCAAGGTCCCGTTGCCCGGGAGCTGCAAGACCCGGCTTGCCGCGTCCATTGGCGACGAGCGGGCCGCGCGGCTCGCGGAGGCGTTCCTTCGGGAGACGATCGAGCTGGGGGAGGGCGCCGGCTGCGACAGGGCGCTTTACTTCGCGCCTGCGGAGGAGTCCGAGCGCGCGCGCCGGCTGGCGCCACCCGGGTGGACAGTCGAGCCGCAGTCCGGCGGAGACCTCGGCCTGCGCATGGCAGGCGCGTTCGAGGAGGCCTTCCGTCGGGGGTACGAGCGCGCTGCTGTCATCGGTTCGGACTCTCCGCAACTGGGGGCGCCCCTCGTCCGGCGAGCCTTCGAGCTGCTGGGAGTGGCCGATGTCGTCCTCGGTCCCGCCACCGACGGGGGCTACTATCTGATGGCGTTGCGGTCGCCGTGCCCGGGTCTCTTCGCCGGAATCCCCTGGAGCACGCCGGCCGTGCTCTCGAGGACGCTGGCGCGCTGCGGTTCCCTCGGGCTGACGGTCGAGCTGCTTCCCGAGTTGCGGGACGTCGACGAGCTCGGCGATCTGCTTGCGCTGGTGCGCTACCTGGCCGATTCCGGCGGCTCGCCGGCCCTTCTGCAGGCCTGTCTGGAGGCGCTGGTTCGAGGGGGCTGAGCAGCTCCGGGTCACGAGGACGTTCCCGGGCGCCCGAGCCGTCCGGTCCAGGTCTGCCGGGTGTCCTGGCTTCGCGCTCCGCCACGTCGATTTCCTTGACCCAGAGGGCCATCTCTGCTACCCTCCCCTCGCTCCGCCGAAGTGGTGGAATTGGTAGACGCGCTGGTTTCAGGGACCAGTGGGAGTAATCCCGTAGGGGTTCGAGTCCCCTCTTCGGCACCAAAGCGCAGTCCACGAGCGGCTTCCGAGAGATCGGAGGCCGCTCTCGCTCTTGGGGATTTCAGCCCGTAGGCCC
The DNA here is from genome assembly GCA_016190005.1 of Candidatus Wallbacteria bacterium. Taxonomy (GTDB): domain Bacteria; phylum Muiribacteriota; class UBA6191; order JACPRK01; family JACPRK01; genus JACPRK01. Next base: position 34,755 of record JACPRK010000139.1, on the reverse strand, counting down.
GCTGGCTTTTTCGACCCGGCCCGAGCCTGCTCCGCCCCGAGTTTGATGCGGAAGATGCGCGAGATGACGTATCCGGAGAGGGATGAGAGCCTGTCGATCATCTTCATCCAGAGGCGGCTGCCACGGAGCAGCGAGTCGCTCCCACGATGGCGACAACCTGTTCGCGGGCGAGAGCAAGCGTGAAATCCCGCCGGTTCAGGCCTGCAGTTTCGGCTGCTTACTCGTGAGAAATCTCGCCTCGAGAGTACCAGCGGAGCGCGACTCCTGCCCAAACGTGTTGCCGTGGAGCGAGACGAACCTCGGTTCGACTTCGGACAGAAACAGCCTTGCGCGGAAAATGTGATTCTGATGGATGCACTCAGCAGCTTCGTCATTCCATACCCAGCCACGACCCGGCTTGTCCCTGTCTCCGCCTTCCGTGAACAGCACGTCACCTATACGAAGTCGCAGGGCAGCAATGTCCTCGTCGCGGGCCAGTATGGCGGCTCTTGTCCGCTCCGCTCCCTCGACGTATGATCTTCTTCGAGGAGAGGATCGCCATGGCTCGCGCCACCGTTCAGAAACCGAACTTCGCCGAAGTCGTCTCCCAGGCCAAGAAACTCAGCCCCGCGCAGCGGGCCAAGCTGGTCAGGGTCTTGACCGACGATCTGGAGGCCGAGTCGATCACGCCCGTTCGCCACTCGAAGCGGCCCCTCAGCGAACTTGCCGCCTGCGGCATGTGGAAAGACCGCGAAGACATGAAGGACAGCGTGAAGTGGGTGCAGGAACTGCGGCGGCGCGAGGAAAGACGCTGGGAGCGGTGAGCCGCTTCCTTGTCGATACGGACGTCTGCGTGGACTTTATCCGGCGGCTACCGGAAGCAGTCGAGTTCTTTGATTCGGCACGCACCGGCAGCTTGGCCATGTCCGTCGTGACGGACATGGAACTGGTGGTGGGTTGTCAGAATCGCTGGGATCGGCGGAAGCTGGACGCATTTGCAGCCCGGCTCAGCCTGCTGCCGCTGACGGCACACGACTCGGTGCTTGCGCGGCAACTCCTGCGAAGGCACAGACCGGAGACCGGCATCGGCATGGCTGGCAGCCTGATCGCGGCCACCGCCCTCAACCGAGGGCTGAGCTTGCTCACCCGAAACCTCAAGCACTACAAAGGGATCAAGGGGCTGGACGCCGTAGCGCCGTATCAGCTTCGCGACTGACTTGTTGTCTCGTTGTCGAACGGGTCAGTCGATGGCCCGCCGAATCGAGTTGTGGGAAGCTCAAGCCCACTTGAAGGAGCTGATCGAGACGCTCGCCCCCGGCGAAGAGTTGGTCATTACCGACGACCAGCAGCCCGTAGCCAAACTCGTCGGCCAGCGTCCAGAAACCTGGCAGCGGCCTGGGCCGGGTTTTGCGAAGGGCATGATCACCATCGTCGCCGACGACGAAGATCACCTGAAGGACTTCGCGGACTACTTGCCGTGAGGCTGCTCCTGGACACCCATGCGCTGCTCTGGTACGCGCTGAGCGACCGCCAGCTCAGCGGAGCGGTCCTCTGGCCAGAAAGTTGCGGCCTCTCCACGCGTCCCGCACGCGGTCGGGAGGACTCGGGCGTCCTCCTGGCGGGGCACCGACCTCCGCACGACCATGATTCCTATCCTCTGCGTCTCCGGCTTCTCCGGCTCAGGGAAGACCACCGTCATCGAACAGCTCCTCCCCAGGCTGCGCGAGCGCGGCCTGCGCGTCGGCACGCTCAAGCACGACGTCCACGGCGCCGAGCCGGACCGCGAGGGCAAGGACACCTGGCGCCACGCTCGCGCCGGCAGCCAGCTCGTCATGATGAGCGGCCCGCGCTGCGTCTTCACCCGCAGAAACGTCGGCGAGGAGCCCAGCCTGGAGTCGCTGGCCCGCTACTTCCAGGGCGAGGTCGATCTGGTCCTGGCCGAGGGTTTCAGCCAGTCGCACCTACCGAAGATCGAGGTTTTTCCGCTCCAGCCCGGCGGAGTCCTCTCTCGCGTGCCGGACCCGTCCCGGCTCATCGCCACCGTGCGGGCGCCTGTCCCCTTTTCAGGTACGCCAAACTTCCTGGGCGGCGACGCCGAGGAGCTGGCAGACCTCGTCATGAGATGGCGCTCCGCGACTGCGGCCGGCGAGCCCCAGGCCGCAGAGCCCGAGTCGCCGCCCGCCGGGGCCGAGGATATCGCACCCGCGGCGCCGGAGATGGCAGGGCTGCTCTCCCCGGACGGCAGGACGGTCCGTGTCCTCATCGACGGCCGCGAGCTGCCGCTCAAGCCGTTCCTGGGCCGGATGCTGACCGGCATCCTCCTCGGCTTTCTGGCGAGCCTGAAATGGGTTGGCGATCCCGCCAACATCCGGGTCGAGGTCCGGCGCGAAGGCGATCCGGAAGCCTGACCCGGCGCTCGCCCACGGGGGTGCGCCGCCGGAGGCGGCCGGTCAGTCGCCCTCGGGCTTCTCCGGAGGATTGGCCTGGAAGTACTGCTCGAGCGCCTCGGCCAAGTGGTCGCGACGCCAGGCAAAGACGCGCTTGAGCTCGGCCTTGCGATAGTCGAAGAGAGCCTTCCCTTCGAGCGTACCCGACATGGGGCCGAAGAGCGCCGAGGGCTCGAAGTCTCGCTTCGTCATCTTGTCGAGGATGGAGGCGTCGACCTTGGTGGCTCGCGGCAGGATCTCGGCCGGCAGGGCGTCGACCTGGGCGCCGAAGAACTCGTCGGTCAAAATGGCTCCGAGCTCGCGCGCCCGGGCAAGCAGTCGCGGCCGCATCCGGGCGTCGCCCAGCAGGGCGTGCAGGATCTCGCTGTCGAGGGCGATGTTCTCGAGGGTGCCCAGGTCGCAGAGGACCTCTCCCTTGCCGACGCCGCTGTAGGTCGGCAAGAAGTTCGTCTGGCTGGTAGGGAAGGACCAGACGACCATGCTGGCGAAGCCGCAGTTGTTGTCGATGGGGACCGGCCGGAAGCTTCCGGGCTTGCCGCGCTCGCCCTCGACGTCGTCGTAATCCACCATGACGAAGAAGTTGGCGCCTCGGCGGTCGCCATTACCGATGATCAGGTCGACCAGCGCCAGGTCGATGAACTCGGCGAGCCGGGCGTAGCGGGCGCCCGGCCAGTGGCCCATCAGGACCTTGCCGCGCGTGAAGCGGGTGTCCACGTACTGCATCGCCAGGACGACCGACCCCATCCATTTCGAGGTCGGGCCGCCCGGTCCCAGGCGGACCACTCGGGCGTCGGGGCAGCGAATTCCGAGCTTCTTGAAGATCGCCCGGGCGAGGATGTCGGATTCGAAGTTGGAGTAGCGGGTGCCTCGCTGGGAGCCGCGGTTCGACTTGAGGAAGACCTTCTTGCCGTCGACGACGCCCACCTGGGCCAGCGTGAAGGAGCCCCCCGAAGAGTCGTCGAGGAGCTTCGTGACCTGCACGACGGGCACCGCCGCCTGGGAGGGAAGTGCGAGGGCCAGCGCCAGGGCCAGCGCGCGCCAAGGACACTTCGAGGAGCGGGTCGACGCGAAGTGCATGCTCGAAAGGTCGATCATCACCTCGGACTACCGGCAGGGCGGGAGCGATGTTGCCGCCCGGCTGATTCGGTCCGCGGGGCATGATAGGCTGAGCACGGCATGACCACAGACCAGCGACAGACGGTCTCGGTGACGGACCTGGCCCGGTTCGCGATCTTCAGCGACCTGGAAAAGGACGACATCGTGGAGTTCCTGCGCACGGCCAAGGTTCGCAGCTATAGCCCGATGCGTCCGTCCATCTTCCAGCAGGGCGACCCGGGCGACGGGATGTACATCGTGCTCTCGGGGGAGGTCGACATCTACTCGCTCGACACCGCCAAGCGCAAGCATCTGATTGGCACGCTCGGCGAGGGCGAATTCTTCGGCGAGATGTCCCTCATCGAGGAGAAAGGGCGCGCGGCGTCGGCGGAGGCCAAGGGAGAAGCGCGGCTCATCTTCCTGGGGCGCGACGCCTTCACGCAGATGCAGAAGACCCAGCCTGCCGTTCTGAACCGCATCCTGCTGCGTATGATGCGGGAGATGAGCCACCGGCTGCGGCTGCTGGACCAGCGCTACGTGACCTCGAAAGCGGCGCTGGGCGTGATGCAGGGCTTCTGAGCCGCCCGGGGAAAGGGAGAAGCCGCCCCGGCCGGAGCGGCTTCAGTAGGAGGCAGGGTTGTCCGTGTCTAACCGATGAGCACCTTGGCGTCTTCGGCGATCTGCTTGGCCTTGGCGCGGATGGAGGCGTCGGGATTGACCATCGCGATGAAGTTGCACTGGCGGCGCAGGTAGCGCAGTTTGAGCTTGCAGGTGGCCTTCATCCGGGCCTTGAAAGCATCGTCATAGTTGCAGAGCCCGGGGGCGAAGGTCGTCACTTCGACCCACGATAGCGCCTTGGCAGCCGGCGCGGGCGGCGCCGGGGGCGCAGGCGGAGGCTCTGCGGGCGGGGCGGGCGGAGTGGGCTCGGCAGGCGGCGGCTCTGCGGGGGGCGGATCTTCGGGCTTGGGAGACGCGACGGGCGGATTGGCGGCTCCCGGGTCCTGGGGTGTCGGGGCCGCGTCTGCGGCGAACAGTCCCACGGGGAGAGCAAGCGTGAGGGCGAGCAAGAGCAGTTTTCGGATCTTCATGTTGTGTACTCCTTGCGAGATCCCGGTTTGGAAAAGTCGCGTAATTATGGGGACCGCCCGCCGTCATGTCAAGCCATGCGAGCGCGGCCTCCGGGCGGCGGTAAAGTCGTTGGAAAACGGGCACCGGAAGCCTGGCCGGCCGACCGGACGATTGCCAGGTTTCAAGCTGGCTTCCGGAGCCAGTCCCCGCTTTCCGCCTCCGGGCTCGAAATCGGCGCTCAGGGCGCGCCGAACCGGCAAGGCTACTGCGGCAGCTCGAAGGCGAAGCGGGCGCCGCCGTCGGGCTGGTTCAGCGCCCAGATCTCGCCGCCGTGGGCTCTCACGAAGGCTCGGCAGATCCCCAGGCCCAGGCCGGCGCCCGCCGTCAGGTGTTCCCTGGCCGGGCTGCGGTAGAAGAGGTCGAACACTCGCCGGAGGTCCTCGTCCGGAATCCCGCTGCCGTGGTCGATGACCTCGATCTGGACCCTGCCACGCTCCGCCCGGGTTGCGCGAACCAGGATGGTGTCCCCCTCGACGGAGTACTTCAGCGCGTTGTTCACAAGGTTCTCCACCACGCGCGCTATCTTCGCGGCGTCGCAGACGACCCGCGACGGGCCGGGCAGTGACTGCAGCTGGAGCACCTGCCGGCGAGCCAGCGCCTGCGGCGTGAGATCTTCCAGGCAAGCGGCGAGCAGCTGGTTCAAGTCGACCTCCGAGCGCGTCAGGCTCATCTGGCCCGCCTCGATCGTAAAGACCTCGAGCAGCTCCTCGGCAAGCTGCAGGATGCGGCTGGCCTTTCGCCGGATGATCCCCAGGAACCGCTCCTGCTCGCCCGATTCGTCGGGCAACGCCTCCAGGGCCGAGACCGCCATCAGGATGGTGTTCATCGGAGAGCGCAGGTCGTGGGAGACCATCGACGAGAACTGCGCCTTCAGCTCGCTCAGCGACCTCAGCCGCTCCACCGTCCGGTCGAAGTCCTCGAGCAGGCCGGTCAGCCCGTCGGCCTCGTTTCCTGGAGCCAGATCGCCGCTGATTCGCACCCCCAGGTCGCCCGCGGCCAGACGCGAAAATCCCCCCCGGAGCACCTCCAGATGCTCCGAGAGCCTTCGGGTCTGTCTCTCCAGCGCCAGTTGCAGCTGGTGGCGTTCCACCGCATACCGCAGGGACCTGACGAGCGCCTGGCGGTCGACGGTCCCCTTGAAGAGATAGTCCTGCGCGCCTTCCTGCAGTGCCAGCAAGGCTTGCGCTTCATCCTCGGAGACCGTCAGCACGACGATCGGCAGCTCGGGCGAATCGGCGCGAACCCGGCGGAACGTCTCGATGCCGTCACTATCCGGAAGACTCAGGTCGAGAAGGACGGCGTCGAAGTGACTGGTTCGGATCGAGTTGCGGGCTTCGGCAAGGGATTCGGCGAGGGTGACCTCCATCGGGTCTGAGCGGGCTCGCCGGAGTGCCGCCGACAGGAACTCTCGTTCCACCGGATTGTCCTCGACGACGAGGAGCCTCAGCATTCGTCCCTGGCTCTTCGCGTCTGTCATGGCAGGATGTCAATCAAGAGTGGTGCCAGGCTGAGTCGCAGGGGCGGCGATCGCCCGGAACCCGTGTTGTGACCCTGGTTACAGGCGTGGCTTGCGGCCAGGCGCGTCCGTCGCACTCACTGCAGGTGTGGCGTTTTTGCGCGCTCGCGCCACGGCGTGTCCGGAGAAACGCCCCAGTTCAGGCCGTACGAGCGGCCTCACGTGGGCCGGGCCGGAACCCGCGGCCTCTTCCTCCGTCTCCGATCGTCAGTCGGTCCCGCAGTCGACGAGCCGGGCCACCTGCAGGAGCTTGGCGCTCAGCTTCAGGCCTGCTTTCTGCGCTCGAGCCACGCAGACTTCGAACCGCACGCTCTCGCCCTCGATGATGAACCCGATCATCCCTCCCTTGTCGATGAACCTCGCCATGTCGCCGACGGTCAGAACGTGATGAGCGGCCGCGCGCTCGAGGATGGACGGAAGGCGTTCCCGCTCAGAGGCGCCCACGTAGAGAATGTGGCAGCCGCCGAGCTCCTGCTGGGTATCCAGCCGCGTGACCCTGAGCGTGCGGGTGCCGATCCGCTTGCCGTCGACCTGCTCCAGCTCCGTGGCGAGCGGATCGTCCCCGACGATGCCGAGCACGACGGTCTGATGCTCGGGCCCCAGCGCAACACGCGGCCACTCGACGAAGAGCGCGAAGTTGTAGACGAAGGCGGCCTTCACGCGGTAGGCCAGCGGCGTGACCATCTGAGCCGGTACCGGCGGGGCCGCCCAGCCGAGGATCGCCGCCACCATCAGCGTGCGTAGCCACCGTTCGGCGAACAAGCTCGGTGCAGCCATCGGCTCAGAAATGCCAGGTCGCCTTCGCATAGACCCCCCGTTCGATCTCCGGACGCGAAAGGCGGTTCGACGGCGCTCCGAACTCGGCGTGCCGATCGTCCAGCAGGTTCTGTCCGACCAGGCTCAGGTCCAGCTCGGGCGTTGCGTGCCACGCCAGCTGGGCATCGAGCCGGAAGTAACTCGGCACATCTTGGTCGCGGAGCCGCTCCACGAATGCCAGCGACGTGTTCAGCTCCAGGTCGGCGCTGAGCTTCAGGTACGACCGCAGCTGCGCCTGGTGATTGGGGCTGTTCCCGCGCCCGGCGGTGCTGAGCTGCAGATCGAGCGTGGAGAAGCCGAGCCCCAGCTTCCACCGGTCGCTCACGTCGAGATTCGTGAAGAGCTCGAATCCGCGGGCCGTGCCTTGCTCGTGGTGCGACACGCGGAATGGCACGACCAGCACGGGGCCGGAGGGACCGGCTCCGATTCCCGGCGTTCCGACGCGGGAGCCGACCAGGTCGAGGAAACGCTCATAGAAGAGCGAGACATCCACCGAGAGCTTGCGTGAGGCCTGGGTCCGATACCCCAGCTCGTAGGCCAGGAGCTTCTCGGAATCGATCAGCTCGCGGCCGGTCACTCGGGCCAGCGAGGTCGGTCCCAGTGTGAGCGTGTCGAGATCGTTCTCCAGCCGCGAGGGCGTCCGGACGGCTCTCGACACGGCTGTCCACCACGTCTGGCTCTTGCTCGGCGTCCAGAGCAGCCGCGCCGTCGGCTGGAGCTCGAAGCCGGTGAAGTCGTTGTGCTCGAATCGGGAGCCCAGCGTCAACTCCAGCCGCTGGGGCCGAAGGGCGATGCGGTCCTGGATGAACGCGCTGACCGTGGAGTTGTCGCGACTGGCCGGTGTGATCGTGATGAATGGCGCGTTGCCGAGCTGGTCGGAAGCCATCCGGTACCCGACGCCCCAGAGCAAGTCGTGCGTCTCGTCGATCTGATCGTGGCGCTGGAAGTCGAGATCGTAGGTCTGGCGAGCCTCCCGGAAGCCTGTCTCCGTGCGATCGCTCGTGTCGTAGTACAGCTGCAGCGCCCAGTCTGAGCTTGGCGACAGCGTGCGCTGCCACCGCATGCGCAGGTTGTTCCCCGAAGCGGCGATGTCGCTCGAATCGATCCGGGGCGAGGGTGCCGCAGGGCTGGCTACGCTCGCCAGGTTCGACGCCGTGCCGTCGTAGATATCCCCCGTGAAGGTCACCGAGTCCTGTGCGGACCGCGCCCAGTCGACGCGGAAACCGCCACGGGTCATCTGACGCTCGTCCTCTCCGGGCCGGCCGTTGGCGCGGACCAGGTCGTCCCAGTCCGAGTATCGGCCCCAGATGCGATAGGCGGCATCGTCGCCGAGCTGGGCGCCGTAGCGCAACGCCCCGAGTGCGCGGGTCTCGTCGCCGCCGCCTGCCGAGAGCAGCCCTCCCAGGGTCTCGCGGGCCGGCTTCGTGATCACGTTGATCACGCCCGTGACGGCGTTGGCGCCCCAGAGAGTCGCCCCCGGGCCTCGGATCACCTCGATGCGGTCGACGTCCTCCAGCAGCGTGTCCTGAACATCCCAGTAAACGCCGGCGTGGAGCGGATCGTAGACGCTGCGCCCGTCGATCAACACCAGCAGCTTGTTGAAGAAACGGCTGCCGGCGCCTCGAATGCTGATCGCCCACTTGTTGCCGTCGATTCGCGCGACCTGCACGCCCGGGACCAGCCGCAGCGCCTCGGGGATGCAGGTGGCTCCGGAGCGGCGCAGGTCTTCCTGGCGAATGACGAAGATCGCCGCGGGCGAATGACTGATCGACTGAGGCACCTTGGCCACTGACGTGACCCTGACCTTGAGCAGGTCCTGCAGACTGAGCGTCGTCAGGTCCTCCGGCAGCCCCTCTTGGCCCAGCGCCGTCCCCGCCAGAAGCGCCAGCATCGCGCCCGCCAGCAGGCTCGGACCGGACCGGGTGCGCGAGAGTCGCGGAAGCGACGCTCCACTCTCGTGTGGCGTCAGCCTGTTCGCCAATGCTCCTCCTTGCGGCCTTCCGCGCGGGCTCCGTCGTGCCGCTGACCGGCATCGCGCCGCTTTCGAGGCCTCGTGGAGCCGGGATGATATCAGAACGCGGCGCCGTTTTCAACGAATCGCGATAGACGTTACAGTACGGCGGGGGCAAACACCGAGCAGGCGGCGCCGGTCACCGGGGAATGTCGCCGTGGGACAGGATCTCGCGCACTGCGCGCTCCATGCGCTGGTGACGGACGTGGCGCGTGGTTTGCTGAGGAAATGGCCATGGCGCGGATCGTGGTGATGCGGGGCTCCAATGTCGGCGCCGTTTTCCCGGTGGGGATGGCCGGAATCGAGATCGGGCGGGGCGACGGCTGCACCATTCTGGTCGACTCTCCGGCTGCCTCGCGGCGGCACGCGGAGATCTTTCGCCGGGGAGAGGACGTCATGTTGCGCGACCTGGGCAGCCGCAACGGCACCCAGGTGAACGCGCAGCCGGCGTTCGAGCGGCGGCTGGAGCACGGCGACCGGATCACGATCGCCGACACCGACTTGCTCTTCGAGCGGGAGCCCTCGGAGCGGGAGGCGGCGGCCCTGGAAGGCACCGGCGTCACGTTCGACCGGGAGCCGGTCGAAGGGACAACCATCCCGATGCCGCCGCCCGATCTGGATAGCTGGATGCATGCCGCCCAGCGTCCGGGTGCCTCGGCGACAAAGCCGACCAAGCTGGAGCGCCGCTCGCGGGCCCTGGGCCGCCTGATGCACGCGGCAGGTCTGGAGGAGAGCCCAAGAAACCTGCTGGCCAACGCCTTCGACGAGGTGGTGCCCGAGCTGATGGCGGACACTGCCGTGGTCTTCCTCGAGGAGGAGCCGGCAGGCCGCTTGAAACCCTTCGCGATGCGGCGCTCGGACCGCGTGGGCGCGCTGACGCCGCTGCGGGTCAGCTCCACGGTGGTCAACCGGGTCATGAAAGAGGGCGTGCCGTTTCTGGCCGGCGACGCCGGTCGGTCGCTGGCACAGAGCGGGAGTATCCGGAGTGAACGCATCCACTCGGTCATGTGCGCGCCGCTCAAGACCCGCAACCGCTGCCTGGGCGTCTTCTACGTCGACGTGCGGGCAATGCCCGGATTCTACGATGCCGAGGACCTGAGATTCCTCGCCACCATCTGCTCCGGGCTGGCCGCCAACCTCGAGAACCTGCAGCTCTACCGGCAGGCGCGGGAGTCGTACCAGCGCCTGGAGCTGGCCACGCAACAGCTGGCCGCCGCCGAGAAGATGAGCGCGCTGGGCCGCCTTTCGGGGCTGGTGGCGCACGAGCTGAACAACCCGTTCCAGGCGATCACACTCGCCGCCGAGATGGCGCAGGAGGAGCTACAGTCGCCGGAAACCGAGGAGTCGCGTGAGCAGCTTCACGGACATCTCGAGACGATCCTGCACAACATGCAGCGATGCGCGCAGCTCGTGGCCAACCTGCTGCACTACTCGCGCAAGCAGCCGGACACGAGCTTCGTTCCCGTCGACGTGTTGCTCCCCCTGGGCGAGGCGCTCAAGCTAACGCGGCTGGTCCTCACGCGGCGCCAGATCGAGCTGGTCGCCCGGCTTCCCAAGCAGGTACCGCCCATCTTCGGGTGCGCCTCCGAGCTCGAACAGGTCTTCATCAACCTCATCAAGAACGCGGCCGACGCCATCCGGGACCGAGGCACCGTGACGGTGGAAGTGCTGGCCTCGGAGAAGTCGCTGGAGATCGCCATCCTCGACACGGGCATCGGCATCCGCCCGGAGGATATGCCGCATGTCTTCGAAGAGCTCTTCACGACGAAGCCGATCGGCGAAGGGACCGGTCTGGGGCTCCCGCTCTGTAAGCGGATCGTCGAGCGCCACGGCGGCACCATCGAGGTATCGAGCCGGCCCGGCGAGGGGACCTCGGTGTTGCTCAGCTTCCCGTTCCTCAGGGCCTCGCCGCGGGAAGGGTGAGGGGTGTCAGAGGCCGCCCCCGGAGGGACGGCCGTTCCCGAAATGGTCGTGTGTCCCCGAGTTTCGCCTAGAGGTGGCGGGAGACGACGGCGCGGAACTTGTCGTCGAGGATGAGGGCGAGGGCTTTCTGGAAGTACTCGCGGGCGCGGGGGTCGCCTTCGAAGCGTTCGAAGATGAGGCCGGAGAGGTAGAAGAGCTCGGCGTCGCGCTGGTTGGTCAAGAGGAGCCGCTCGGCTTCGGAGGCGGCGGCGTCGAAGTCCTCGGTGGCGATCATGCCCTTGAGGCGGGCCAGCTCGGCGGCAAGCTCGTCCTCGTAGGCGAAGAGGATGGCGTTCTTGTTGACGGCCATCTCGCGGGCGCGCACCACGACGCGGTAGTCGCTATCGAGCAGGCTGGCGTCGACCAGGTAGAGCATCGGCGGGCCGGTCTTCTCCAGTTGCACCGCGTCCGGGACCTCCGGCGGCGTCCAGAGCCCGATCTTGCCCTTGAGGATGCCTCGGTCCGTGTAGCAGACGATGGCCAGGCCTTCTCGATCCAGATCCATTGGGGTTCGTCGTGGAGCTCGGGCTCTCGGGTCAGGCAGTACGATCGTTGAGCGCGGCGACGCCGGGCAGCTCGAGCCCTTCCAGAAACTCGAGCGAGGCGCCTCCGCCGGTAGAGACATGGGACACTCGGTCGGCGAAGCCAAGCTGACTGATGGCCGCCGCGGAATCGCCGCCGCCGATGACGGTGGTGCCGCCCGATTCTGCGACCAGCCGGGCGACTTCCCGGGTGCCGGAGGCGAACTCGGGGACCTCGAAAACGCCCATCGGCCCGTTCCAGACCACGGTCTTCGCCCCGGAGAGGGACTTCTGGAAGAGCGCCACCGACTCGGGGCCGATGTCGAGCCCCTTCTGGTCGGCGGGGATGGCATTCCAGGCGACAGTGCGCGTGAAGACGCCCGCCTTGGGCTCCGCGGCGACGACGATGTCGACCGGGAGCACCAGCTTGTCGCCCAGCTCGGCGAGCAGGGCGCCGGCCTGAGCGATCTTGTCTTCCTCGACGAGCGAGCCGCCGGTAGCCGCTCCCCTGGCGCGATAGAACGTGAACGCCATGGCGCCGCCGATCAGGACCTTGTCGGCCAGTTTGCCGAGATTGCTGATGACGCCGATCTTGTCGGAGACCTTGGCGCCGCCCAGGATGGCGACGAAGGGACGCTCCGGGGATTCGGTGACGCGCGAGAGATAGTCGATCTCCTTTTCGAGCAGGAAGCCGGCCGCCGAGGGCGCGTGCTTCGCTACGGCAGCGGTGGAGGCATGGGCGCGGTGGGCCGCTCCGAAGGCGTCGTTGATGTAGATATCGGCCAGGCTGGCGAGCTGGCGGGCGAGGCCGTCGTCATTGGCTTCTTCGCCGGGGTGGAAGCGAAGGTTTTCGAGCATCAGGACCTGGCCGGCGGTGAGCCAGCTGGCCTGCTCCTGGACGTCGGGTCCGACCACGCTTGCCGCCAGCTCGACGGGTCTTCCGAGGAGCTCGGAGAGCCGCTCGGCGGCGGGCTTCAGCGAGTACTTCGCCTCGGGCTTTCCCTTTGGCCGCCCCAGGTGGCTCATCAGCACGAGCGAGCACTCGCGCTCGAGGAGGTACTGGAGCGTGGGCAGAGAGGCGCGGATGCGGGCGTCGTCGGTGATGCGCCCTTGCTTGTCGAGCGGGACGTTGTAGTCGACTCGGACCAGCACGCGCTTGCCGCGTGGATCCAGGTCGCGAAGGGTCCTCTTGCGCATGGGGGAATCCTAACATGGAGAATCGAGAATCGAGAATTGAGAATTGAGAATTGAGACGGGAAGGGGGGAGGCCGCCCGGCGGATTGACAGAGGGAGGAGCGTCCTTATACTCATGGGGTCCTTTACGGCTGGCTGTCGGGAGCAGTGTCATGAACGCAATCTCCAAGTCTCTTCGGCGGGCGCTTCCGGGTGTCCTGCTGGTCCTGGCGGTGTCGGCGAGCTTTGCCGCGTCGGCGGCGTATGAGAAGGGACTGGAGGACGGCCGCAAGTTCGGTCAGCAGGCGGGGGCCGCCAAGGGGACGGCGGACGGCCAGGCGGCAGCGGAGCGCGACGGATTCGCCAAGGGGATGGAAGACGAGCGGACCGACCAGCCGCCGCCGGGCGATGGCAGCGAGCCGCCCACGCCACCGAGCACCGGCGTCGAGCGCGGCTCCGAGATTGGAGATCCCGAATCTGCCGAACGGATCGGCCAGGAGGCGTTGGTCCGCTACCCGGATCTCATGCCGAAGGCGTCGACGCTGGCCACAACGGGCGAAGCACCGGCCGGCGAGAGCCAGGACGGCCTCGACTACTCCAAAGGATTCGCCCTCGGACTGGCGGCCGGCTTCGCAGAGACCTACGCGGCGGCCCGGCTCCAGGGTTACGAGCAGGCCTACCCGGCGGCGTACGCCCGAGGCCGCGCGGAGTATCGCCGGCTCTACCGGCGGCCCGACGGCTCGGTCATCGACGCCAAGACCCAGTACGAGCTGGGGCGGCAGGCGCTGCTTCTGAACCGCTTCGACGAGGCGATCCACCGCTTCGACATCGCCATCGCCTCCGAAGGTGCCGCCGACGTGCTGGCCCCCGCCCTCTACTACAAGGCGAAGGCCTACTACGACTGGAGCAAGCCGAAGGAAGCGCTGCACGTGCTGGTGAAGCTTCTCACCGACTTCGCCGAATCGGCCTACGCTGACGACGGCTACTTCCTGGCAGGCGCCGCCTACGAGAAGACCCCCGCCGCCGGCCTGGGAGGGCTCTTCGGAAAGCGCCGCTTCCCGCAGGCCCGCGACGCCTACCGCACGCTGACCGTGAAGTACCCGCAGTCCCCCATCGCCGGCGACGGCTTCTTCCGCCTGGGATACACCTCCGAGAAGGTCGGCGACAAGCCTGCCGCCATCGCCGCTTACCGGACCATGATCGAGAAGTTCCCCGACCACCCGCTGGCCTCCGAGGCCCGCTCCCGGCTGGCCCGGCTCGAGTCGCGCTGAGGTCCGGGAGCAGCCGAGCCGAGCAGCTGCGCGGCGTAGATCACCCATGCTCCGGTCCGGCAGTGGACCTCGATCTCCGGGTCGCGGGTGTCGACGAAGTCGGTCTCGTCGGCTGCCACCGCGACCTCCACCGGGTGCTTGCAGTCCGAGGAGAGGCGACCGCCCAGCTGTCGGACGGTGGTCTCCAGGACACCCGCCAGGCAGGGCGCAAGCATCGGTGAGATCCAGACGGTCTTTCCTGCGACCGCGTCGGGCCCCGCCAGGTGAGGCCTCAGCGCAGCGCTGGCCAGGTCCGGCTGGAAGTGGAAGCGCCCCGTCTCGATGTTGTACCCAAATCGGGCTCTTGGCAGCGATAGGAGCTCCCATCTTCGCCGCGGACCCGGGCCGGGCATCTCGTCGGCGACTGCCAGCGCAGAGCCGATGACCCGCTCGAGACCTCCGTCCCGCCAGACGATGTGGTGCCAGGCCAGCTCGCGGGCCGGCACCGAGTCCAGGTCCCGCCTGTAGGGCCCGGCCGGGATGGAGCAGCGGCCCGGGTCGACCACGGTTCGCACTTCGACGGGCCGGCCGCCGTTGCGAGCGGAGACTCCTCGCGCCACCAGCACCAGCCTGGGCTGCTCGCCGACGAGCTCCACGGCCGCAGTCACGGAGCGCAGGACGGCCATCGCCTCTCGCGCCTGGGCCTCGCAGGTCCCCGCTGCCAGTACCGACGCCGCTGCACATCCCATCCAAACCCATTTCGTAGCCGCCGCTCGAGCTCTCGATTCCATCGCGTTTCCTCCTTCGGTCGTTCCCCGGCCGGTCTGGCCGGGAAGGCGCCGATGCTAATCGCCGGTGCCCTCAAACGGAGCTGAAACGATCTGAAATCTGCTCAAACGGACTGAAACGGTCTTCTTGGCCTTTCGCGCGGGCCGTCATGTTATCCTCGGCGCGATGCGTGTCTGGGACGTTTCGGTGCGGGAGCTCGACGATCGGGCGCTCTTGGCGGAGCACCGCGAGCTCCATGGTCTCTTCAACGTCCTCACGCTCGGGCGCAAGGGCTACGCGACCCACCCGGAGGCCCTGCGCTGGAAGGGACGGCTCCGGGCGCTGGCCGCGCGCCATGACCAGCAAGTCGAGGAGTTCCGGCGCCGCGGCTGGCCCTCGGGCCTGCGCCATGCCACGCCCATCGACCGCGCCCGCATCGGCCGAAAGGAGTCGGCGGAGCTTCCGGCTCCTCTTCTGCCGCTGGCCCAACAGCGCCGCCTGCTGCGCCGCAAGGCCCAGAGCCGGCGCCCCCCGGGCGTGCGCTACGCATTGGTGCACGGCAAGGCGGGCTTCGATCGCGCGATCGGCCTGCGCACCGAGGTCTTCGTGCGCGAGCAGCAGGTGCCGGAGGAGATCGAGCGCGACGAGCACGACGATACCGCCGTCCACGCTCTGGCCACCGTCTGCGGGACCGTCGTCGCCACCGGCCGGTTGGTCGTGGAGGGAGGCACCGCCCGGATCGGTCGGATGGCGGTAGCCCGGGAGCGCCGCGGCTCGGGCCTGGGCCGCGCCATCTTGCAACTGTTGTTGGCCGAGGCGCGCCGGATGGGATTGCCGACGGCGAGGCTGCACGCGCAGACGCACGCCCGCAATTTTTACGCCCGCGAGGGGTTCCGCGAGTGCTCCGAGGTCTTCCAGGAGGCCGGGATCGACCACGTGGAAATGGAGAAGCGGCTGAGGCCGCAGCGCTCCGAGAGAGGTAGGATCTCCGTCAGAACATGAAGTCGCCCGAAAGGACCGTTACCCTCGACGGAGTCGAGCTGCACCTGGCCAACCCGGACGTCCTGCCGCTCACCTGGGTGGGCCAGGAAGACTTGATGCGCCAGCTCCTGGCGGCCTGGATGGTGCTCCACGACGACGATCTGCCGCTCAACCCCAGGCTTATCGGCAAGCCCGGCGTGGGCAAGACGACGCTGGCCTACGCCGCGGCGCGTCATCTGGGCCGCGAGGCTTACATCATGCAGGCGACGATGGACACTCGGCCGGAGGACTTGATCGTGACCCCGGTGGTGGCCGGCGCCTCGCAGATCAAGTACGTGGCCAGCCCCGTGGTGACGGCGATGCTGCGCGGTGGGGTCTGCATTCTGGACGAGGGCAACCGGATGAGCGAGAAGAGCTGGGCGTCGCTGGCGCCGCTGCTCGACAACCGCCGCTACGTGGAATCGATCGTCGCCGGTATCAAGATCCCCGCCCACCGCGACTTCCGCATCTGCGCCACGATGAACGACGACGCCAGCACCTTCGAGATTCCCGAGTACATCCACTCGCGCATCCAGCCGCAAATCTTCATCGACTTCCCGGATCGCAAGGAGGAGATGACCATCCTGCGGCAGAACCTGCCCTTCGTCGAGGAGCAGATCCTGACGTACGTCGTCGACTTCCTCCAGAAGGCCCACGACAAGGACGAGCGCTTCACGGTCCGGGACGGGATCAACGTCGCCCGGTACGCCGCCAAGGTCCTCCGCTCCGAGACGCTCACGGTGCGCCAGGCGCTCAGCCGATCCGTGGCGATGACGCTGGGCGAAGAGGCCTCGCGCTACATGGACGCGTCGCCCGAGCCGAAGCCCTGAGCGCGTGATGTCCTCCCCCGCGGACCTGCGGCCGGCGCTGGAATGGGGGCGGTTGCGCGTCGTTCCGATCTGCCACTACCAGATGGAGTACGCGGCCTGGACGCGCTTCGAGATCGAGCGCTACCGGCCGGAGGCGATTGCCGTCGAGCTTCCCTCGACCCTCCACAAGCCGATCCTGACCGCCGTGCGGCGGCTGCCCTATCCGTCGGTGGTGCTCTACCCGGACACCCGCGGCGGCGCCGTGTATGTGCCGGTGGAGCCGTGCGACGCGGCCTGCGAGGCCTTGCGCTGCGGACTGGAGCGCGCCATTCCCGTCCACCTGGTCGACCTCGACGTCGACGATTATCCGCTCTACCCGGAGCCGATGCCCGATCCGTACGCCGTCCGCCGGCTGGGGCTGGCGCGGATCTGGGAGGCCTATCGCGAGCATGCCCGGCCGCAGCCGGACCCGAGCCCGCTCGACGCGCAGCGCGAGCAGCACATGGCCTACTGGCTCGGCCGGCTGCTCGAGAGCCACGAGCGCGTCCTCTTCGTCTGCGGCATGGCCCACGTCGAAGCCGTGCTCGCCCGGATCGAGGGTGCCCGCATCCGGCCCGCCGGCCGGGTCCACCGCCGCGGGGCCCGGCTCTTCAACCTGCATCTCGATTCGGCCCGAGAGGTGATGCAGGAGAACCCGTTCGTGACCACCGTCTACGAGCGCTGGCGCTCGGGCGCCCAGCCGCTGCCCCCTCGGACCGACGAGGAGGAACCCGACGACCCGGGCGAGAACCCGCCCAGGCTGCGGCTGGTGGGGCCCGTCGCTCCCCAGCGGCCACCCAAGCAACCGGCCGCGCCCGGGCCCGGGGGCCCGACGGCTGACCGCGCTCCTGGCGCCGGGCCGCTGGAACCGCCGGGCGGCATCGAAAAGGGGCTGATGGAGCTCTTGCGAAGGCTCTTCGACACGGCCGGTTCCCCGCTCAAGCGAGGCGCCGCCGTCTATCTGAGCAGCGATTCGGCCAGGGCCCTGTCGAGCTCGAAGGCGCCCGTCCCTTCGGAGGACTCGAAAGAGCCGGAAGCTCCATCGCCTCCTTTGAAAGCCGGCGCCCGGCCGGTGCTCAGGCTGGTGCCGGTAGCGGGTCCGCGTCCCCCGGCGAACGCAAAGCCGGCGCTGGGTGCGCCGCCCGACTTCTCCGAGCACGACCGGCTGCTGCCCGGGCCGCTCGGCGAGGCGACCGCGCCCTGTTTCCCCGACCGCCAGGACCTGCTCATGGGGCTGTTGCGCGCCGCCCGCGCCCGCTACCGCAAGAACACGCGCGAGACCGTCCAGCCCTGGCAATTGCGCACCCTGACGCGCTTCCTCAGGCGCTACGCCATCGCCGAGGCGCGGCTGCTCCCCGACTTCTTCCAGACGCTGGCGGGCGCTCGCTCGTGCGTGGACGATAACTTCGCCCACGAGGTCTGGGAGCTGGGTCGCGACTACCCGTTCGTGGATCGCACCGGGAAGCTCGAGACCATCCGCGTCAAGGGCGAGGAGATCTGGTTGGGCGTGCGCAGGATTCGCTTCCGCTGCCGATTCCCCGACCGCAGCCGCCGCGAGGCCTCGCTACCGATGCGGGCGCGCAAGCGGGAGGCGCGCCCGGGCGAGTGGCGCGAGAAGTTCCGCGCGGGCGGGATCTGCTCGTACCCACCGGAGGATTTGACTCTGGAAGACTTCGGGCGCTTCCTCAAGACCAAGGCCGGCAAGATGCTGAGCGAGGAGCGCTCCCGAGTGGAGCCGTTCACCACCTCGCTTCGCGACGGCGTCGACCTGCGCGAGACCACGCGCAACTGGCACGACGGCCAGAAGCTCTACGTGCGCGAAGCGGGCCGGGTCACCGGCGGCGTCGGCGCCGTCGTCGTGGTGTTCGACGAGGACAGGAAAGGTGAGCGGTTCCCCTGGTGCGTCACCTGGTGGGGCGAACACGAGCAGGAGTCCGACCTCGCCTACTACTCCACGGCGGCCACCGGCCAGATCGTCGGCCCGGGCATCGCCCGCTGCCACTACGGCGGGTTCCTCATGACGCACCCGCCCGGCCGCCTCTACGACGTCTGGACCGACGGCTTCTACGCCGCCGCCGAGTCGAAGCCCGAGCGGATGCTGATGGCGGCCGTCGACTACAGTCTCGAGAAGCACGTCGTCTACGTCGCTCCCAGGCCGCCGCGCGGGCGGATCGTCTCCTGGGCCCGGCGACTCGGCAAGAAGGTCGTCTTCGTGCCGATCGGCTGCCTCTCGCCCGTCACGCTCAAGAAGCTGCGCGTCTTCCACGTCCTCTCCGACCAGGCCGTCCGCCAGATCGCCAAGGAGTACGTCACCTGAGGGCCAACGAACGGGCGGCGCTCGAAGACGGGCTCGAGATCGGCGGTCAGTTCCGCATCGAGTCGATCATTGCCCGCGGCGGTATGGGCACGGTCTACCGCGCCGTGCAGATCTCGCTCGACCGGCCAGTGGCGCTGAAGGTGCTCCTGCGGAGCTCGGCCTGGATGGAGGACGCCGAGCAGCGGTTCCTGGAAGAGGCCCGGCTGGCCGCCCGGATCTCGCACCCCAACGTGGTGCGGGTCCTGGGCAGCGGACGCGGCGCGCTCGGCCTCTACATCGCCTTCGAGCTGATCGACGGACTGTCGCTGCGGGCGTCGATCGAGAAGGGCATCCCGCCAGCCCAGGCGCTCGAGCTGGCGGCGCAGACGCTTCACGGCCTGCAAGCGGTCCACGATTCGGGCGCCGTCCATCGCGACGTGAAACCCGAGAACATCCTCCTGGACCCGAGCGGCAACGCCCGGCTGACCGACCTGGGCATCGCCAAGGAACTTACTGGCGGCGGCCGGCGCACGCGCACGGGCCTGCTCTTCGGCACTCCCCAGTACATGTCGCCGGAGCAGTGCTCGGGCCGGCCGGCGGGCGCGGCCTCTGACATTTACGCTGCCGGCGTCGTCGCCTACGAGATGCTCGCGGGGCGGCCGCCGTTTGCCTCCGACAATCCCATCGAGCTGGTGGAGGCGCACCTGCGGCAGGCCCCCGACCCGCCATCGCGGTACAACACGACCCTTCCAGCCGAGTGGGATCGGGCGATCCTGCAAGCCCTGGCGAAGGCGCCCGCCGACCGCTACGAGAGCGCCGCGCGGTTCGCCGAGGCGCTGGAGCAACTTTCGGTGGTGTCATCGGGCTCGGGCGCGAAGGCGGCCCGGAGCGCCCTGGGTCTTCGGGCCTCGGCCCAGACTCTCGCCTCGGCAGGGCCGGTCGGAAGTGGAGCTGGGCGGGGGGGCGGCCAGGTCCCGACGGCGCTCGTGGGGGCGGCCAGGCGGCGCGGCGTGCCCGGGCCGGTGCCAAAGCCAGCTGCAGGTCCGACCGAGGAGATGGCAGGCGAGGGCTCGACCCGGGGGCGCATGGCACCGTGGATCTGGGGGGCCGTGGCCGTCGGTGCGGCGGGCGCGCTCGTGGCTGCCTGGAGCGTCCCGCGCCGGGCTGAGGTCGTCTCGTCACCTGCACTGCCGGCGGGCCCTCCGGCCAGCGAAGTTCTCACCACCGCGACCGCGCGGATCGAGACCCTCGAGGAGAACCTGGCCGCCCTGAGGAAGGTGATGGTCCGCGATCTGGACGTGGCAGCCTGGGTGGAGCCGCATCCCGACCCGGCGGCGCGCGTGGCCGGAAGCACCGTTTTCCTGGGCGAGCTGCTGCTGGTCAATGTGCGCTCGATCGGCAAGCCCGCACTGCGGGTACAGATTCCGGGCGAGCCAGGCGCCAGGCCGGAGGTGAGCTTCGAATCCGTCGGGCCCGGGTCGCCTCCGATGGCCCGGCTCCAACCGGGCGACCTGCCTTCCACGTGGCAGGCCCAGGTTCCGGACGGGCTGCTGCAAGACGGGTACAACTGGGTCCGGATCGAGGTGCCTCGGAAGCAGTTCCGGACGGTGCCGGTGGTGGACCTCGTCTTCGAGCGGGGGGCGGGCTTCGCGCTGAGCGCGGCGGCCGGGCCCTCGACCACCTGCAGCGACTGCTGCCCGTCCGGCGAGGTTCGGGGCCGATACTGGCAGGCCTTCGACCTGGGAAAGCTGAACAAGTCGATCAAGATCGCCCGGGAGCTCGAGCGCGACTGGCCCAGGTGCGAGCTGCCGCCGCTCTACCGTGCGTACTCGCTGATCCGGATCGCCGAGGAGCGGGGGATCGCGGGCGACAACGTGGTGATCCTGGCGTCCGGGTTCCTGGAGGACGACGCGGAGCCGCCGGAGGGGCCGGCCTGGAAGCTCTGGAGGGAGGGGTGCGAGCTGATGGTGCGCACGGCGAAGCGCCATCCGCAGAGCGCCGAGGCCTGGTACCGGCTCGCCGTCTGCTCGAGGCAGATGGGGCGGCTGGCAGAATCGGTTCGCGCCGCGCGGTGGTGTGCGCTGCTCAACCCGGCGGGCTGGGCGAATTGGGAGCGGCTGGCCCGTTCGGAGCTGGAGGCGATCGAGCTGGGCAGGGCGCTGGGCGGGGGAAGCAGGACAAGGGATCTGGAGATGGCGCTGGCCCACGCCCGGCGATCGGCGCTGCTATCGGCCGGCAACGGGGAGTTCGACCGGCACAATCGCTCTCTGGCGCTCAGCCTGCAGGGTCGCGCGCTGGCGCTGCTGGGCCGTCCGGGTGAGGCGCGCCGGGTCTACCAGGAGGCGCTGGCGCTCCACAAGGGGTTGCAGGAGGCTTACCGGGGGCTCCAGGAGCTCGAAGCAGGTCCGGCCGGAAAAACGAAACCGCCCGCGGGACCGTGAAGTCCGGCGGGCGGTAAGAGTTTCGGGGGGGAGCTCAGGCAGCCTTGTCGAGAGTCTGCTGGATCATCTCGAACGGCATCAGGAGCATCTTGCCGTTGACGTAGCGAACGACGGCGACGGCGACGAAGAGGCCGCTCTTATTGCGGAGGACCAGGCGCAGCGAGCCGTCGGTCCAGCGCTCGAGCTGGCCGTGCATGTAGGTAAGGAAGCGGCCGGCCTTGTCGCGGACGACCCAGACCTGGTACTGCTCGCTCTTCCACTTCTCCAGGTGGCCCTTGGCGTGGTGCATGATGTGGCCCTGGGCGTCCCGGACGACGAAGGTCATGCCCTCGTTGCGCCAGTTCTCGATCTCGCGGTACGGGAAGTGCGAGGTCGGGCCGGCCAGGACGGCGCCGGTGAGCGACAGGACCAGGGCACCGATGGTGAGTAGCTTACGGAGGTTGAACATTTTTTGGGCTCCCCTTTCAGGATTTGGTAGTGGCTTGTTGGATTTGCGGCAATTATATTGGAAAATCGACCCGTAGTAAAATTCATAAATTGTATGATCGGCATAAACGCAACTAATGAGGCGCTCCAGTGCTGGAACTGAATGCGTTGCGCCATTTCATGGCTGTCGCCGAGAGCCGGAGTTTTTCGCGAGCGGCCCGGAAGCTCTTCGTGACGCAGCCGGCCGTGAGTCATCAGATTCGAGGCCTGGAGCGGAGTCTGGGGGTCGCGCTGTTCCAGAGGAACCCGGGGACGGTGGCGCTCACGGATGCGGGGCGCTACCTGCAGGAGTTCTGCATCGACCTCTTCGGCCGGCTGACGGAGGTCGAGACGACGCTCAAGAACTTGCAGAAGAGTATCCAGGGCACGCTGCGATGCGCCAGCCCGTCGGGGATCGCCGACACGTGGCTCTTACCCAGGCTGATCGCCTTCCAGAAGGCCAACCCGCGCGTCGATTACCGGGTGACGGTGGGGCGGGACGAATCGGTCCGCAACCTGTTGCAGGAGAGGCAGGTCGACTTCGGGATCGTCCTGGACCGGATAGCGGCGGCGGGCACGGGGCTGAAGCACATACCGGTCTTCGAGGAGGAGTACGTGCTTCTGGTGCCGGGCGGTTCGGGCAGGAAGCGGCGTCCGCCGAAGGCCGACGATGTGGTCTTCCGGCGGCCCTTCGTGGTGGTCGAGGAGAATGACTACATGCTCAAGCGCTGGCTGGACGTGAACTACCCGGACCGGGCGGGCGAGATTCGCATCGGGCACGTGGTCAACCACATCCCGGCCATCATCACCATGGTCAAGGCCGGACTAGGGATGGGAGTTCTCCCTCGCCACGCTGTCGTCGACGCCATCGAGAGCGGCCAGGTGAGCGAGGTTTCGCCCCCCAAGTCGAATGTCACCAATCGCTTCTTTCTGGTCTATCGCGAGCAGCACCCGATGCCCTACACGCTCGGCCAGGCCGTGGAGTTCCTCGCCCGTGAGGCGCCGTAGTCCCGTGCACGGTACCTCTCGCGGCCAGGTTCCGCACGGCAGAAAAACCCGTGGCGTCTACCTGTACCGGGTTTTTCGAGAAAAACCCGGTACAGGTAGACGCCACGGGTTTTCCGGCGGCGGCGGGGCGCGCGCACGCTCCATCGCGTGGTCGTGCGAGCCACGAGCATGTTGACGACACTGGAGCTGGCGAGGCCGCTGGCGCTGACGCTCTTCCACCGGTTGCGGCCCGCGGTGGCTCGCCGGCAGCGGCGACAGGCGGTGTCGTTTGTCCTGGCGGCGGCGCTCTATGGTCTCGTCTTCGCTTTTCTCACGTCGACTTTCGGGACGGCGCTGGGGGCCGTGAGGCAGCTGGCGGCGTTGAGGGCCTTTGGCGGGACCGAGGCCACAGGGCTGGAACTCCGGCTGGCGGCGGCGGGGGTGGCGCTGGCGCTGGGGCTGCTGTTCGCGATCGGGGCCGGGGGCTCGGCGGCCCGGTCGCTGGACACGACGCGCGAGGGGCGGGACCTCTACCTGCTCGTGACGATGCCGGTGCGCACGGGGGCGGTGCTCACGTCCCGCGCGCTGGCGGCGGCGCTGGTCGATCCGCTCGGGTTCCTGCTGCTGGGGCCGCCGCTCGCGGCGCTGGTGCTGGCGCAGGCGCACGGCGCCGGGTGGGCGGCGCTGGCGCTGGTGATGGCGTTGGCGCTCTACGTCGCCCTGCGGACCCTGGTGCAGTCAGCGGCGCTGGCGCTGATTGTCGGCTTCCGCGCATGGCTGCCGAAGAGCTGGCGCGCCGAACCGCTGGCCGCGGCCGCTGCCGCGCTGGCCTTCGCGGCCGTCCTGGCCGCCACGGGCGTGAACCCGATCGAGCTTTCCACGCGGCTGCGGGCTGCGCCGTCCGTGCTGGAGCCCTTGTCGGCGCTCGAGGCACGCGTTCGATTCCTGGTCCCGGCACCGCTTTCGCTGGCCCTGGAAGGGACCGCGCTCCTGGAGCCCGGGCCGCTCGCCGCGGGGTGGGCCGGCCTGCTCCTGGCGCTCATGGCCTGTCAGTGGGCCAGCTCCCGGTTCCCGCCGCACCTGCTGCTGGCGCGCACGCAGCGGGCGCGCGGGGCGCGCGCTCTCGGAACGGTCTGGGACGCGCTCTGGCCCCACGCGACCTCGCCGGCGCTGGCTCTTCTGCTCAAAGACGCGATCACTGCCTGGCGCGCCAATCTGATGCTGGCGCCGGCGCTGCCCGTCCTCTTCCCCGTGTCGCTGGTCCTGGTGCATCGTTTGAATCCTCTGGGCCTGGGGCTGCCTCCCGCGGCACTCCTGGCTCCGTTCGTCATCCTCGCAGCCACCGCGCTCGGAGCCAGCTTCTTCGAGTTGGCCGAGGGCACGAGACCACCGCCGATGCCGGTGTCGCGCGGAGGCCTCGCGGCGCTCAAGGCCGTCTCCTGCTCGGCATTGACCATGGCAGCCGCACTGGCACTTCTGTTTGCGGCGTATCCCGTCGACGCGGCCGCGCCGGCTGCAGGCGGCGTCCTGGCAGCGGCGGCATTGATGCCGATCCTGCTGATCGAGCTCCTCTGCTTTGCTCCGGGCGCCGCCGCGGAGGTCTTCTCACCGGCCGGCATCCGCACGGCGTTGCTCTGGTCGCTGGCGGCCGTAGGCACCGCCGGCCTCATGGGGGAGGCCGACTCCGTCACCCGGCTCACCATCCTCTTCCAGGCGGTCGCGGCGGCCTGGGCAATGTGGGGACGGGAGCGATTGCTGGCCCACGATCTCTCGCTGGCCGACGCGCTCGTCCTGGTCTCGTTTTTCGGCTTCGCGTCGCGCGTGGCGGCCATCGTGACGGGATTCGGCGCAGCGCTGGCGCCCGGCTGGGCACAGTGGGTCGAGCTGGCCGTTTCGTCCGCGCTCCAGCTCGGACTGCTGGCGATGGCGGTCGAGTACCTGCGGCTGACCGGCGGCGGCCGCGGCGCGCGCCGGCTGCTGGGGCTGCCGCCCGGGCGGCCCGTGCTCCACGCTGTCGCGGGTGTGGCAGCGGGGCTGAGCATGGCCGCGCTCTTCGCCGCCGCCCAGCCCGGCGGCGCCTGGAGCGGCGTGCCTGGCGCCGGCCTGGGGGCGCTTGCGCTTGCCCGGATGCTCCTGGCCAGCGCCGCGGGGCCCATCGCCGAGGAGTGCTTCTTCCGGGGCGTGGTGCAGCGCGCGCTCAGGGGGGCGCTTGGGCGGCCGGGCAGCGTGCTCGCGACGGCCGTGCTCTTCGCCGCCGCTCACGGCGGTCCGCCGTCCGGGACGCTCGCCGTGCTCGGGCTGCTTCTGGGGGTACTCTATGAATGGAAGGGTTCCGTCTACGCGCCCATTCTGGCGCACGTCGCCTTCAACCACGTGCAGGTGGTGCTCGGAGCGCTGGCCGGCGAGCTGGCGCGGGGGATCGGACTGTGAAAGGGCGCCTGTGGGCCAGGCTCTCCCCGGCCGGCGTCGCCGTGACCGGGCTCCTGCTCGCCCTGATGCTGCCGGTGCCTGCGCGGGCCGCGGAGCCCTCGCTCCCGTCGCTGGAGCCCTGCGCCGTGGCAAGCGGCATCCGTTTTCAGCTCTTGGCCCCGCTGGCGCGTCGCGTGTCGATCGCTGGAAGCTTCAACGGCTGGTCCAGCGGCCGCCACCTCCTGTCGGACCCGGAGGGCGACGGCGTCTGGAGCATCGACCTGCCGCTGCCCGCCGGGGAGCACGAGTACCTGATGCTCATCGACGGCCAGAGCCAGTCGGTCAGCGGGCGGGTCGGGGGCCGCGCGCCGCTGGCGTTCCAGACGCACCAGCCGCTCGACATGCGGATGCGATGGCTGGTCCCCGTGAACGTCTGCCGGGCGCTGCCGGGCGGGGGGCTCTCCCGCGAGCCTGTCGAGCCCGCGACGTTTGCGCTCCTGAACGCTTCGAGGACGCTCTTCAGCGACGGAGATGACGTGTACGAGGCTCCGGTGCGCCTGGCCCTGGACCGGCTGGCGCGGGCGCTCGAGAGATTTCCTGGAAGCGCGGCGCTCCTGCGGATGCGGGGCCAGCTGGAAACGAGATTCCTCCTGGAGCGCCGGGCGCTAGCCGCTCGGCGCAAGCGGATGGAGGGCGACCTGGAGAGCGTGGTGTTACCGCTGTTGAAGTCCTCCTTTCTGACGGCGGCCGAAAGGCAGGCCGTGCGCGAGGCGGTCCGCGAGGCGAGACGGCCGGCGCCGCACCGGCGGCCGTTCGAGACCCTGGCCGCGATGGCCGAGCGCGCCTACTGGCGGGCGGAGGTGCCGGGTCACCTGGCCCGCTGGCGCCGCTCGAAGGCCGACGCGGCCGTTGCCGCCAGGCTTCGCACTGTCCTCGGAAGAGCCTTCGAGTCGACCGACCCCAGCGGCGTCGAGGCCTGGGAGCGGACGCTGGCAGAGGTGATCCACGGGGGCCGGCTTTCCGGCCTGGACACGGAGCTCGAGGTGCTGGTCCGGGCGTCGCGGGCGTTGGCCCTGGCGGGCGAAGGGGCGTCGCGGACCGAGGCGCTCGAGGGACTGCTGGATGCTCTTCTGCGCTCGGGGCTTCCGGCTGCGGCCGTGGCGCTCGAGCTGGACCTGGTGCCGGCCCAGAGGCCGATCGAAGGAGCGCTCTGGATGCTCGAGCGGCTGGCCAGTCGGCCGGAGCTGAGGCGCGACTACCTGCAGCGCGCGCTGACCAAGACGCCGGCCCTGAGGGACCAGCCGGTCGTGGAGCAGCTCCTACGGCAGGACCGGGCCAAGGCGCGCGACCCGCTGATCCACTCCCGGCTCACGGCCCGCCTGGCCAGCGTGACCATGGTGGGTCACCAGGAGGACACCTTCTACGAGCTGCTGGGCGAGCGGCTTCGCGCCGACGGCGCCGAGCTGGAGCTGACCGAGGGGTTCGAGTCATTCCTGCTGACGATGGACCGGCTGGAGGAGAACTTCCCCGGGCTGCTGGCCAATCCGTGGCGGAGGACGCTCTTGGAGCGACTGGAGCCGTTGACGCGATTGGCTCCCGCGAACCCGGGCCTCGTGACGTTGACGGCCCGGCGCATGCTCCAGGCAAACAGGTCCGCCGATGCGGCAGCACTGCTGGCGCCGCTGGCCAAGCGCCACCCGGGAGAAGCAGAGGCCGCGGTTCTGCTGGCGAGCGCGCTGGACGCCTCGGGCGAGGGGCAGGCGGCGCTCGAGGCTCTCAGGCGCTGCTGGCGCGCGCGCCCCGGAAGCGAAGCGGTGGCCCGCGGGATAGCGGAGCGGCTTGCGCGAGCGGGGCATCGCGATGAGCTTCGCGCCTTCCTGGAACAGCGGTTCGCGCAGCCGGGCCTGGGCGCCTCGGCGGTTGCTGCCGCAGTGACGGCCGCCGGAGACCCGCGCGAGCTCGAGGCGTTGCTGGACGGCCTTCAGGTGGACGGTGCGGTCGTTGGCGAGGCGGTCCTTCGGGTGCAGGTGAGGAGTGCCATTCGGCTGGGCCGGCATCAGGACGCGGCGAGGCGCCTGACGGCCTGGGAAGCGCGCGCCGGCGCACGTGCGGCGTCTGCCTGGCGGTACGCCGCCCTGGCAGCTTCCGTGCTCGGAGGGGCAGGCGCCGAGGGGCTGGCCGAGGCCTGGATGGGCCGGGCGCTGGAGCTCGGGCCCAGGCGCCGCTGGCTGCTCGATTGCCTCGACGGACCTTCCGAGTCGCTAGCGCGCCGCGTGGCCAAGGCCGGCGCGGCCGGGGAGGCGCCGGCGCCGTTCCTGCTGGCGCTGGCCCGGCTCGACGCCCGGGCGGGCAACGCCGGGGCCGCCGCAGCGCACCTGCGCGCGCTGCTCCCGTACACGCTCGTGCCCGAGGACGAGATCGCCTTCCGGGCAGGGCTCGTACTGTGCGAGCTCCGGGCGGCCAGGCCGTTGGCGGCGTTCGCGGAGCTCGGGCGGCTGCTGCTCGCCGGGCGGCAGACGATGCTCTATCTGGCCGCGGCGCTCCTCTTGCCGTTTGCCGTGGCGCTTGGCCTGGCAGCCGGCGCGAGGGCCGCGGGGCAGGAAATCTCCCCCAAGGGATAGAAAAGCTCCCTCGACTCTGGTGGGCCGGGCCGCGATGGGCCAGCAACGAAGGCTTTCGGCGTCATGGCATCGCCATTGCCTATGGAGGCGCGGTGCCCCGGGACGAGGAGAGGCCTCGCCCCCCGGAGGCGCCTCACGAAAGGAGCGTGCGGAGTGTTCCGTAACCTGATGCTCGCCGTCGCCATGATCGGCGCGGCGTTCCTTGGAGGGGGCAACGGGTCCGCCCCGGCTCTCTCGGCGCCGGCGGCGCCGTCGGTCTCGCAGACCTCTCCCTCGGCCACCGACCAGGCCAACTTCAGCCCCTTTGCCGTTCCGAAGCTGGGCAGCAATGCCAGCGCCGGCGGCTGTTGCGGGGCCGGCGGCTGCAAGAACGGCCAGTGCGGCCCGGGCAAGAGCTGCGGCAGCGGCAATTGCCCCTTCGCCAGCGGGAGCGGCTCGAGCCTCTCCGGAAGCTCCTTCGCCAAGTTGAACGGCGGCGCGGGCTGCGGCAATCCCAACTGCCCGGGCGGCGCGGCGTGCGCCGGCGGCAACTGTGGCTGCCCGCAGTGCGCCAACCGCCTGAACGGCGGTCTGAACGAAACCTCTCCACTTCTCCAGTAGCACTCGCTTCTCACGGGGACCTCATCCTCCCATCTGGGCCGGCCGCAAGGCCGGCCCGTTTTGTTTCCACCGGCCGCATCCGGGCTGTATCATCGCCTCCCGATGACCCAATCTCTCGACCTGGACGGCCAAAGCCTCGACATCGCCTCGGTTCACCGCGTCGCCACCGACCCCTCCGTTCGGGTCCGGCTCTCGGAAGGTGCCCGCGAGAGCTGCGCCCGTTCCCGCCTGCGGGTGGAGGCCTACCTCGCTTCCGGCGAACCCGTTTATGGCGTCAACACCGGCTTCGGCGACCTGGCGCGCGTCTGCATTCCCCAGAAGGATCTGGAGCAGCTGCAGCTCAACCTGATCCTCTCGCACGCCGTCGGCGCCGGAGAGCCTCTGCCGGACGACGTGGTCCGCGGCGTGCTCCTCCTGCGCGCCAACACCCTGGCCCGCGGCGCCTCCGGAGTCCGTCCCGAGCTGATCGACTCGCTGCTTGCGCTGCTCAACGCCGGAGTTGTGCCGGTCATCCCGGCCAAGGGCTCGCTTGGCGCCTCGGGCGATCTGGCGCCGCTGGCCCACATGTCGCTCGTGCTCGTCGGGCAAGGAGAGGCAAGCTACCGCGGCCGGCGCATGCCGGGAGCGGAGGCGCTGGCAGCGGCGGGTCTCGAGCCGGTGAAGCTGGCGGCCAAGGAGGGGCTGTCGCTCATCAACGGGACGCCCGTGATGACCAGCATCGCCTGCATGGCGCTGGTGGAGGCGCTGGCCCTCCAGAAGTCGGCGGCGATCGCTGCCACGCTCTCCACCGAGGCGCTCCACGGGAGCGACACCTCGTTCGACGCGGAGATCCAGCAGCTGCGGCCGCATCCGGGCCAGGCGGAGATCGCGGCCTACGTGCGCGCCTTGATGCGCGCGAGCGAGATCCGCCAGTCCCACATCGGCTGCGACAAGGTGCAGGACTCCTATTCGATCCGCTGCATCCCGCAGGTCCACGGCGCCGTGCTCGACGCCTGGGAGTACGCCCGCCGCGTCGTCGCCATCGAGATCAACAGCGTCACCGACAACCCGATCCTCACCTCCGACAAGGTCGTTCCCGGCGGCAACTTCCACGGCGAGCCGGTCGGCTTTGCGATGGACCTGCTGGCCATCGCGATGTCGGAGCTGGGCGCCATCTCGGAGCGACGGACGTTCCGGTTGCTCACGACCAGTCTGTCGCATCTGCCGCCGTTCCTCGTCCGCGAGAGCGGGCTGAACTCGGGACTGATGATCGCGCAGTACACGGCGGCTGCGCTGGCCAGCGAGAACAAGGTGCTCTGCCATCCGGCCACGGTCGACTCGATCCCGACCTCAGCCGACCAGGAAGACCACGTCAGCATGGCGACGACCGCCGCGCGCAAGGCCCACCAGGTCATCCGCCACACGGCCACGATCCTCGCCATCGAGATGCTGACGGCGTGCCAGGGGCTCGAGTTCCAGGACGGCATGAAGCCGGGCACGGGCTCACTGCTCGCCTACCGCCGTCTGCGGGAGCGGGTGCCGGCCCTGGAGGGCGACCGTGACATGAGGGGAGATCTGGCGGCGGCGGAGCGGCTGGTGCTCGACGGGGCGCTGGGCGTCGAGATGGACCGCTGCCTCGGCTTCGACTGGCAGGTCCTGCGGTTGTGAGGCTGCTCTGGGCAGCGCTGGCGCTGGTCCCGGTTACCTGGTACTGGTCGTTTGCCCCACTGGTGGCGTGGAGCGAGCTGCTGGGCCCGGTGCGGGCGTTCAAGGAGGGTTCCGGCGCTCTCAAGGCGGCAGGTGCCGGCAAAGGTGGGGAGCGGGCCGAACTGGGTACCGGACTGGCCAACGCGCTCGAATGGTCGCCGGGAAACCCGTTCGTACATCTCTACCTGGGGCTCTGGTACGCGATGCGGGGGCAGAAGCAGGAGGCGGTGGAGTGGCTGCGCCGATCTTCGGAGCTGGCGCGCGGCGAACTGGGCGCCTTCTTCGACCTGGTGATTCTGCGGAGTCTGGAGGAACGGCCCGGTCCGCCGGTGTCGCGGGAGGAGCTGGCGGCCCGGACCATCGCGGCGCCGGAGTGCGTGCGGCTGATGCCGGTGGCGCTCTTTCGACGGGAGCTGGACCTGGCAGCGCGGTTGATTGCGCGGGCGGCCGAGCAGGACGCCAAGGGGTTCGACTACCAGCGCCATGCGGGGCTCTTCCAGTGGATGCGGGACGAGAGGCAGGCGGCGTGGCGACTGCTGGAGCGGGCATGGATCGTGCGCTCGACGGCGGGCACCGCGCCCGGGTACGGATTGGGCTTCATCCCGTACCGCGTCAGGCTCCAGGAAGGCGCAGCGGGCATGAGGGCCGTGTTCTCGCCGTGGCTCGGGATCGTCACGACCTCGACCCGCGAGGTGCGGGAGGCGACGGCCGAGTTGCTCTTCAACCTGGTCGTGCTCTGCCGGGCGCAGGAGAGCTACCGGCGGAGCTTGCAGCTCGCGGAGCTTCTGGCGGAGAAGTTCCAGCCGGAAGTGGCCGAGCTGGGGCTGGGATGGCATCTGGACCGATACCTCTACCCGCGTAACTTCGGACGAGCCGTGGAAGAAAAGGCGGCGCGCGTGGGGCTCGATCCGTACCTGGTGCATGCGGTCATCCGCGAGGAGAGCCACTACGACGCGGGCGGGGCCTCGCCCGTGGGGGCGCTCGGGTTGATGCAGCTGATGCCCGAGACCGGACGGTGGGTTGCGTTGCGGCTCAGGCTGGGCGCCATCGAGGACCGCGAGCTCAAGCAGCCGTTTCGCAACATCGAGCTGGGGAGCTGGTACCTGTCGCACCTGGCGCGCTCGCTGCCGGCCGAGGCGCGGACGGTGGAGTGGGTGCTGGCCGCCTACAACGCCGGTCCCGGCAACGCCGCCAACTGGCTGGCCCGATGGCGCAAATCGGGCGGCGATCCCCTCGCCCACATCTCGTTCCCCGAGACGCGCCGGTACGTGACGAAGGTGCGGCGCGCCTATGACTCCTACCGCCGCGTCTGGGCGCCGCCGGCTGCGCCGCCAGGCGATTGAAGCTGTAGCGGGCGCCGTGCCGATGAGAGTGGGGTGCTGCATCGGCGGGGTCTTGGTCCTGGGTGTCCGGAGACGCAAAAACCCCGGGCCTTGCGGTCCGAGGTTTCTGGGAAGTGGATACGTTTCGGCGGGGTCTTGTTTGGGGCTGCACCGAAGGTTTGCACCTTCACTGAAACTCCTGCCTCTCGGCACCCTCTTGGGTCTATCCACCAAGTCTTTCGAAGAAACTCAGCCTTGCGGCACTCCTTCTACGGACGACCTGCTGACGGCGTAGATTCCGCTTATTGACTCGGATCGGGAACTTGAGGCAATCGCCTTCCCGCTCCTGGCACCACACGGAACCTGGTCGCTCGGAGAGCCGGCGTCAGTCTTTGAGCTCTCCAGCCGGGGCAACTACTTAGGTCTTCGTTGCCTTCAGTACCAATCATCAAGGGGTCCGTACCGACCGGATGACTCCGGCCTGCACTCCTAGGAAAACCCCTGTCCTACCGCGTCCGCAGGTACTCGCGGACCCCAGGGCCACTACAGCTTTCGGGCCTACGCCCCGCCGGTCCCTCGGGCCTGCCGGCGTCGCCGGCTTTCGCCGGCCCATCGATTCACTCTGCAGAGCAACTCGACGCTCTCCTTCGGTTACAAGTCGCCTCCGGACGACCTCGTCCGTTTTTTGGTGACCTCTCCCTTGGGAGCCCGCTAAGATAACACGAGGAGATCCTCAGGTCAACAACATTTCGAAATTTCTTTTCGCCGCCAATCCGATGCCGCTTCCATCGATAGTCGAGTGGCTCCCGATCGCGTGGCCCGATGCGCAGCAGAACGCGCGGGCCATCTCCACGATTTCGGGGCTGGTCTTCGAGACGCTCAACATCTCGTTGCGTCTCGGCCTGGTTTACGGTCTCATCACCGGGTTCAGGGCACTTGTCGCAGGATGGGGGGCGGATTGCAAGGAGGCGAGCGCCCATCGCGCGCGGCTCGTTCGCCGAGCGGTCGTGTTCGCGATCGTCCATGCGTACGCGCTGACGATCCTGCTGACGCTGATTGTCTCGTCGACGCGGCCGGGGGACGCGAAGTCCCTCGTCTTCAATGCCGGCGTCAACGCCTGGATATTCTTTCTCCTCTGTCTTCCGATTGTCGGGCCGGTGACGGACTGGCTGGCTCGCCGCCATCCTCGGGTGCACGCCGAGGCGGCGCAACCGGTCTGGCTGGCGTTCATCTATCTGGCCGGTTTCTACTCCCTGGGCAACTGGGGCTGGCATCCCTGGCCCGAGCTCCCCGGGGTCCTCACCGTGCTCCTCTACTGGGCGCCGTGTCTGATTCCCAACTGGGTGCGGCTGCGAGTGGGGCTCGCCCCGGGCCGCTCACGCTGAACCCCGCCCTCAGAACGGATCGGGAATCTGCGCCAGTCGCCAGAGCTCGAGGAACTTCTCCCGGACCCAGGGATGCAACTGGTCGACCACCTCGTGGCCCAGGCCGGCGCTGCGGATCAGCTCCTGCACGTCGACCAGGTCCTTGGCTCGGTGGGGAGCGACCATCCCGGAAGCGAGCTTCAACTCGATGTAGCGCGCGATCGGGAGCAATGCGAACCGCTCTCCTCGAACCGCGGTGGCGGCAGGATCGGGGAAAGCGATCGGCTTCGGCTTGTCGTCGCCCGGGAAGCGGCCCGAGCTGAGCACGTTCACTTCCACGTCGTGTTCCGTGTCGAGCAGCTTCCCGGTGCCGGCCATTCTTTCGACGTACCCCCTGCCGAGCCATCGCCGCTTGAACGTCTGCAGGTCCTCCTCGCGCATCAGCACGTCGACATCGATGGTGGCTCGCCGGTGCCCATACTCGTTGAGGGCCAGGCCCCCGATGATGGCGTACGGAAGTCCCTCGGCCTCCAGAATGCCAACGAGCTTCCAGAGAGCTTCATGCACCTCGGAGACGCCCATCAGAAACCTCCCGCAGAACGCCACGCCGTCGACGAACCGGGCCTCCGCCTCCGGCGGCAGGCGTCCAGCCCCCCAGGATCTGGCAGGTCCCCGGCTCACAGAGGGGAGCCTAGCACAGGCCTCGGCGTCGAACGTGAAGGTAGCAGCTCATGATGGCCGATTACACCTCCTACCGCCGCCCCCTCGTCCTGGGGTTGGACCAGGTTTTCGGTTCAGGCCGAGGTGCTTCCCCTGGCACTGGCGTCGCTCCCCGCCCGGTCGTCCGGGCAGCAGACTCCTGTGGGAGCGTGCTTCGCCGGAAGAAGGAAGTTATACTTACGGTATGAAGACTGCGATATCCGTTCCTGACCAGCTGTTCCACGAGGCGGACCAACTGGCGAAGCATCTGGGAAAATCGCGGAGTCAGCTGTATAGCCAGGCCGTGCAAGAGTATCTCAGGCGTCACTCCCCGGACGCCGTAACCGCAGCGATGAACCGGGCAATCGATGCCTTGGGCGGGGACGAAGATGAGTTCGTGTCGGAGGCGACGGCCCGCATCTTGCGCCAGACAGAGCCATGATCGCTCAGGGCGACGTCTGGTGGGCAAGCCTCCCGCAGCCTGCGGGTTCAGGCGCGGGGTATCGTCGGCCTGTTGTAGTGGTTCAGGGGAACTCGCTGAACCAGAGCCGCCTGGGCACCGTCGTCTGTGTGCCGCTCACGGGCAACCTCAAGTGGGCAGCGGCGCCCGGCAATGTGCTCCTGGGCAGGGAGGACACGGGTCTGGAAAGCGACTCGGTCGCCAATGCGAGCAAGCTCATCGCCCTGGACAAGCGATTTCTGACGGAGGCCGTCGGGAGACTCTCGCGAGGTAACCTGGAGCGCATCTTCGCCGCACTGGACGTGGTCCTGGAGCGGTAACCGTGACCGCGAGCGACGTGGTGCTAGCCCCCACGAACGCTCCGGCGACCGATCAGTCAGCGCCACGCCGTGCCGCGAGGCTCTCGAAATAGTCATCGAGGGGTGGAGCCCCCATTGGCGTTCTCTGTTATGGAGGACGATTGGCAGGACAGGCGGGCATTTCTTCCCGACCCGACAGGGTCTGGACCAGGGTTCAGAAGGCCGGTTCTGGTCGTTTCAAGGCGACGCCCTCAATCGAAGCCGAATTTCAACCGTGTTCTGCGTGCCGCCGACGAGCAACGTGAGGAGGGCGCAGGCACCAGAAAACGTACTTCTCCAGGCATCTGAGACCGGTCTGGACAGGGACGCGGTGGCAAACTGCACCCATCTCATTACCGTCGACAGGTCGTTGTTGACGGAGCCAATGGGAAGGGTATCGGAACGCGACGTCGAGCTAGTGATCGCAGCGACTCAGGTGGTACTTGGCAGACAGGGCGCCAGTCCTCGAGCTCGAGCCCGTCGAGCTGCTGGGCCGGGTCCTGGAGCGGGGGGGGAAGGGTACAGGGGGGGGC